>JALHMN010000092.1 GCA_022844005.1 bacterium | reverse complement strand
GCATTCGCCGTGACCAGCGTCGCTCCTTCGTAGCGCCCCCCCACCAGCGCCAGCGACATGCCGTAGAGACCGGCGACCGTGCCGCCCCAGAGGAACAAGAGGAAGAGAAGCGGCAGGTAGCCGATCGGCAGCGCCAGGATGGCGAGCGGACCCGCGAGACCCGCCAGCGCGCAGAGCTTCAGCATGCGATACGCACCGAAGCGGTCGGCGAGCCAGCCGATCGGAATCTGAAGCGCGATCTGGCCGAGCGCCATTGCCGATAGCAACGTCGCCGCCTGACCCTCCGGCAGGCCGAGCCGCACGCCGTAGACCGGTAGCAGCGCGAAGGTGCCGAATTCGATGACACCGAAACAGGCCACCGCCGCGGCGATGGCCGGCGCCCCGCGGATGAAGGTGACGATGCCGAAGGCGGACCGGCCATGCACCTTCGGCGCCGCGCTGCCCGGCAGGAGGAGCGGCAACGATGCCAGCGCGAAGAGGGCGCATCCGGCCGCGAACGGCAGGACACCCTTGATGCCGACAAGCGGGACCAGCAGTGGGCCGGTCGCGAACCCGGCGGAGAGGGCGGTGGCATAGAAGCCGATGACGCGTCCGCGCTGGTTCTCCGGGGCTACCTGGCTGATCCAGGCCTCGGACCCGACGAAGAGAGCGGCACCGCCGAGGCCGAGCACGAAGCGCAGGGCGAACCAGGCCCAGAACCAGTCGATCGCGGCGAGGAGACCGAAGGCGGTGAGATTCGCGGCGAGAGCGGCGATCAGAAGCGGCTTCAGCCCGATCCGCCGGGCGATCGCGGGGACGAGCGGGCTGCCGATCAGGATCGCGACGGCGGTCGCGGTCGCGTTCAGGCCGATCATGGCATTGTCGTAGCCGCGCGATTCCAGGATCAGGGAGAGCAGCGGCGCCGAGAGGCCGATGACCATGCCGAAGAGCGCCATGGCGGCGATCGGCGCCAGATAGGGATAGCGCCCCCCGCCCGAGGCGGGAGGAGCCCTTTCATTCACGGCGGATGCGAGGCTTGCCGCCGTGATAGCCGAAGAAGGCCGTGCGCCCGTCGTTCACGCCGGCCACATGGCGGTCGCGGACCTCGCCCAGGATGAATTCGGTGACGTCGGCCAGCGGAAGCTGCAGCGCCCGGTCGAGCGGATACCAGTCGAGCTCGGCGAGCTCGCCGCTGCCGGCCAGCGTTCCGGTCGCCTCCTCCGAATCGAGGATGAAGAACCGGGCATGGAAGCGGATCGGGCTGGTCGAGGGCGTGATGGCCCGGGCGAAATAGCCCAGGCCGCCGAGATCGGGCCGGAACCGCTCGCCCTGAAGTTCGCCGAAGGCAAGGCCGGTTTCCTCGAAGGTCTCGCGCACGGCGGCCACCGCCAGCGCCTGGGCGGTGGCTGCATCGGCATGCCGCATCGCCTGGAGCGTCGAGGCGGGAAGCGGACGGACGGGATCGGTCAGGTGGTCGTCGGCGTCCAGCCGGCCGCCTGGAAATACGAAGACGTTCGGCAGAAACCGGTGGCGGCTGACCCGCCGGCCGAGGAGAACCTGCGCCATCCCGGCCGCCTTGCGGACGACGATCAGGCTGGCGGCGGAGCGGGGGCGAACCGGGCCGGTCCGCACCGGCTCATTCTTCGGTGATGTATTGCTTGCCATGCTTGAAAAAATGGAAAGAGACAGGATGGTCCTTGCCGCGGTAGCGCTCGACGATCTCGGCCAGCCGCTCGATCACGATCTCGGTGATCCGGGGCAGGTCGACCTTCCGCGCTTCCTCCACGGTCAGCCAGCGCAGATCGAGCAGTTCGCCGGACCCGGTGATCTGTCCCTGGATGTGACTGGCATCGGCCATGAAGAAGCGGGCGTTGAAGCGGCGCGGCCGGTAGGGCGGCGTGATGGCGTGCAGCACGTAGTCCAGCACGTCCAGCGCCGGGGCGTTGCCGGTCGCGAAAAACTCTTTCCAGGGCTCCGGTACCGGCCTGCCCGGCGAGGGATCGGGACGGCCGATGATCAGTCCGGTCTCCTCGAAGGTCTCGCGGATCGCCGCCGCCGCCAAGGCGCGCGCGCGGCTGACGGGGCAGGACTTGGCGACCCGCGCCTGGACATGGGGCTGCAAAGGGCCGGCATCGCGCACCCGCCAGTCGCCCGTCTCTACCCGACCGCCGGGAAAGACATAGCGGTTCGGCATGAAGGCGTGCCCGCCATGCCGCTCGCCCATCAGAACCTCGACGACCCCCCCGGTCTGCCGGTAGAGGATGAGGGTGGCGGCATCACGAATCGCGGGGGCGGGTTTCGGCCAGTCCTTGCGGTCTGGAATATCGCTGTCTTTGGCCATTTCTTGGGATTTCTTATGATTCGGATGCTGATGCTGCCAAAGGGGGATGCCGGCGTAAAGCGCTGCCCGCGCCGGGCGGCCATGCGATGACGGGACCCTGGGGCCGGAATGACGGCCCACCGCCACCCCGGCCGCGAGGCCGCTGGGGTATCCTCGGGGTCTGCCTCGCCGCTGCCCTGGCGCTGCTTCTGGTCCTGGGCGGCGGCTGGAACTTCGATGCCGGGGAGACCTATCGCATCGTCATCGCCGTGGTCATCGGCGGGTCGCTGATCGCGTTGCTGGGCCACCGGTTGCGCGGCCAGTGGCCCCGGGGGCTGGCTTTCACCGCCCTCTGGCTCGGCATCGTGCTGGTGCTCGCCTTGTTCTGGGTCGTCCGGCACGACCTGCGGGAGATCGGTGGCCGGCTGATGCTGGCGGTCATGCCCGGCGGTGCCGAATGGCTGCCGGGCACGGTCAAGATCCCGGCCGACCGGAGCGGCCATTTCGTGGTCGACGGCCAGGTCAACGGGGAGACGGTGAGGTTCATCATCGATACCGGCGCGAGCGGGGTGACGATCGGCGCCCGCGATGCCGAGCGGATCGGCTTCCGGCTGGCCGCTCTCGACTACTCCCAAAGGGCGATGACGGCCGGCGGCACTGTCGACGTGGCACCCGTGCGTCTGCAGGAAATCCGGATCGGGTCCATTCGGCTGGAGAACTTCCCGGCGACCGTCAATCCGAAGATGACGGATGTGTCCCTCCTGGGGATGAGTTTTCTCGGCCGCTTGTCCGGCTTCGAGGTTCAGGACGGCGCGCTGATCCTGCGACAATAGGGTTCATGACTGTTCCGCCGTTTCGCGGAGCAGGGCAAGCTGCCGCGGCAGCAGGTCGCTGAGCGCATAGGCGTCGACGATCGTCTGCCGAGCCGCGGCGCCCAGGCGGCCGGCGAGAGCGCGATCGGCGATCAGCCGATCGGCGGCTTCCGCGATCGCCTCAACCGAGAAGAAGTCGACCAGCAGGGCGGAGTGGCCATCCTGCATCACTTCTCGGACCGGGGCCGTGTCGGATCCCACGATGGCGCAGCCGGCCGACATCGCTTCCATCGCTCCCCAGGACAGAACGAACGGCACCGTCAGGTAGACATGCGCCCAGGAAGCGCGCAGCACCTCGCGGTACTGGGCATAGGGGAGCAGGCCGGTGAAATGCAGGCGCTCGCGGTCCAGCTCGGGCAGTTCGTCCAGCATGCGCTGCTTCCAGCTTTCACCCTCCGGCAGCTTGCGGCCATAGGCGACACGGTCCTCGCCGACCACGACGACGTGCAGATCGGGGCGCCGGCGCTGCAACAGCGCAGCGGCACGCATGAACTGGGGAAAGCCGCGGTAGGGTTCCATGCCGCGCGTCGCATAGGTGAGGATAGGCGTGTCCGCCGGCAGGTCGATGCCGGGCAGACGAAGGGCAGGCGTCGGCGAGGGGGCGAAGAAGGCGGTGTCGATCCCGTCATGCATCACCTCGATGCGCTCGCGGAAGCCCTCGGGGAACTGGCTGCGCTGGAAGGCGGTCGGGCTGATCGCGCGGTCGCAGGCGGCGAGGTCGAGAAGGATCGGACCGTTGCGGGTCCGGATCCGGCAACGGTCGTCATCGCTCATGCCCGACGGATCGAGGAAGTCGGCGTCTGAGCCGGCTGCGCGATAGAACCATTCGAAGTAGCCGAGCAATCGCGCCTTCGGGAAGGCATCCTTGACGTAAAGCGCCGGGCCCCAGCCGGAATGCGCGCAGATCACGTCCGGCTCGAATCCTTCGGCCTGCAGCGCGCGGCACAGCCGGAAGACCGCCTGACCGTTAAGGACCGCCCCCTCCAGCCCGCGAAGATAGTGGTGGACGGCCGGACCCGGCTCGCGGGCCGGCGTGAAGGCGATCCGCCGGACCCCCGGGATCGCACCCGCCTTGCGGTGGGTCGCGAAGACGACCTGATGCGAGCCCTCGCGGCCGAGTGCCGTCGCCACATGCCGGTACTGGGCGGGAAAATTATCGTGCAGAAACAGAACGCGCATGCCGGCCCATCACGTTTGATTTGCTCTTAAGAAAAATTAAACGAGCTTTGTCGTCTGATCGATTTCGATCTTCGACACCGCGCCGGATCACCGTCAGCACCATGTCCTTCGCTCAGACCGCGCAGAAACAGCCGACCGTCAGCCATGAAGAGCTGCTGGCCGACTATGCGCGCCGGCTGCAGCACCACCTGCCGGGACGTCGTGCCGTTCATATCCATCTGTCCCGTCTCGCCGCGCCGAACCGGCGCGAGCATCATATCCGGATTGCCGCCAACTCCTGGGACCCGATCGTCAAGCGCTTCGAGGGGCAACTCTTCCACCTCGGGAACAACGACCTGATCGTCGTCTGCAAGGGAGCGAGCGTCGCCGAACTGGACAACATCGTCTTGAAGCTGCGCTTCCTGTTCAGCGAGGATCCGCTGGCCGAGGGCAGCGCCGAGATGGAAGGGCGCACCTTCTGCACGTGGTACGATCTGCAGAAGGATTACTCCCGCTTCCTGGAAACCACGCAGGACCTTTTGAAGCGGCGCAAGGCCGGCTATGCAGAGGAGCGTGCCCGCGACGCCGCCCTGGCGGTGGCAAAAGCCGATGCGGCGCCTGCCGGGCCCAGGCACCCGCTCGATCCGACCCGGCTCGCACGGCTGGAGCAGGGGCTGGTCACGATGGACCTGGCACCCATGATCCGGCGCCAGCCGGTCTGCGCCGTCATGCCGGGAGCGCCGCCGATGCCGGTGTTTCAGGAGGTCTTCGTCGCCATTGCCGAACTGACCAAGCGGCTGATGCCGGATGTCGACCTCTTCACCGACCGGTGGCTGTTCCAGCGCCTGACCGAGAGCCTCGACCAGCGGGTGCTCGCTGCCTTGCCGGAACTGGAGGGGAAAGAGAAGCACTCTACCTCCCTCAACCTCAATGTGGCGACGGTGCTGTCGCCCGGCTTCCTTACGTTCGACAAGAAGCTGCGCTTCGCCACCCAGAAGACGATGCTGGCGGAGTTCCAGATGATCGACGTCTTCGCCGACCTGGGTTCCTTCGTCTTCGCCCGCGATTTCCTGCGCGAGCGCGGCTGGCGCGTCGTCCTCGACGGGCTGAACTACCTGACCTTCCCGGTGGTGGCGGGTGCCGACCTCAATCTCGACCTGCAGAAGGTGATCTGGACGCCCGAACTGCAGGCCGATGTGCAGGAGAACCGGCGGACGAGCTTCCGACAGGCGGTGGAACGCGTGGGAGCAGACAAGGTGGTGTTGTGCCGCTGCGACAGCAACGAGGCGATCAGCTTCGGCCAGTCGCTCGGCGTCCGGTTGTTCCAAGGACGAATCGTCGACGCGCTGATACAGGCGCCCAGGGGCAACTGATCCGCCTATTGCGGCGAGCGCTTGGCCAGGATGCGTTGCAGCGTCCGGCGATGCATGTTGAGCCGCCGCGCCGTTTCCGAGACATTCCGGTCGCAGAGTTCATAGACCCGCTGAATATGCTCCCAGCGCACCCGGTCGGCGGACATCGGCCGCTCGGGGGGCTTCGGCATGCCGCCCTCGGGAGCGAGCAGCGCCGCCTCCACCGTATCCGCATCGGCGGGCTTGGCGATGTAGTCGACGGCGCCGGCCTTCACGGCGGCGACCGCCGTCGCGATGTTGCCGTAGCCGGTCAGCATCACCACCCGGCAGTGCGGCCGCGATTGGCGCAGCAGGGGCACGATCTCGAGCCCGTTGCCGTCGCCGAGCCGTAGGTCGACCACCGCATAGTCGGGCGTGCTTTCCTTGATACGGGTACGCGCCTCGGCGATCGAGCCGGCGGTGGCGACGGCATAGCCACGTTTCTCCATCGCCCGGGCAAGCCGGGAGCGGAAGGGCTCGTCGTCGTCGGCGATCAGGAGAGTGCGCTCCTCGCTCTGCGGAATGTTCATGCGATGGCGGGCTCCTTTCCCGGCTCCTTTTCAAGCATGGCGCGCGACCATTCAACAACTACCTCACAACCGCCCTCGGGGCGGTTGGTGAAACGCATCTCCGCGCCCGTGTGCCCGAGCAGCGTCTTGGCGATGAAGACCCCCAATCCCATGCCCCCGTCCTCGGGGCGCGAGGTGACGTAGGGCTCACCCAGCCGGTCCAGCATCTCGGCCGAGAGGCCCGGCCCGTCATCGGCGATGGAGACGCGGATGGCGCGGTCGGTCCAGACGATGCGGATCGAGACCTTGGAGCGGGCGAAGTCGAAGGCGTTCTCGGCGAGGTTGCCGAGCCCGTGCAGGATTTCGGGCAGGCGCGGCACCACGGGGGTGGATCCGTTGCCGCGCTGCTCGATGGCGACCTCGATTCCGGGTCTCTGGTGCTGATCGACCGCGGCCCTGACCACGGCGCCGATCGACATGTATTCGAAGGGATCGTCCTGCTGCGGCCTGCGGGCCAGATTGGCCAGGATGTCGCGGCAGCGGGCCGCTTCCGAGACCAGGAGCGTGACATCGTCGGACAGGGGATCGTCGGGTTCGATCTCGGCCGCCAGTTCCTTTGCCACGACCATGATCGTTCCGAGCGGACTGCCCAGTTCATGGGCGGCGGCGGCGGCGAGCCCTCCGAGTGCCGAAAGCTGCTGTTCGCGGGCGAGGGCCAGCTGGGTGGAGGCGAGCGCGTCCGACATGCGCCGGGCCTCGGCGGCGACCCGCCACGTATAGGCGGAGATGAAGCCGAGCCCGAGCACGATCGCCGATGCCATGCCGAACAGATAGACCGGCGGCAGCGCCAAACCATCCGCGGACCAGGGCAGCGGCAGGTAGAAGAGCGAGAGGAGCAGCGTGATGGCCATGGCGAGCGCTCCCAGGGTCATCGTACTGGCGAGCGACAGGATGGTGGCGGAGATGGTTACCGGCACCAGGACCAGGAGCGCGAAGGGGTTCTGCAGGCCTCCGGTGAGGAAAAGGAGCGTCGAAAGCTGGATGATGTCGAAGGCGAGAAACAGCGCGGCGCCGTGATCGGAGAGGCGGTGGGAGGAGGGGAAGACGACGAAGCAGGCGACGTTGACCGCCACCAGCACGAAGACAGTGGCGAGGCAGAGCTCCAGCGGCACATGGAAGCCGAGGCCGAAATGAACGAAGAGGATGGCGAGCGTCTGTCCGAGAACCGCGAGCCAGCGCAGCGCGATCAGGGTGTGGATGCGCGCGCCGTTCGGCGCCGGCCGCGGCTTCGGCCAGATGTGATCGGGCCACCTCAGCCGGAACGGCAGGGCTGCCATCACCAGCCCTCGACGATCTCCGCCACGCTGCGGACCACCCGGTGCGGCCGGATCGGGCTGTCCGCCGGCAGGCCCTCGCCCTCGACGTCGTGCCAGATGGTGTAGAGGCCGTGGCGCTGCGGGGCGGCGACCTCCCATTCGAGGTTGTCGCCGACGATCCAAGCCTCCGCGGGCGCCACGCCGAAGGTGGTGATCAGATGCTGGTAGGCGCGGTCCTCCGGCTTGCCGAAGCCCATCTCGCCCTCGATCTGGATGTGGTCGAAGTGCTGTTCGAGGGCGAAGCGCCGCACCTTGGCGCGCTGCGGCTCGGCGGCGCCGTTGGTGACCAGCGCCAGCCTGATGCCCTGGGCGCGGATGGTCTCCAGCGTCTCGATGGCGCCGGGGAAGAGGGTGATGGCGGCTTCACGCTGGGTACTGAACTCGTCGGCGATCCGGTGCGCCAGCGCCCGGTCGGCGATGCCGAGCTGGGCGAGGCCGTTCTCCACGCAATGCCGGCGCGCCTCGTGCAGCTTCTGCCGCCAGATGCGGTGGCGTTCCCCATCGGCCCAGAAGGCGCGGGAATAGCCCATGATCGCCTCGCGGACGGTGTCGACCGCGTGGCCCTGCAGGGCATCGGCGCAGCCCGCGAGATAGGCCGTCCAGGCCGCGGGGGCCTTGGAGTAGGCGCTGATCAGCGTGTCGTCGAGGTCGAAGAAGATGGCTTTGGGGCGTTGCATCGATCTAGGGCTTTGCGATGTAGCGGATATCCGGAAGTGCGGCGAAATCGGCATCTTGGGTCCAGAGAACGGCACCGAACTGCCGTGCCGTCGCCAGAATGAGGCTGTCGGCCATGGGCAACTTTAGATCGACCGAGAGTTTGGCTGCGGACATGGCCAGTGAACCATCCAAGTCTACCACATATCCCTGCTGCATGAGTGCCACGGCCTGAAGGGCCGATGTTTCGTCGCGCTGCTGGAGAATACGTTTGAAGACTTCATAGATGCTGATGGCGGGAACGACCAACTCAGCCGCATCGGCAAGTGGCGTAGCGAAGAAGGCGGCATTGGGGCCGTCGGCGAAGTATTCGAGCCAGCCGCTCGAATCGACGACGTTCACGACCGGTCGCTCTCCCGTTCGATGCTGGTGTCGATCCCTGCGAGGAAGCCGCGTGCCGAGGCCAGTGGCTGCAGTGGGATGAGTTCGACCCGGTCGCCGTAGCGGAGCGCCTGCATCCTCTGGCCCGGCCGCAGTCCCAGCGCTTCACGGATGGAGCGGGGGATCACGACCTGGAACTTGGGTGAGACGGAGACTGTTTCCATACGAAGATCTCATCGATCGGGATATCGTCGTACGGTCATCCTACTCGCACCGCTGATGGAAGCAAATCTACCGGCTCAACTCCCGCATGGCCCGGCTGAGGCCGTCGAGGGTGAGGGGAAACATGCGGTTCTGCATGATCTGGCGGATGGTCTGCACCGAGGGGGTGTAGTCCCAGTATTTCTCCTGTACCGGGTTCAGCCAGATGGTCTTCGGGTAGGTCTTGGTCAGTCGTTCCAGCCAGACCTGGCCCGATTCCTCGTTCCAATGCTCGACGCTGCCGCCGGGATAGACGATTTCATAGGGACTCATCGTCGCGTCGCCGACGATAATGACCTTGTAGTCAGGGCCAAAAGTATTGAGTACTTCCCAGGTCGGCTTGAATTCGTGATGCCGGCGCTTGTTGTCCTTCCACAGCTTCTCATAGAGGCAGTTGTGGAAGTAGAAGAACTCCAGGTGCTTGAATTCGGAGCGCGCGGCCGAAAACAGTTCCTCGCAGACCCGGATATGGTCGTCCATCGACCCGCCGATGTCGAAGAGCGCGACCACCTTCACCTTGTTGCGCCGCTCGGGCACCAGCTTCAGGTCGAGATGGCCGGCATTGTTCGCCGTGGCGCGGATGGTGTCCGGCAGGTCGAGTTCGAGATTGGCCCCGTCGCGGGCCCATTGGCGCAGCCGGCGGAGGGCCACCTTGATGTTGCGGGTGCCGATCTCGACCGTGTCGTCGAGGTTCTTGTATTCGCGCTTGTCCCAGACCTTGACCGCGCGGCGGTGGCGCGACTTCTCCTGGCCGATGCGCACGCCTTCGGGATTGTAGCCATGGGCGCCGAAGGGAGAGGTGCCGCCGGTGCCGATCCACTTGGAGCCGCCCTGGTGGCGGCCCTTCTGCTCTTCCAGGCGCTTCTTCAGCGTCTCCATCAGCTTCTCGAAGCCGCCCAGGGCCTCGATCTGCTTCATCTCCTCCTCGGTCAGGACCTTCTCGGCGAGTTTCCGGAGCCATTCCTCCGGAATCTCGGTCGCGACAACCTCCTCGCCGGTGTTCTCCAGGCCCTTGAAGCAGGTGCCGAAGACGCGGTCGAACTTGTCGAGGTTCTTCTCGTCCTTCACCAAGCAGGAGCGGGAGAGATAGTAGAAGTTGTCGACGCTGAACTCGGCGGTGCCTTTTTCCACCGCCTCGATCAGCGTCAGGTATTCGCGGAGCGAGGCAGGGACGTGCGCCTTGCGCAGTTCCAGGAAGAAATTGACGAACATGGCTTCGCTCCTCCCTCAGTCCGTCGGTCAGCCACGCCCTTCGCGCCGAGCGAGGAAGGCGAGCCGCTCGAACAGATGCACGTCCTGCTCGTTCTTCAGGAGCGCGCCGTGCAGCGGCGGGATCAGCTTCGCCGGATCCTTGCTGCGCAGCACGTCAGGCGTCATGTCCTCGGCCATGAGAAGCTTGAGCCAGTCGAGCAGTTCCGATGTCGAGGGCTTCTTCTTCAGGCCCGGCGTCTCGCGGATCTCGTAGAAGATGTTGAGCGCCTCGCGCACCAGTTCCTTCTGCACACCGGGGAAATGCACGTCGACGATGTCGAGCATCGTCTCGCGTTCGGGGAAGCGGATGTAGTGGAAGAAGCAGCGGCGCAGGAAGGCGTCCGGCAGCTCCTTCTCGTTGTTCGACGTGATCATGACGATCGGCCGCTGCGCCGCCTTGATCGTCTCGCGCGTCTCGTAGACGTAGAATTCCATGCGATCGAGTTCGAGCAGGAGATCGTTCGGGAACTCGATATCGGCCTTGTCGACCTCGTCGATCAGCAGCACCGGGCGCTGGCCGAGGGTGAAGGCCTCCCACAGCTTGCCCTGGATGATGTAGTTCCGGATGTCCTGGACCTTGGCGTCGCCCAATTGGCTGTCGCGCAGCCGCGACACGGCGTCGTACTCGTAGAGGCCCATCTGGGCCTTGGTGGTCGACTTGATGTGCCAGGTGATCAGGGGCGCCTTCAGCGCCTTCGCCACCTCGTGCGCCAGGATGGTCTTGCCGGTGCCGGGCTCGCCCTTCACCAGCAGCGGCCGCTCGAGCGTGATGGCGGCATTCACCGCCACCTTCAGATCCTGTGTCGCGACGTAATTCTCGGTGCCTTCGAACCGCATGGAAACGCCTTGTCTGATCGTTCGTTAAATTGGGCGCGAAGCGTAGGCGTCACCCCCCTGGTGGTCAATCAATCAACGTGGCCGCCGAAACCATGCATTCCCTGCTGCCATTGCAGCCCGATCAGGGCGCCTTTGACGCGGGGAAGGAACCAGAGCGACAGCGCCAGGATGGCCGGCAGCCAGACCACCATGTGAACCCAGGTCTCGGGCTGCCAGCGCTGCTCCATCATCAGGAGGAGCGGGACGACGATGTGGCCGACGATCAGGATGGTGAAATAGGGCGGCGCGTCGTCGGCGCGGTGGTGGTGCAGTTCCAGCCCGCAGGAGGGGCAGTCGTGGTTCACCTTGACGAAACTGCCGAACAGCCGGCCCTGGCCGCAGCGTGGACAGCGCTGGAAGAAGCCCCGGCGCATGGCGTTCCACAGCGTCGTCGGCATCAGCGTGGTGTGCATCAGAGCCAGCCTTTCCGCTTGAAATACAGGTAGGGCAGGATCGCCGACAGGACCATCAGAAGCAGCGCCCAGGGATAGCCGAGCGCCCATTTCAGCTCCGGCATGATGTCGAAGTTCATCCCGTAGATGCTGGCGACCAGCGTGGGCGGCAGGAAGACGACGGCGGCGACCGAGAAGATCTTGATGATCGCCGTCTGTTGGATGTTGATCAGCCCGAGGGTGGCGTCGAGCAGGAAGCTGCCCTTCTGCCCGAGAAAGGCGGATTGTTCGCTGATCGACTGCAGGTCGCGCTGCAGCACCTTGATGCGGGCGCGGAAATCCTTGCTGCCCTTGGATTCGACGAATCCGCCGGTGCCGAGATAGGTGAGCACGCGGATCAGCGTATGGGCGCTTTCCCGCACCCGGGAGTTCAGGTCCTCGACCTGGCCGAGGCGACGCACGGCCGCCTCCAGATCGGCGGAGGCGACCGAGGCGTTGCGGGCCTTGGTCTTGAAGACCTCTTTCGAGAGCGCGTCGAGGATGGTGCCCGCGCGCTCCAGCAGGTCGGCTTCACGGTCGATGATCGTATCCATGAGGCCGATCATGGCCAGGTCCGGCGTCGGCGCGATGTCGCGGACGCGCGTGGCGCGGGCGGCGAAGGTCTTGAAGGGCTGCGGATCGGCGTAGCGCAGCGTCACCATCGGACCCGGGGTGCGGATGAAGGTGATGGCGGTCGTGCCCGGTGCCGCGGTGTCGGCATTCACCGGCACCAGCGCGGTCAGGAATGTGGCGTTGCCTTCCTGGTAGATCCGGCTGGAAAGCTCGATCTCCTCCATCTCCTCGCGGGTCGGCAGTTCGATCTGCAGGGCCGTCTGCACGCGGGCGAGGTCCGAACCCTGGGGTTCGAGCACGTCGACCCAGACGGTATCGGGCGGCAGCCCGGATTCGGGCAGGTCGAGCCGCTGAAGGACGCCGTCGGCGACCCTGTAGACATCGATCATCGGGCACCTGTCGCTTGCGCGGGGCAGCGCGGGCCTTCTAGCCCGCTCGCCCGACGAAAGGAAGGCGACCCTATGCCGCTTGACGTCAAGCCCTCCCCCACACCGCTGCGCGGCGCGAGGGAGGGCTTATGTTGCGCGCTCACCGCCGGCCCCGGAAGCCGCCGCCGCGGGGCGGGGGGCGGGAGGGGCGTTGGGCGCGGGTGCCGCCCATGGTGAAGAGGAGGCCGCCGGCGACCGGGTCGGCCTCGGCCAGTTCGGCCTTGAGCATGTCGCCCAGGCGATAGCTTTTCTGGGTGCGCTTGCCGGTGATGCGCTGGCCGCGCTCGTCGAACTCGAAATAGTCGTCGCCGAGGTTCGACATCGGCAAGAGGCCGGTGGCGGTGGTCGGCTCGTGGGTGACGAAGAGGCCGGCCTTGGTGACGCCGACGACGCGCAAGTCCAGCACCTCGCCGATGCGGGTTTCCATGAAGGCGGCGACGTAGCGGTCGACCGCCTCGCGCTCGGCGATCATGGCCCGGCGCTCGGTCTTCGAGATGTGCTCGGCGGTATCGGCGAAGGCCTTCTCTTCCTCGGTCGACAGGCCGCCCTCGCCGAAGCGGCAGGCATCGACCAGGCCGCGATGCACCAGGAGATCGGCATAGCGGCGGATCGGCGAGGTGAAATGTGCGTAGCGCGACAGGTTGAGGCCGAAATGGCCGATATTGTCGGGGCTGTAGACGGCCTGGGCGTTGGAGCGCAGCACCACCTCGTGCACCAGCCGCTCGTGCGGATGGCCCGCCACCTTTTCCAGGATGCGGTTCAGGATTTCCGGGCGCATCACCTGGCCCTTGGCGAGGCGGATGTCGAGCGTGTCGAGGAAGTCGCGGAGCGCGTCGAGCTTTTCCAGGGTCGGCTGCTCGTGGATGCGGTACATGCAGGCGCGGCGCGCCGCTTCCAGCGTCTCGGCGGCGCAGACATTGGCCATGATCATGAATTCCTCGATCAGCTTGTGGCTGTCGAAGCGTTCACGGAGCGAGACGCCGATCATGTTTCCCGTCGCATCCAGCACGACCTTGCGTTCGGGCATGTCGAGAGCGAGGGGCGCGCGCTTGTCGCGGGAGAGGCAGACGGCGGCATAGGCGGCATAGAGCGGCTCGATCACCTGGGCGCGGATCTCGGCCGGCACGGCGTCGAGATCGCCGTCATGGGCGCGTTGAGCCTGGGTGTAGGTGAGGGTGGCGACCGAGCGCATCAGGCCGCGCACGAAGCGGTGGCGCAATTTGTTGCCGTGGGCGTCCAGCCACATGGTGACGGCGAGGCAGGCGCGGTCCTCGTTGTCGACCAGCGAGCAGAGATCGGCCGACAGCCGTTCGGGCAGCATCGGCACGACCATGTCGGGGAAATAGACGGAGTTGCCGCGTTCGCGCGCCGAGACATCGAGGGGCGAGCCGGGGCGGACGTACCAGGAGACATCGGCGATGGCGACGGTGACGCGGAAGCCACCCGGATTGGCGGGATCGTCGTCGGCTTCCGCGAAGACGGCGTCGTCATGGTCGCGGGCGTCGTCGGGATCGATGGTGACGAGCGGCATCGACCTGAGGTCGGTGCGGTTGCCGAGTTGGGCCGGCTTCGCCTTCGCCGCTTCCGCCAGCGCATCGGGCGGGAAGGGGACCGGGATGTCGTTCCGGGCGATGGCGATGCGGCTGAAGGTCTTCGGATCGTCGACGCGCCCCAGCCGGCGCAGCACGCGGCCCTGCTTCAGCCCGTAGGCCCGGGCGGAGACCAGTGCGGCCACCACCACGTCGCCGTCACCGGCGCCGCCGAGATCGGCGAGGTCGATCATCACCTCGGCCCGGTTCTTGCGGTCGGCCGGGATCAGCCGGGCATGCCCGGTTTCCAGCTTCAGGCGGCCGACGATCTCGCCCGGACCGCTTTCCAGCACGCGGATGACGCGGCCCTTGTAGCGATTGGCGCCGTCGGCCTCGACCCGGGCCAGCACCCGGTCGCCCTGGCCGGGCGCGCGGCCGCGGGCGGAGATCAGGATGACGGTGGGAGCGGGGCTTTCGTCGGTCCAGTTCACCGGGGCGGCGACCGCCTCGCCGTCGCGGTTGACCGAGACGACGCGGAGCACGGTGACCTCGGGCAGGGTGCCCGGCGGGCGGAGCGCATGGCCGCGGGCCGGGGCGACGGCGCCTTCGTCCTTCATGCCGCGCAGCATGTCCTTCAGCCAATCGCGGTCTTCGCCCTTCAGGCTGAAGGCGCGGGCGATCTCGCGCTTGCCGACGCGGCCGGGATGCTGGGCGATGAAGTCGACGATCTGCTGCCGGGTCGGCCGGGGCGCGGCGGCCTTCGGGGCGGGCGCCTTGCCTGCCGGCGGCTTGTCCCTGGACGGCTTCCTACCGGATCCCTTGCCCGGCCGGCTCAAGTCTTGCCGCCGGCGGCCCGCCTGGCGGGCTTGGGTTTCACCGGCGTGTCGTCCTGCTCGGCCGCCGGCTTCTTGCCCGCCGCCTTCTTGGCAGGGGCTTTCTTCGCCGCGGTCTTGGGGGCGGCCTTCTTCGCCACGGCGCCGCGGCGGCCCTTCTTCACCGAGGGGCCGCGTTCGGCCCGGGCGCGGAGCAGCAGGATGGCGGCGTCGACGTCGAGTTCCTCCGGGGGCGTGCCGCGCGGCAGGGTGGCGTTCACGCCGCCATGCGCCACATAGGGGCCGAAGCGGCCGTCCAGGATGCGGATGGGGGCGCCGTCATCGGGATGCGCCCCCACTTCCTTCAGCACCTTGGCCTCGGCGCGGCGCGGGCCCTTGGACTTGGCGGCACCCTCGGCGATCAGCGTGACCGCGCGGTTGAGGCCGATATCGAAGATCTCTTCCGGCGGCTGGACGCGGGTGTAGCTCTTGCCGTGCTTCAGATAGGCGCCGTAGGGGCCGAGGCCGGCGATGATGTCTTCCCGGGTTTCCGGATGCTGGCCGACCAGGCGCGGCAGGGCCAGGAGCTTCAGCGCCATTTCGAGCGCGACGTCGGCGGGCGAGGTGCCCTTGGGCAGCGAGGCGCGCTTGGGCTTCTCGGACGAGCCATCCTCGCCCAGCTGCACGTAGGGTCCGAAGCGGCCGTCGCGCAGCAGCACGGGCATGCCGGTCTCGGGATCCTCGCCCAGCGTGCGCGGGCCGGCGGCGGCGCCGTCCTCGCCCGCATTGTCGTTGGCGACCGCGAGCGGGCGCGTGTAGCGGCAATCGGGATAGCGCGAGCAGCCGATGAAGGCGCCGGTCTTGCCCAGCCGGATGCCGAGGCGGCCTTCCGTGCAGGTGGGGCAGGCGCGCGGGTTCCTGCCCGAACCGTCGTCGGGGAAGAAATGCGGCCCGAGCGAGGCGTCGATCGCCTCCATCACCACGCCGCGCTGGCCGATCACCTTGTCGAGATTCTCGACCGCCTTCTGCAGCGCGAGCAGGTTGGGTTCGTCGTCCGGCGCCCGGCTGAACATCAGCCAGAAATCACGCAGCACCTGCTTCCAGTCGGCCCGCGCACCGGTGACGTCGTCGAGCTTTTCCTCCAGCCCCGCGGTGAAGTCGTAGGCGAAGAAGCGCTCGAAGAAGTTGGTCAGGAAAGCGGTGACGATGCGGCCCTTGTCCTCGGGCACGAAGCGCTTCTGGTCGAGCCGGACATAGGCGCGGTCCTGCAGCACGTCGATGATGGCGGCATAGGTGGAGGGCCGGCCGATGCCCAGTTCCTCCAGCTTCTTCACCAGCGTCGCCTCGGTGAAGCGGGGTGGCGGCTCGGTGAAATGCTGCTCGGGGTTCACCTCGCCGAGCCGCAGCGGCTCGCCCGCGGTCACCTTCGGCAGGCGGGCGCCGTCCTCGTCGTCCTCGGCATCGGCGAGTTTGTCGTCGCGGCCTTCCTCGTAGACCTTGAGGAAGCCCGGGAAGAGCAGCACGGAGCCGGTGGCGCGGAAGCCGATCTTCTCGTCGGTGGAGCGGATCTCGATCGTCGTGCGCTCGAGCTGGGCGGCTTCCATCTGGCTGGCGATGGCGCGCTTCCAGACCAGTTCGTAGAGACGCAGCTGGCCGGGGTCGAGATAGGGGGCGACATCCTCGGGCCGGCGGGCGAAATCGGTCGGGCGGATGGCCTCGTGGGCTTCCTGGGCGTTCTTCGCCTTGGCCTGGTAGAGCCGGGGCGAGGGGGGCAGGTAGTTCTGGCCGAACTGGCTGGCGATCTGCCGCCGGGCGCCGTCGATGGCTTCCGATGCCATCTGCACGCCGTCGGTCCGCATATAGGTGATGAGGCCGACGGTCTCGCCGCCGATATCCACCCCTTCATAGAGGCGCTGGGCCACCTGCATGGTGCGGGTCGCGGTGTAGCCGAGCTTCCGCGCGGCTTCCTGCTGCAGGGTCGAGGTGGTGAAGGGGGCGGCCGGGCGGCGGCTGTGCGGCTTGGTCGCGATATCGGCGACGCGGAAGCTCGTTTCCTTGATCGCGGCGACCGCGCCTTCGGCTGTGGCCTGGTTGGCGAGGTCGAACTTCTCGAGCCGCTTCCCCGCGAGCTGGGTGAGGCGGGCCCGGAGCGTACCGGCCGCGGCGCCGAAATCGGCCTCCACCGACCAGTATTCGCGCGGCCGGAAGGCCTCGATCTCCATCTCGCGCTCGCAGATGAGGCGGAGCGCCACCGACTGCACGCGGCCCGCCGACTTGGCGCCGGGGAGTTTCCGCCAGAGGAGGGGGGAGAGGGTGAAGCCGACGAGGTAGTCGAGCGCCCGGCGGGCCTGCTGGGCGTTCACCAGGTCCATGTCGAGGTCGCGCGGGTTCTTCATCGCCTCGGTCACGGCGCGCTTGGTGATCTCGTTGAAGACGACCCGCTTCACCTCGACGCCCTTGGTCGCCTTCTTACCTTCCAGCGCCTGCAGCACGTGCCAGGAGATGGCCTCGCCCTCGCGGTCCGGATCGGTGGCGAGATAGAGGTGCCGGGCGCCCTTCAGCGCCTGGGTAATGGCCGAGATGTTCTTCTGGGACTTCGGGTCGACCTCGTAGGTCATCGCGAAGTCTTCTTCCGGGCGCACGGAGCCGTCCTTGGGCGGCAGGTCGCGGACATGGCCGTAGGAGGCCAGGACCACATAGCCGGATCCGAGGTATTTGTTGATCGTCTTGGCTTTCGCCGGAGACTCGACGACTACTACGTCCATCGACAGACCTTAACTCCCCGGGGAGTGGCCGAGGCTTTCGGGCGGCGGACCATGGTGAAAAGGCGAGGGCCTGTCAAATCGGCCCCGGCGCCGCGGCGGCCGGCGGGCGCCGATCGAGGGTGGAAAATTTGTCCGATTCGGACGCGGGCGGCAACTCTAGGGCGGTGTCGCCGACCGGCATGTCGGGTTCGAGCCCCATGCGGCGGCGCTCGGCGTTGCGGGTTCGGCAGTAGTCTTCCCATTCGGCATCGGCGCGGGCGATCTCGGGCGCCCGGGCGACCGGGTCATTCCAGGCCAAGTCACTGACGGGCTTGAAGAAATAACCGGATTGGGCGGGTTCGGGCGGCGTTCCGGGCGCGCCTAAGTCAGCCAATTCGTGCCAATTCGAGCCAGTTTCGGCCGGCGCGGCGCCTGCTGTAACCGGGGCGGTGCCAGTTGGAGCCTGTTCCTGCCATCCATTCCCGGCCTTCGCGGCCACCTCGGGGAGGGCTTCCCGTTCCCGCTTCGGCCGGTCGTAGCCCATGGTGCGGCCGAGTTCGCTGTGGGCGCGGAGCGCGATGCCGACCTTGTTGAGGGCGAGGGCGCGTTCGCGCAGCACCTCGTAGCCCTCGATCTGCTGGGAGAGCGTCGGCGGCGGCAGGCTGGGCGGGGCTGCGCGGCGGGCGGGCAGGCTGCCCGGCGGCTGATGCAGCAGGCGGTGGCGCTCGGGATCGTCGCCGGCTTCCGGCAGGTCGTCGGGGCCACCGCGGCTGTCGTCCAGCCAGCCGGCGCGTTCCAACTCGTCATAGGCGCGCTGGACGGTCCGGCTGCAGAGGCCCAGCGCCGCCGCGGTGACATAGAGCGGCGGACACGCGGCCCGTTTCACCGCCTGGGGATGGTCCATCAGCAGATAGGCCATGACCACCCGGGCCGAGAGCGTCAGCACCGCGTCGGCGAGCGCGCGCTTCACCGCGATGCGGGTTTCCGGGCGCAGCGGCTTGTCGTTGGTGGAATCGATCTGGTCGTAGAGAAGCATCTCCGGAGCCTTTCCGAGGTTTCCCTCAGGATAAGGCGACTCTGAGAACATTTCAAGAATATTGTCTTTCAATCAAATTTTCCTTGTTGACGGGGGATTATGTTGGCCTATGTTCTGGCATAGGCCAGCAGGAAGGTCGAAATGCCCGTGACCCGACAGGTGAAGTTCTTCCGCAACGGCCGCAACCAGGCGGTGCGGATACCACGCGAACTCGAATTTGCGGCGGAAGAGGGCGTGATGTGGCGCGAGGGCAACCGGCTGATCATCGAGCCGGCGAAGAAACCGACGCTGCTCGAGGTCCTGGCCCGGCTGGAACCGATCGACGAGGAGTTTCCCGAGATCGACGATCCGCCGCCCGATCCGGTCGAGATCTGAGGCGTGCGCTACCTGCTCGACACCAACACGATGTCCGATCTGGTCCGCACGCCGCAGGGCATCGTTGCACAGAGAATTGCGGCAGTCGGGCACGCGCAGGTCTGTACCAGCATCATCGTTGCCGCGGAGATGCGCTTCGGCGCGGCGAAGAAACGCTCCGCCGCATTGCTCACCCAGCTCGAAACGATCCTGGGCTCCACCTTGATCCTGCCGCTGGAGCCGCCGATGGACGCCGTTTACGGCGAGTTGCGCGCGACCTTGGAGGCGAAGGGCACGCCGATCGGCGGCAACGATCTCCTCATCGCCGCCCAGGCGCTGGCGCTCGGCCTCACGCTGGTGACCGGCAACGTCAGGGAGTTCACCCGCGTCAACGGCCTCACCGTCGAGAACTGGCTCGCTTAGCCCGTCAATACTCCACGCAGATTTTGCCGAAATGGGTGGCGGCCTGCATCTGGCGGAGGGCGTCCGGGGTCTTGTCGAAGGGCCAAGTGGCGCCGATCACCGGCTTCAGCTTGGCCTTTTCGATATCGGCGCACATGCCCTCGAACATCTCGCGGCTGCCGACCGAGAGGCCGATGACGCGAAGGTTCTTGCCGAAGAGGGTCGGGATCAGGACCTGCTGGGAGGCCCCCGAGAGGAGGCCGATGCAGAGCACGCTGCCGCCGACGCGGGCGGCTTCCAGCGACTGGTTGAAGGTGTCCTTGCCGCCGACCTCGATCACCTGGTCGACGCCGCGCCCGCCGGTCAGCG
>JALHMN010000091.1 GCA_022844005.1 bacterium | reverse complement strand
AGCTGTCGTTTCCCGCCATCCTGATCGCGCTGATCCTGCTCGCGGTGTTGGGGCAGGGCCTCGACAAGATCATCATCTCGCTGATCGCCGTCCAATGGGCCTATTACGCGCGGACGGTCAGGGGGAATGCCCTGGTGGAGCGGCGCAAGGAATATGTCGAGGCGGCCCGTTGCCTCGCGCTCAGCCATTCGCGCATCCTGTTCCGTCACCTGTTGCCGAACGTGCTGCCGCCGCTGATCGTCGTCGCGACCGTGCAGGTGGCGCATGCGATCGCGCTCGAGGCCACCCTTTCCTTCCTCGGGCTCGGCCTGCCGATAACCGAGCCCTCGCTCGGCCTCCTGA
The DNA here is from genome assembly GCA_022844005.1 of bacterium. Classification (GTDB taxonomy): domain Bacteria; phylum Pseudomonadota; class Alphaproteobacteria; order Ferrovibrionales; family Ferrovibrionaceae; genus Desertibaculum. The sequence goes on along the minus strand of JALHMN010000091.1, from coordinate 19,485 downwards.
TCTCCAACGGTTTCACCCACATGATGAGCGGCAAGTACTGGATCAGCTTCTTCCCGGGCGTGGCCCTGCTGCTGACCATCGTCGCCATCAACCTGGTGGCCGATCACCTGCGCGATGTCATGAATCCGAGGCTTCGCCGATGACGGCGGCGCCGACTCTCGCCGTCGAGCACCTCAGAACGCACTTCTTCACCCGGGCAGGCGTCGTCAAGGCGGTGGACGACGTGAGCTTCACCGTGAATCGCGGCGAGGTCCTGGGCCTGGTGGGAGAATCGGGATCGGGCAAGTCGATCACGGGCTTCTCGCTGATGGGTCTGGTCGATCCGCCGGGCCGGATCGTCGACGGACGCATCCTGTTCCAGGGGCAGGATCTCGTCGGCCGATCGGAGGCCGATTGGCGCAGGCTGCGCGGCAATCGGATCGCGATGATCTTCCAGGATCCGATGATGACCCTGAACCCGGTCCTCAGGGTCGACACCCAGATGATCGAGACGATCCAGGCCCATGCCGATGTCGACCGGCAATCCGCGCGCGAACGGGCGCGGGCGGCTCTGGCGCAGGTGGGCATAGCCTCGCCGGACGAGCGGCTCGAAGCCTATCCCCACCAGTTCTCCGGCGGCATGCGCCAGCGCGTCGCCATCGCCATCGCGCTGTTGAACAAGCCCGATCTCCTGATCGCCGACGAGCCGACGACGGCGCTCGACGTCACCATCCAGGGCCAGATCCTTTTCGAAGCGCGCAAGCTGGCGCGGGAAACCGGGATGGCGATGATCTGGATCACCCATGATCTCGCCGTCGTCGGCGGCCTCGCCGATCGCGTCTGCGTCATGTATGCGGGGCGCGTGGTGGAGACGGGCTCGACCACCGACGTGCTCGACCATCCGGCGCATCCCTATACCGACGGGCTGATCGGTTCGGTGCCGAGCCGCAATCGCCGCGGCCAGCCGCTGAAGCAGATACCCGGCATGACCCCGTCGCTGCTGGACCTGCCTCCCGGCTGTGCCTTTCGTGACCGCTGCGGCTACGCCGACAGCCGCTGCGGCGTATCGCCGGAAACCGAGGATGTCGGCCCCGGGCATGGCGTGCGCTGTCATCATCCGCTGGCGACGGTGGCGGCATGACCCCCGTGCCGATGCTGGAACTGCGCGGCGTGTCGAAGCGCTTCGTCAAGGGCCTCGATCTCGCGCAGAAGATGGCGAACCTCCTCGGCGCGGGCGAGCGCGAGGAGGTGGTCCATGCCCTCGACCATGTGAGCCTCGCCGTCAACGAACGCGAGGTGGTGGGTCTGGTCGGCGAATCCGGCTGCGGAAAGTCCACCCTCGGGCGGATCGCGGCCGGCATCATGGAGCCGAGCGACGGGACCCGCCTGTGGCTCGGCCAGGAGGTGAGCGGGCTTCCCGCCGCCGCGGCCCGCCGGATCGAGTTGAAGATCCAGATGATCTTCCAGGATCCCTTCGCCTCGCTCAATCCGCGCATGCGCGTTGCCGACATCATCGGCGAAGCACCGCTGGCGCATGGCATCGTTACACGCGGCGAGGCCAGCCAATACGTCGCCGACACCATGCGCAGGGTCGGCCTCGATCCCGAATTCGCACGCCGCTATCCGCACCAGTTTTCCGGCGGCCAGCGCCAGCGCATCGGCATAGCGCGCGCGCTAGCGGTGAAGCCCGATTTCCTCATCTGCGACGAATCCGTGGCCGCTCTCGACGTATCGATCCAGGCGCAGATCCTGAATCTCTTCATCCGGTTGCGCGAGGAATTCGCGCTGACCTATCTCTTCATCAGCCATGACCTCGGCGTCGTCGAACATCTCTCCGATCGCGTCGTGATCATGTATCTGGGCCGCATCGTCGAAATCGCCGCGACCGAAGAGCTGTTCGCCAAGCCCAACCATCCCTACACCCAGGCGTTGCTGCTGGGCGTGCCGCGCCTGGAAGCCCGGAACCAGGATTTCGCGCCGGTCGCCGGCGAGATCCCCTCACCGCTCGATCCGCCGCCCGGCTGCCATTTCCATCCGCGCTGTCCGCACGCGATGCCGAAATGCCGGGAAATCGCGCCGGAACTGGTCGAGATCGCGCCAGGCCGCATGTCCGCCTGCCACCTCAACCACGCCGCCTGAATCCATGCCCTATCTTCTGCCCGGGGTCCTCGTCCGCCACGATCCGCTGCCCCCACCCCTCCCCCTGGTGCTGGATTCGCCGCACAGCGGCGACGTCTATCCCGCGGATTTCGACCACAGCGCTCCCCGCATGCTGGTCCGCCAGGCCGAGGATGCCTTCATCGACGATCTGTTCGGCGCCGCACCGGAAATCGGCGGCACGCTGATCGGTGCATTGTTCCCGCGCGCCTATATCGATGCGAACCGGTCGCTTCTCGATATCGACCAGGCACTGCTGGATGCACCCTGGCCGGATCCCATCGCGCCGAGCGAGAAGACCAGGAGCGGGATCGGCCTCGTCTGGCGCCTGGCCAAGCCCGGCGTGCCGATGTACACCCGCAAGCTGAGCATTGCGGAAACGCAGGCTCGCATCGACCGCTTCTGGCGCCCCTACCATGCAGCCGTCACCGAGGCGATCGACGCCGCCCACGCGGCACATGGCGTGGTCTGGCACATAAACTGCCATTCCATGAGGGCGGTGGGGGACGAGCGAAATCCCGATGCCGGCCGGCGCAGGGCCGATTTCGTGCTGGGCGACCGCGACGGTAGCACCTGCTCGCACGCATTCACCCGTTTCGTCGCCGAGCGCCTGCGGTCGAAAGGCTATTCGGTCGCCCTCAACGACCCCTACAAGGGCGTCGAACTCGTCCGGCTGCATGGCCGTCCGGCGGAACGGCGACACAGCCTGCAGATCGAGATCAACCGCGCGCTGTACATGCACGAGACCGAGATCACGAAGATCCCGGCCTATGGCAAGTTGCGGTTCGACCTGAGCGAGCTGCTGCGCGAGATCGCAGGGTTCGTTCGTGACGGCGGTGGCTAGTCGTCCTGCAGGCGTGACAGCAGATCGAGCAATTGGCGCCGGCCCGGCTGTCCCAGTTTCGCGATCAGCCGCGCCTCATGCTCGGCCACGCGGCGATCCAGTTCGGCCAGGAGCCGTTCGCCCTCGGGCGTCAGGAACAGCGCGTGCGAGCGCCGATCGGTCGTCGACAGAACCCGCCTCGCGAGGCCTCGTGCCTCCAACTCGTTCAGGACCAGGACGAGGCGGGCGCGCTCGATACCCAGGCTGTCGCTGACCTCAGCCTGCTTCAGGCCCGGATTGCGGGCGATGACGGTCAGGATCGAATATTGCGCGGGCCGGATGCCGGTTTCGCCCATGCTGCGCATGAAGTCCTGGAAGATCGCGATCTGGCTGCGCCGGATGGCATAGCCCAGCAAAGTGGGCAAGGGACCCCGATCCACCGCCTCGCTCCTGGCCGCGGATCGCGGACGGCGCTCCGCCCGACCGGCTGCTGCTTTCGCTGACTGCGCCACGCCTGCCAACCTTCCCACCGAGACTTCACGGCGGAGAGACTAGTACATAGTTGTTGACGACAACAATCTTGTCGAAGAACATCCCACCAGCGCCGTCGGAGCGGCCGGCTGAACCGGTCGACGGGACACGGATGCCTGGGAGAAAGAGAGGGTCCCTCATGCAGGGTTCCTTCACCGCCGCCGACGACCTGTTCGTGCCGCCCGATCTCGATTTCCGGCGGCTCGGCGATGGCAGCATGATCCTGAAATCGAAGCTTCCGCTGCCGCCGCTGCCGGAGCATATCGGCGCCCATCTTCAGCACTGGGCCGAAGCGACGCCTGAAGCGCCCTTCGTCGCCGAGCGAGACGCAACCGGCGAATGGAAGGTCACCCGCTACGCCGAAGCCCTGACGAGCGTCCGCCGGCTGGCGGCAGCACTCTTGCAGCGACCGCTCTCCGCCGACCGCCCGATCGTCATCCTGTCCGGAAACAGCGTTGGCCATCTGCTGATCACGCATGCCGCGATGTGGGTCGGCATTCCGGTCGCTCCGGTCTCCGCCGCGTACTCCCTCGCATCAGGTGACTTCGCCAAGTTGAAGGAGATCGTTGCCGCGCTGACCCCGGGTCTGATCTATGCCGAGGACGGCCAGGCGTTCGATCGCGCGTTGGAAGCGCTCGCCTTGCCCGACATCGAGGTGGTTGTCGGCCGCAACGCGGCGGCGGGCCGCAGGTCCGTGCTGCTTTCCAGCCTGATGGATACCCCTTCCGGGCAACGCGTCGATCGGGCGCATGCCGAGGTCGGACCGGATACGATTGCGAAGATCCTGTTCACATCGGGGTCGACCGGCCGGCCCAAGGGCGTGATCAACACCCAGCGCATGCTCTGCATGGTACAGGAGGCCGTCGCCAGGCTCTGGCGCTTCCCGGCAAACCGGCCGCCGGTGCTGGTCGACTGGGCGCCCTGGAGCCATACCTTCGGCGGCAACTTCGATACCGGCTTCGTGCTCAGGAACGGCGGCACGCTATACATCGACGCCGGCAAGCCGATCCCGGGTCATTTCGATCAGACGCTCCACAACCTCCGCGACATCGCGCCCACCTTCTATCTGAACGTGCCGCGGGGCCTCGCCATGCTGGCGGACGCGCTGGAAGCGGACGAGGCGCTGTGCCGGCACTTCTATTCGCGTCTGGACGCGATGCTCTATGCCGGCGCGGCGCTGCCGAAGAGCCTTTGGGATCGCTACAATGCACTGGCGCTTCGGCAGCGCGGAGAGGTCGTGCCGATCCTGGCCGGCTGGGGCCTGACCGAAACGGCTCCGACCGTAACCAAGGTCCACTACCCGACCCGGCGAAGCGGCAATATCGGCCTCCCGATACCGGGAACGGAGATCAAGCTGGTTCCGAACGGCGACAAGGTGGAAATGCGGGTGCGCGGCCCGAACGTCACGCCCGGCTATTGGCGGGACGAAGAAGCGACGCGGGGCGCATTCGACGCCGACGGCTGGTTCGTGACCGGCGACGCCTGCCGGCTGGAGGACTCCGATGATCCCGGCAAGGGATTGTTGTTCGACGGGCGGACGGCGGAGAACTTCAAGCTCTCCTCCGGAACCTGGGTCGGCGTCGGCATGCTTCGCCTGGCCGCCATCAGCGCCGGCAGTCCGCTGATCGAGGATGCGGTGGTGACCGGGCAGGACCGTGACGAGGTGGGACTGCTGGTCTTCCTCAACGCCGATGCATGCCGCCTGCTGTCCGGCCGCGACGTTCGGCCGATGGCGGAACTGGCGCGGCAACCCGAGGTCCGGGCGGCGATCGCCGCCGCGCTCGCGGCCATGAACGCGCCCGGGCAAGGCAGTTCGATGCGTATTGCCCGTGCGCTCGTGGCGACCGAGCCCGCATCGATCGATGCCGGCGAGCTGACCGACAAGGGCTATCTCAACCAGCGCCGCGTGCTGGCACGCCGCGCGGACCTCGTCGAACGCCTCTACGCGGCGCCGACGCATCCCGACGTCATCCTGGCGCCACCCCATATCCGGGACGGCAGCGGCGCGCCCCTGCCCCTCCCCGCCTCCAAAGGAGCCTGACCATGAGCCGCTTCCAGAACGTCTACATTCCCTATGGGGCATACTGGTCGACCCCGTTCGCGCGCTGGCAGGGCGCCTTCGCACATCTTCACGCCCTGCAGTTCGGCGCGCATGTGGCAAAGCAGGAGCTGGCCCGGCGCAACATCGATCCGAAGCAGTTCGACAGCGCCATCCTCGGCCTCACCACGCCGCAGCGCTCCTCGTTCCATGGACTGCCCTGGTTCATGAACCTGATCGGCGCCCCCGATGTCGGGGGCCCGCAGGTGGCCCAGGCCTGCGCCACGGGATCGCGGGTGCTGCAGCTCGCCGCCCAGGCGACCGAACTCGGCGATGCCGAGGTCTCGCTGGCCGTGTGCTGCGACAAGACGTCGAACGGCCCCACCCTCGTCTATCCGGATGCGGGTGCGGCCGGCGGCGGCCGGCCGGAGACGGAGCACTGGATCCTGGACAGCTTTGTCGGGAACACGGCCGGCGTCGACTTCGCGGACGAGCCGATCATCGGAACGGCCGAGAATTGCGTCCGCGAATGGCAGATCACGCGCGCGGAGATGGATGAGGTGACCGCCCGCCGCTACGAGCAGTACAAGGATGCGCTGGCCGACGATCACGCCTTCCAGAAGCGCTACATGACCCTGCCCTTCGATGTTCCGGACGCCAAGTTCAAGCGGACCCGCAACGTCTTGCAAGGCGACGAGGGCGTGCACGACACCACGCTGGAGAAGCTCGCCGCGCTGAAGCCTGCGAGCCCGAACGGCACCCTCAGCTTCGGGAACCAGACCCATCCGGCGGATGGCAGCGCCGGCATGGTCGTGACCACCCGCGACCGGGCCGCCGCCCTTTCGAAGGATCCGAACATCGAAATATCGCTCAAGGGTTTCGGTACGGCGCGCTCGAAGCTGAAGTTCATGCCGGCGGCCCCCGTGCCCGCCGCGCGGAAGGCGCTGGATCAGGCCGGCATCGGCATCGATGCGATCGACGCGGTGAAGTCCCACAACCCCTTCGTCGTCAACGATATCGTCTTCGCCCGCGAGACCGGGATCGACGTGATGAAGATGAACAACTACGGATCGTCGCTGGTCTGGGGCCATCCGCACGGTCCGACACCGATGCGGGCGACCATCGAACTGATCGAGGAACTGGTGCTGCGCGGCGGCGGCACGGGCCTCTTCGAGGGCTGCGCCGCCGGCGATACCGGAATGGCGCTGGTGGTCGAGGTCAAGGACCGGCGCCGCTGAGGGAGAACGCAATGCGAAGCCACCGCGAGCACATCATCGAATGGGGCCAGTGCGACGCCGCGGGTATCGTCTTCTATCCGCAGTACTACATCATGTTCGATTCCTGCACCTCGCTGCTGTTCGAGCGCGCGGGCTGGCCACGCGGCAGCATGTTCAGGACCTTCGATATTCACGGGCTGCCCCTGGTCGAGACCAAGGCCACGTATTTCTTCCCGCTGCGGTATGGCGATGCAGTGATCATCGAATCCCATGTCGCGGAATGGAAACGCTCCAGCTTCGTGGTGCGCCATGACATCAGGATGGACGGCAAGGTCGCCGTCGAGGCGAGCGAAATCCGCGTCTGGGCAGGCCGGCATCCGGACGACCCGACCCGCATGAAGGCGGCGCCCATTCCCGCCGAGATCATCGCCCGGCTCTCGGCCACCTGAACGATCCGATCGCGAATACGTGAGCAGGCATCTCCCGGCCGCGGCTTCGACTCCCGCTTGAAACTGCAACAGTGTTGCGTTATCAATTGAACCTACAGTGAGAATTAGTCTCAATTGCCATTCCACCAAGGGAGAATGCTTCAATGCGTTTCACCACGCTGACCGCGCTCGGCAGCCTTGCCGTGCTTTGGGCCGGCGCCGCCGCGGCGGCCGAACTGAACCTGTATTCCGGCCGGCACTACCAGACCGACCAGGCCCTCTATGACGGCTTCACCAAGGCCACCGGCATCAAGGTGAACATGGTCGAGGGCAAGGAAGACGACATCATCGAACGGGTGAAGCGCGAAGGCGCCGCGAGCCCGGCCGATGTCCTTATCACCGTCGATGCCGGCCGAATCTGGCGGGCCGACGCGGCCGGCCTCTTCGCCCCGGTGAAGTCGAAAGTGCTGGAAGAGCGCATTCCCGCCGAACTGCGGCAGGCGGACGGCCGCTGGTTCGGCTTCTCGACCCGCGCCCGGGTCATCTACTTCGACAAGGCCAAGGTGAAGCCGGGGGTCGACATCAAGACCTATCAGGATCTGGCCGATCCCAAGTGGAAGGGGCAGATCTGCGTTCGCTCCGGCACCAACATGTACAATCTGTCGCTTCTGAGCGCGCTGATCGGCCTGATGGGCGAAGAGAAAGCGGAAGCCTGGGCCAAGGGCGTGGCTGCAAACATGGCCCGTCCTCCCCAGGGCGGCGATACCGACCAGATCAAGGCGGTCGCGGCCGGCCAGTGCAGCATCGGCATCGGCAATACCTACTATCTCGTCCGCCTGATGCGCTCGGAAAAGCCGGCCGATCTCGAGGTCGCCTCCAAGGTCGGCGCCTTCTTCCCCAATCAGGAAACCACCGGCACGCATGTGAACGTGGCCGGCGGCGGGATGCTGAAGAACGCGCCGAACAAGGACGCGGCGGTGAAGTTCCTCGAGTACCTCGCCTCCGACACGGCGCAGAAGTATTTCGCCGACGGCAACAACGAGTACGCCGTGGTGAAGTCGGTCAAGCTCGACAATCCCGCCCTCGTGACGCTCGGCAGCTTCAAGGCGGATACGACCACCAACATCGAGACGCTGGGCAAGAACCAGCCGCTGGCGCAGAAGATCTTCGAACGCGTCGGCTGGAAGTAGATCCCCGCGGCGGCCGGGCGGTTCAGCCGCCCGGCCGCGATCCGGCGATCAGCCGCGATAGCAGGATCACCGGAATAAGACCGGCAGCCACGATCGACAAGGCGCCCGGCGCGGCCTCGGCGAGCCTCTCGTCCGAGACCAGATTGAAGACCTGAACGGCGAGCGTTTCCAGATTGAACGGGCGGACGATCATCGTCGCCGGCAGTTCCTTCATGACATCCACGAACACGATCAGGCCCGCGGTGAGCAGACCGCTGGACAGCAGCGGCCGGTGGATACGCCAGAGAACCCCGCGCGGCCCCTCGCCCAGCGCCCGCGCGGCATCGTCCATGGACGGCGTCACCTTGGTCAGGGATCCTTCGACCGATTGCAGCGCAACCGACAGGAAGCGGACGCAATAGGCATAGATCAGCCCCACGATGCCCCCCGTCAGCAACAGTCCCGTGGCGATCCCGAAGGCGGACTTCATCCAGCCGTCGATGGCGAGGTCGACCGCCGTCAGGGGAATGAGGACGCCCACCGCGACGATCGAGCCCGGCACGGCATAGCCCATGCCGGCAAAGCGATTGATGGCGGCCGCCAGAGGGCTGGGGCGAAGGCGCAGCGCATAGGCGAGCAGCGTCGCCAGGATGACGGCGACCAGGGCGGCCACGACCGCAAGCAGCAGACTGTTGCGGGCGTAGTCGAAATAGCGGGGCGGGCTTGGAAGCGCCGTGCTGTCCAAGAGGTGACCAATGAGAACGCCGGCCGGCAGCAGAAACCCAAGGAAGATCGGGATCAGGCAGACGACGAAGGCCGCGAGGGCGCGCGAACCGCGCAGTTGGAAGGCGGGCAATGGTCGATAGCGTCGCGATGTATGGTGGAAGCGCCGGTCGCCACGCGCCCGGTTCTCCATCATCAGGAGACCGAAGGCGAAGACCAGCAGGATGGCGGAAAGCTGTCCGGCCGCGACGGGGTTGCCGAGGGCGAACCAGGCCCGATAGATCCCGGTGGTGAATGTCGGCACCCCGAAATAGGCCACCGTCCCGTAGTCGGCAAGGGTCTCCATCAGCGCGAGCGCCGCACCGGCGACGATCGCGGGCCGGGCGAGCGGGAGCGCCACGCGCCGGAACACCGCCCAGGGACCGCAGCCCAGCGTCCGCCCGACATCGATGACGCAGACCGACTGCGCCAGGAAAGCCGTTCGGGTGAGCAGATAGACGTAAGGATAGAGCACCATGGTCAGCATGAGGATGGCGCCGCCGACCGAATGGATTTCCGGAAACCAGTAGTCGGTGCTGCCCCATCCGGTGACATCGCGCAACGCGGTCTGTACCGGCCCGGCGAACTGCAGGACGTCGGTATAGACATAGGCCATCACATAGGCCGGCATGGCGAGCGGCAGGATGAGCGCCCATTCGAACACCGCCCTTCCGGGAAACCGGCACATCGTGACGAGCCAGGCGGCGGCAACGCCCCCGACGATGGTCCCGAGCCCCACCCCGCCGAGCAGCAGGACGGTGTTGGCCACCATCTCGGGCAGGATGTAGCGTAGCGCGTGATCCCAATAGTCGCCCGCGGGGCGAACCAGGTTCACCACCAGCGTCGCGAGCGGCGCCGCGATTGCCCCGGCAATGGCGAACTGGACCAGGCGCCAGCCGTTCGCCCGCGGGCGAATCAATCCCGAATTCGGCCGGTTGTCTGGCGACGACACCAGTGCGGCCTTGAACGTCGACACATTAAATCCCGTTCACACGCATTTCCCAGATGCAACTGATTTGCATCCGCCTATTGTGTCAAGCGCGAGATGCAGCGTTGAAGCTGCGCCGTGCCTCTGAACGCTCAATGACCGCTTGCTTGTCTGCCGCGGTCAAACGCACCCAGCCGGCAATCTCTTCAATGGTCCGGAAGCAGCCGGTGCACCATCCATCTTGCGGATGGAGGGAACAGACGCCGATGCAGGGCGATGGGATGTCGGGCTTCGGGGGGGACATGTCGGTCTTTGCTTGGCGGGTCTGGAACGCTAGTGTCCGCGCCCGGTCTCAGGGGGTTGAACGGGTTTGCGGTCACGCCTATCTAGCGCGCGGCGGCGGCACCAGCCAGAGGCGCGCCAAAACAGTCGTCAATAAGGGCTTCTCGGGATGACAATGCTGGAGATACGGAATCTGGTGAAGCGGTTCGGTCCGTTCACGGCTGTCGACGACGTCAGTTTCAAGGTGGGCAAGGGCGAAGTCCTCGGCTTCCTGGGGCCGAACGGGGCAGGCAAGTCGACCACGATGAAGATGATCGCCGGTTTCATCGCCCCCACCAGCGGCAGCGTCCAGGTGCTCGGGGACGACGTCGCCGAAGCCCCGCTGAAGACCAAGGCGGCAATCGGCTACCTGCCCGAGGGCGCTCCTACCTATCCCGACATGACGCCGCTCAGCTTCCTGAATTTCGTGGCCGACGCCCGCGGCCTTTCCGGGGCCGAGCGCAAGCGCGGCATCGATGCGGTGGTCGAGCATGTGAACATCGGCCATGTCCTCAACCAGTCGATCGATACGCTCTCCAAGGGCTACAAGCGCCGCGTGGGCCTCGCGCAGGCCATCCTGCACGACCCGCCGGTCCTCATTCTCGACGAACCCACCGACGGCCTCGACCCGAACCAGAAGCACGAGGTGCGCGAGTTGATCAGGCGGATGGCGGCCGGCAAGGCGATCGTCATCTCCACCCACATCCTCGAGGAGGTCGAAGCCATCTGCACGCGGGCGATCATCATCGCGCAGGGCAAGATTCTGGCGGAGGGGCAGCCGGCCGACGGAGGCTGGCGCATCGGCGATCATTTCGCCGAACCCGGCCGTCTCGACGCGGTCTTCCGTACCATCACCGGTGGTCCTGCGAAGGAGGCCGCGTGATGTCGGGCACCTCGGCGGTCTTCAAGCGTGAGTTCCAGGGGTATTTCTCGACCCCGGTGGCCTACGTCTTCATCTGCATCTTCCTGTTCTGCACCGGCATCTTCACCTTCTATGTCGGCAACTTCTTCGTGCGCGGCCAGGCCGACCTGAAGGCGTTCTTCAGCTTCCACCCCTGGCTCTATCTGTTCCTCATTCCCGCCATCTCCATGCGGCTCTGGGCGGAAGAGCGCAAATCGGGCACCATCGAGCTTCTGATGTCGCTGCCGGTCAGTCTCGCCGGCGTGGTGCTCGGCAAGTTTCTCGCCGCCTGGATCTTCGCCGGGGTGGCGCTGGCCTGCACCTTCCCGATGTGGATCACGGTCGCCTATCTGGGTGACCCGGATCACGGCATCATCATCGCGGGCTATGTCGGCAGCTTCCTGATGGCAGGCGGCTATCTCGCCATCGGCTCCTGCATCTCGGCCGTCACCAAGAACCAGGTCATCGCCTTCGTGCTGTCGGTGGTCGTTTGCTTCCTGTTCACCGTCTCGGGCGCGCCGATGGTGCTCGACTTCTTCTCCGCCTGGGCGCCACAGGTCCTGGTGGAGGCCATCGCCTCCTTCAGCTTCCTGCGGCACTTCAACGCCATTGTCGAAGGCGTCATCGATCTGCGCGATGTCGTGTTCTTCGCCTCGCTGATCGCATTGTGGCTGTTCGCCAACGCGATCGTGATCGAAATGAAGAAAGCGGGCTGAGGGCCACGTCATGAACCGCACCCTGATCTCGCTCACCGGACTTCTCGTTGCTGCGATCCTGTTCGTGGCCGTCAACATCGTCGCCAATCTCGGGCTACGTACCGCGCCGAGGATCGACCTGACGGAGCAGAAGCTCTACACCCTCTCCGAAGGGACCGAGAACGTGCTCGCCTCGATCAAGGAGCCGATCACGCTACGCCTGTTCTATTCGAGCAAGCTCGCGAACGAACTGCCCCAGATCAAGGTCTACGCGCAGCGCGTTCGCGATCTTCTCGAACAATACGCCTCCAAGGCGGGCGGCAAGATCCGCCTCGAGGTGATCGACCCCGAGCCCTATACCGAGGCAGAGGATCGGGCCGTCGCCGCCGGCGTGCAGGGAGCTCCGCTCGATGCAAACGCCGCCTCGCAGTTCTATTTCGGCCTCGTTGGCACCAATACCGCCGACAAGCAGGAAGTCATCGCCTTCTTCCAGCAGGAGCGCGAGCCCTTCCTGGAATACGACCTCACGCGCCTCGTCTACGCCCTGACCGATCCGAAGAAGCCCGTGCTGGGCCTCATGAGCGAGATACAGATGCAGTATGGGCCGGGTGGGATGATGGCCGCGATGCGCGGCCAGGGTCAGCCCCACATCCTGTACAACCAACTGAAGGACGTCTTCACCGTCACTTCGGTCGCTCCCGACGCCAAGACGATTTCCGACGACGTGACGGTGCTGATGATCGTCCACCCGAAGGCGATGAGCGACGAGACCCAATACGCCGTCGACCAGTTCGCCATGCGCGGCGGACGCGTCATCCTGATGGTCGATCCGCATTACGAATCCGACCAGAGCCAGCAGCAGGCCATGATGGGCATGCCCAACATGGAAGGTAAGACCTCGAACCTGCCGCGCCTGATGAAGGCATGGGGCGTGGAGATGGACGACAAGAAGTTCGTCGGCGATCGCAGCACGGCGATCCGGGTCAATGCCGGCGAAGGCAAGCGTGCCGCGGTGGATTACGTGGCATGGATGCAGCTCGGCGCCGGCAACCGCAATCGCGACGACGTCACCACCGGCGAGATCGGCACCATCAACCTCGCCTCGGCCGGCGCGCTGAAGACGGTCGAGGGCGCCACGACGACGGTGACGCCGCTTCTCTTCAGTTCCGCCGATCAAGCCGAACTGATCGACGTGGACAAGATCAGGATCCGGCCGAACCCCGAGACGCTCCTCGCCGAGTTCAAACCCTCGGGAGAACGCTACACCATCGCTGCCCGGATCACCGGTCCGGCGAAGAGCGCCTTCCCGGACGGCCCCCCTCCCCCGCCGGCCAAGAAGGAAGGCGAGGAAGAGAAGGCCGAAGACAAGAAGGACGAAGCCGCGAAGAAGCCGCACATGGCCCAGTCCTCCGGGCCGATCAACGTGGTCGTGCTCGCCGATGTCGACATGATCGAGGATCGCTTCTGGGTCCGCGTGCAGGACTTCTTCGGCCAGCGGATGGCGGTGCCCTTCGCTTCCAACGCCGACCTGCTCGTCAATGCCGTCGACAGCCTGTCGGGCTCCAACGACCTCATCACGCTGCGCAGCAGGGGGCGTTCGGACCGGCCGTTCGAGGCGATCAACGCACTCCGCCGGCAGGCCGGCCAGGAGTTCGTGGCCCGCGAGCAGGAATTGCAGAAGAAGCTGCTCGAGACCGAGAAGCAGGTGGCCGAACTGCAGTCGAAGCGGAAATCCGGCAGCGGTGCCTTGATGACACCGGAAGAGCAGGCCGCGGTCGACAACTTCCGCCAGGAAATGCTGCGCACGCGCCGCGAGCTGCGCGAGGTGCAGTACAACCTCAACCGAAGCGTCGAACAGCTCACCACCTGGATCAAGTTCGCGAATATCGGCCTGATGCCGGTGGTGATCGCGGTGTTCGCGATCGGCCTAGGCGCCGCTCGCCAGCGGCGTCGCAGCGCCGTTCGTGCCCGTCACTGATGCCCGTCTGGAATTAGGAGGATCCCATGCGAAGCCGTTCCCTCGGCATCCTCGTCGCCGCGGCGATCGCCGCTGTCGGCGCGGCCGGCTGGATCGTTCTCAGCCAGCCCGAGCAGTCCGGATCCCAGATCACCGCGAAGGGACCGCTGTTTCCGAAACTGGACGACAAACTGAACGACGTCGCGACGCTGCTGGTGGCCGACGCGAAGCAGAGCATCAGCATCGTCCGCGGCGCCAACGACACCTGGACGCTCAAGGAGAAGGCCGACTACCCGGTGCGCGCGGACGCGGTGAAGAAGACCGTGGTCGGCATGGCCGACCTGCGCCTGCTCGAGCCGCGCTCGCAGAACAGCGAGCAGCACCTGAAGATGGGCGTGGGGGAAATAGACCAGGCCGGCTCAGAGGCCGTCCGCATCAGCCTGAAGGACGCGGCCGGCGCCGATGTGGCGGCCGTCCTGCTGGGCAAGGTCAAGGCATCCGAGACCACGATGCGCCCCGCCGAGATCTTCATGCGCAAGGTCGGCGATAATCAGGCATGGCTTGTCCAGGGCAGGCTGGAAGCCAAGGCGGACCCGATGTCCTGGCTGGACAAGGAGACGCTGAAGGTGGTGCGCGGCCGCATCATGTCGGTCGACATCGTGCAGCCCGACGGCTCCAAGGCCCGCGTCATCCGCACCGATCCGAAGAAGGAGGAGTTCGACCTCGCCGACGTGCCCGAGGGCAAGAAGCCCAAGAATTCCGAGATCGGCGGCATCGTCGGCGGCCTCGAGTTCGTGAACTTCGACGACGTGGCCAAAGCCGGCGCGATCGACCTTTCCCAGGCGGTGACGACGACCTACCGCACCTATGACGGGTTGGTGGTCGAGCTGAAGACGGTGAAGCACGACGGCAAGCCCTGGGTGCATTTCAAGGCGAGTGTCGACGCCGAGCAGGCGGCAAAGAAGCTGGCGGAAGCGGATGAGCGCAAGGTGCTGCTCCCGCCCGAGGAGGTGGAGAAGGAGGCCAAGGCGGTGAACACACGCCTGTCACCCTGGATCCACCAGGTGCCGGACTATCGGTCGGACAATTTCACCAAGAAGCCCGACGACCTCATCCTGAAGGATGCTTCGTGACGCTGCCCAACCCGGCGAGCCTGTTCTCGCTCGCCGGCCGCGTCGCGCTCGTCACCGGCGCTTCCCGGGGCCTGGGCCTCGCCATCGCCGAAGCGCTGGCGGGAGCCGGCGCGCATATCGTCGTGAACGGCCGCGATGCCGCCGGCGTCGAGAAGGCGGTGCGATCGATCGTCGCCAGGGGCGGATCGGCCAGTGCCCTCCCCTTCGACGTCGCCGATGAGGGCGCCTGCGCCGGAGCGGTGGCGGCGGTGCTTGCCGCTCATGGCAAGCTCGACATCCTGGTGAACAATGCCGGGGTCGTCGGCCGCGGGCCGGTGGAGAGCCTGTCGACGGAGATCTGGCGGCGGGTCATGGCGACCAACCTGGACGGCGTCTTCTTCCTCTCCCGGGCGGCCGCGGCGGCGATGCTGGAGGGCGGCTGGGGACGTATCGTCAACATCGCTTCCATCCAATCCGTGCAGGCGCGCCCCGGCACCACGCCCTATACGGTCAGCAAGCATGCCGTCGCCGGCCTCACCAAGGTGATGGCGGGCGAACTCGCCGGCCGGGGCATCACCGTCAATGCCATCGCGCCTGGCTATTTCAAGACCGACATGAATGCCGGCCTGACCGACAATCCCGATTTCGACCGACGGATCAAGGACCGCACCCCGGCCGAGCGCTGGGGCGAGCCGGCCGACCTCGCCGGCGCCGCCATATTCCTCTGTTCGGAGGCGGCCGGGTATGTGAACGGACACTTGCTGATCGTCGATGGCGGCTTCACCATCAAGATCTGATGCTGTCGCTGTCTCCCCTCACCCAGCGGATCGCCGGCAAGGGCGCCGGTGCCTGGGGCGTGCATTTCACCGCCCTGGAACGCCGCGCCGCCGGCGCGGAGATCATCCTGCTGACGGTCGGCGATCCCGACCAGGCCGGACCGAAGCCCGTCATCGATGCCACGGTGGCGGCGCTGCGGGCAGGCCAGACCGGCTATTCCGGCATTGTCGGACTGCCCGAACTGCGCAAGGCGGTTGCCGAGCGGGTCGAGCGGCGCACCGGCACTCCGACCACCATGGAGAACGTCACCATCGTTCCCGGCACGCAGGCGGGGCTCTACTGCACCCTGCAGCTGATCGCGGGGCCCGGGGACGAGGTGATCGTCCCGGAGCCGATGTATGCCACCTACGAGGCGGTAACCGGGGCGACCGGCGCCAGACTGGTGAACGTGCCCCTCCTGTCGGAGCGGGGCTTTCACCCCGACATCGATGCGATCGCGCGGGCGATAACGCCGGCGACCAAGGCGATCTGGATCACCAGTCCGCACAATCCCACCGGCGCCGTGATGACCCGCGCCGAGGTGGAGGGTGTCGCCGAACTGTGCCGCGTCCACGACCTGTGGCTGGTTTCCGACGAGGTCTACGAGGATCTCGCCTATGCCGGGCCGCATGTCAGCCCGCGCACCCTGCCGGGCATGGCCGAACGCACCATCGTGGTCTCCAGCCTGTCGAAGAGCCACGCCCTTCCCGGCTTCAGGACCGGGTGGGTCATCGCGCCGGCGGCACTCGGTCCGCATTTCTTCAACCTGATCCTCTGCCTCCTCTACGGCGGGCCGCCCTTCACCCAGGCTGGGGCCCTGGTGGCGCTGACCCGGGACCTGCCGGAGGTCACCGCGATCCGGGCCGACTACCAGCGCCGGGCGGGAATGATGTCAGCGCTGCTGGGTACGGCGCCGCAGGCGCGGGTGATTCCGCCGGAGGGAGGCATGTTCGTCATGCTGGACGTGCGGGGCACGGGCCTCTCGGCGGAGGGTTTCGCCCGCCGCCTGCTCGATTCGGAGGCAGTGGCGGTGCTGCCCTGTGACGGATTCGGCCCGAGCGCCGCGGGACACCTGCGGATTTCGCTGACCGAACCGGATCCTGTCCTGAGGGAGGCCGGGGAGCGCATCGTCCGCTTCTGCCGCAGCCTGAACCGATAGCAAAAAAGAAGCCCCCGGGGTTACCGGGGGCTAAGTCAAACAGGGAGGCTTCACGTCTGGGAGACGTAGGATCTTCCACCAGGGAGGGTGGAAAACCCGCTTCGAGCCTCGCGGCCCGAACTCTGAAACTCGCTGCCGACGCGTGCGCACCGGCTACGAGACATATGTAGGTCGGACCGCAGGGGGGGACCAGATCAAGGATGGAACGGCGGCTATGCGCACACTGCATAGCGAGCGGGGCCGCACTGCAGCAGGGCTCGATGCCCTCGCTCAGTACTGCCAGTCCGCGACCTTGCGCAGCAGAAAATCCCGGAACACGTTGATACGTTTGGAATTTCGCAATTCTTCCGGGTAGACGAAATAGGCTTCGCGGGCGGGAACCTCGACATCCTCGAGGATCCGTACCAAGCGGCCGTTGCCATCGGCGATGTAGTCGGGGATGGAGGCGATGCCGAGGCCGCTCTCCACCGCCCGCATGATCGCATAGGCGTTGTTCACCTGCATGATCGGCGTCCGCCGCGGCGCGCCGGTGCGCCCGACTTCCAGCAGCCAGTTGACGTCGCGCAGCGGCGGCGGTGCCTCGTCGCCGTAGGAGATCAGCTGGTGCTGATCGAGATCCTCCAGCGTCTTCGGCGTGCCGGCCCGCTTCACGTACTGGGGCGAGGCGTAGATGTGATAGTGGAAGGTCATCAGCTTGCGATAGACCAGATCCGGCTGCACCGGCTTCCTCATCCGGATGGCGATATCGGCCTCGCGCATCGAGAGGTCGACCTCGTCGTCCCGCAGCAGCAGCACGACGTTGATGTCGGGATAGAGGTCGAGGAATTCGCGAATCCGGGGTGCCATCCAGACCGAGCCGAAGGCCATGGTGGCGGTGACCTTGAGTTCGCCCCGGGGACGGTCCTTGCTGTCGAGCAGGATGGCCTCGGCCATGGCGAGCTTGCCGAAGACCTCGTGCACGGTGCGGAACAGCACTTCGCCCTGTTCGGTCAGGATCAGACCGCGGGCATGGCGATGAAAGAGCGGCGTCGCCAGGCTCTCCTCCAGGGCGGCGATCTGGCGGCTGACCGCCGACTGGCTCAGGTTCAGCGTGTCGCCGGCATGGGTGAAGCTGCCCGCCTCGGCCACCGCATGGAAAATCCTGAGCTTGTCCCAATCCATCGCCACCGGCGCGCGTCCCCCCAAACCCTGTTCGGCCGTCTGATCCGATCCCCGGCCCGCCCGGCGCGGCCCGCCCGACTCCGCCCTATCCTATTCGGCGGCCCTATCCTACTCGGCTGCGTCGGCCTGCGGCAGTTCCGTGTGACCGATGAACTTCTCGGCATCGAGTGCCGCCATGCAGCCGGTGCCCGCCGCGGTAACCGCCTGGCGGTAGATCTTGTCGGCCACGTCGCCGCAGGCGAAGACACCCGGCACGTTGGTCCGGGTCGAGCCCGGCTTCGCGATCAGATAGCCCTCCGCATCCATGTCGAGCTTGCCGCGGAACAGGTCGGTGTTCGGCGTATGGCCGATGGCGACGAAAAGGCCGTCGATGGCGAGTTCGCGCTTCGCCCCGGTCGCGGCATGGGCGAGCCGGAGGCCGGTGACGCCGAGCGGCGCCTCGGTGCCGAGCACAGCGTCGACCACATGGTCCCAGATCACCTCGATCTTCGGATGCGCAAAGAGACGCTTCTGCAGGATCTTCTCGGCCCGCAGCTCGCCCCGGCGATGGATCAGCGTCACCTTGGAGGCGTGGTTGGTGAGATAGAGCGCCTCCTCGACCGCGGTATTGCCGCCCCCGATCACCGCCACTTCCTTGCCCCGGAAGAAGAAACCGTCGCAGGTGGCGCAGGCCGAGACACCGAAACCCTGGAACTTCTTCTCGGTATCGAGGCCGAGCCAGCGCGCCTGGGCGCCGGTCGCCACCACCAGGGTATCGGCGACATAGCGGTCGCCCGAATCGCCGATGGCGACGAAGGGCCGGCGCGACAGGTCGACCTCGACGATCAGGTCGGTGATGATGGTCGTGCCGACGTGTTCGGCCTGGGCGGTCATCTGCTCCATCAGCCAGGGCCCCTGGATGACTTCGGCGAAGCCGGGATAGTTCTCGACGTCGGTGGTGATGGTGAGCTGGCCGCCCGGTTGCATGCCATGCACCAGGATGGGCGAAAGCGAGGCGCGCGCGGCATAGATCGCGGCGGTGCAGCCTGCCGGGCCCGACCCCAGGATCAGGACCTTGGTCCGATGCTCCGCCATAGCCCTACGACCTCATTCCGTCACGCGCGAAGCGTGGAATCTATGGATGCCCGCCCGGCGCGGCAAGCCACCGCGGAACACAAATTCCTCAGGAGATCGGGCCGGCATCGCGCTGAACACAGGATTCCGAGTCTTGATAGAAATATCATCATTGTTCCATTTGTTTATATAATATTCCTTATGTGACGCATTGCATTCGACAACACCACGTTCGGCGCGACTGACGACGAGAAGCATCTCCGGGAAGCCGAAGGTCG
>JALHMN010000090.1 GCA_022844005.1 bacterium | reverse complement strand
ACCGTGCGGGAGGAGGCACTGAGCGCCGGGTCGGCCATCACCCGTTTCACCAGGATGCGGATCGCCGGGCCCAGCGCCTCGCCATCGGCCGGGGTTCGATGTGTCGCCATCATCGGAAATATCCCTTCCCCAATCGGAAGGGATTATGTTAGCATATTGTTCTATTTGCATCAAGAGCGCCCCGATACCAGTCACCAACAGCGTTGCCGTCCAGCTGCGGGGAGGAACCAAAGCCATGTGCCGCCCGTTAGGCCGGCATTGAAGGTCGATGGAGGCGAAAACAATGGCCACCCGGTTCGAACGGGCGTGCGCGAATGTGAAAGCGGAATTCGACAGTCCCGCAGCTGTAGTGAGCGCAACGGACCTGAAGCGCGAGGAGAAGATCAAACTGTTGCAGGAATGGGACTACGACCTGCGGCTGCGAATGGTGGCATCCGAAGAAAACATGCCGGCGGCGAACATGGGTGCGGACGTCAGAGTGGGCGACCAGTTGCAGGAGGTGAGCCGCTGCCTCACCGAACTCGGGGCCAACCCGTCTCCCGCCGACGGCGCGGCGAAAACCGGCTGAGGAACCGCAGGCAACCACTTCAGAAACTGCCGAAGGGGACCGCCATGCTGATCAATCTCGGACTCGGGCTCTTTGCCTTGACCCTGGCCAGTGGCGCGCTGGCGAGCGCCGAGCTGACCCCTTTGGCGCAGGATCTGGCGGCATTCCTATTCGTGACCTGCGGGGCGGCGTCCATCCTGCTGATCGCAGCCGACGTGATCCTGGCCTTCATCGCCGCTCATCGCGCGGAAGGCACCGGAACGTCCGGCCGGCTGGCGCCGCATCGCTGAGGACGCGGCGCCTCTGGCAGGCCCCTGTCAGGCCGCCTGTTGCTCCGCCGTGGGGGCATCCCCCTGGATGGTGGTGCGGCGCATGTCGCGCACCTTTGTTTCGTCGAACGGGCGGACCCGGTGCATGAGCTGGCGGTTGTCCCACATCACCAGGTCGTACTGAGCCCAGGCATGCGCATGCACGAACTGGCGCTGGGTCGCATGTTCGGTCAGCTCACGGATGAAGTCCCGCGCCTCCGGCATTTCCCAGCCGACGATGGTGCCGATATGCGCGGAGAGATAGAGCGACTTCCGCCCGCTCACCGGATGGGTACGCACCAGGCGCTGACGCACCGGGCGGAAGGTCTTCATCTCCTCCTCGGTGAAGGGGCCGAACCCCATCGAGCCGCGCGAATACATCAGCGAATGCTCGCAGACGAGATCCCCGATCCGATCCTTCGTCGCCTGGTCGAGGGCGTCGTAGGCGGCACGCATATCGGCGAATTCGGTATTGCCGCCGTCATCTCCGCTGGTCACCACCCGGCCGGACAGCAGCGAGTATTTCGCGGGCACGGCGCGGAAGGAACTGTCGGAATGCCACAGCCGGTTGCCGAGGTTGAACATGCGGGTGCGGTCGTTCCGGGCCAGCACCTTGTGGTCCTTGTCCAGATTCGAGACATCGGCGATGTCGAGGCTGAGACGGCGTTCGCCGGGTTTCAGCACGTTGGAGCCTACCGCCTGTTCGATACGCCCGAAGTTCCGGCTGAAGGCCACCTGCTGCTCGTCCGTGATGTCCTGGCCGTGGAAGACGAGGACGGCATATTTGTCCATCCCGGCCTCGATCGCGGCGACCTCGGCCGGCGACAGCGGCCGGCGCAGGTCCACGCCCGATACCTCGCCGAAGAAGAGCGGATGGAGCTGGCGGATGGCGATGGTCATGGGGCGTTTCCTCGCGAATGGGCAGCCTCTCGCGGGCCGTTCGTGTCCGAGAACGGCTGGAATCTAGATCAGTCCTCGGCAGCGCGCCATAAGGGCCGGCTTCCATTCCGGGATACGAGCCATGCATCCGGCGCAACAAAAGAACAGAAGAGCGTGCGACTACGCCGCGCTGGCAAACCTATTTCGATCCGATATATAGACCCGGTCATATTCCCGCGAGAATCGAACGATCCCTATGGATATCCGCACCCTGTGCCTTGGCATCCTCACGCTCGGTGAAGCGTCCGGCTACGAAATCAAGCAGTCCTTCGAGGATCATTTCAGCCGCTTCTACGAGGCGAGTTTCGGATCGATCTATCCCGCGCTCGCCAAGCTGACCGAAGAGGGTTTCGTCACCTGCACCGAACTGCCGCAGGACAAGCGCCCCGACAAGAAGGTCTATCGCATCACCGCCCAGGGCCGCCTCGCCTTCATCGACGAGCTGATGAAGCCGCCCGGTCGCGACCGGTTGCGGTCGGAATTCATCGCCACGCTGATGTTCGCCGACCTGCTGCCCACGCGGCACCTGTCGGACATGCTGGATGAACGCGTGCGTGACGCCCGCGGCGCGGTCGCCGAATGGCGGGCGCGCGAGCAGGGCCGGGTGACGCCCGGCCAGCGCTTCGTGCTGGGCTACGCCATCGCCATGCACGAGGCCATGGCGCGGTATATCGAGGACAACCGGCACCTGATCGAGGGACACGCGCTGTTGACCCCCGGAGCCGCGCCGGCCGGCTGATCGGCCGCCCCGGTGTCCGCCCCCCCGCCGGAACAGGCGGATTTTCCGAGCCCGCGCGCGCGGCGCGAATATGTGCTTCTGGCCGTAGCGCTGTTCTGTGCCTGGTTCACCTGGTCGACCCAGGCGATGCTGTCGGTGGTGCTGGCAGGCGACGGTTACGAGCCCGCCTATGCCGGCTTCATCATCGGCATCGGCATCCTTCCCTCGCTGGCAGCGACCCTGACCGCGGGCAAGCTGATGTCGCGCTACCGGCCGATGTCGCTGGCGATGATCGGCTTCGGCTGCATGCTGGCAGGACACCTGGCGCTGGACTGGGTGCGCGGCGATCCCGCGGCGCTGATCCTATCGCGCCTCGTGCAGGGCACGGGCCAGGGCATGGCGGTCACCGCCATGATGGTTTCGGCGCAGCGGCGGATCAACGAGCGCCGGATGGTCTATTTCTTCGGCATCTTCACCAGCATGCTGTCGCTGCCGAGCGTGCTGGCGCCGGCCGCCGCGGAACTGTACCTGACCCGGTTCGGCACCGAGGGCCTGTTCACGGTGATGGCGCTGCCACTGATGGCGGCGCTGGTGATGCTGACTGGGCCGCTCAGGGCGGAGACCCCGCCGCCGCCGCGGGCCGCCGCCGGCCCCGGCTATCTCGAGCTGATACGCCATCCCGGCAGCCGGCTGATCCATGTGATGACGCTGGTGGCGGGCTTCCTGTGGGGTTTCGCGCCCGCCTTCATGGCCCTCTTGCTGCTACAGCGCGGCCTGCCGGCCTGGAGCTTCTTCTCGGTGATGACGATCGCGCTCTTCGCCTCGCGCTTCGGATTGCTGGCGGGCGTCCACACCCTGCCCCGCTGGGTCGTGGTTGCCGGCGGCTTCGTCCTCTATGGCGCGGCTTATGCCCTGCTTTGGGCGAGCCCGTCGTTGCCGCTCACGATCCTGGCGGCACTGCTTTTCGGCCTCGGGCACAGCGTCGCCTTCCCGGTCCTGTCGGTCTGGGCGGCGATGCGCTTCCCGCCGGCGGAACGCGGCCGCGCCGTCGCGCTGGCACAATTGTTGTTCTCGGGCGGCAGCGGGACGGCGCCGCTTCTGGGCGGCGCCGCGATCCAGCATCTGGGGCTGGACTGGGTCCTGGCGCTGCTGGCGCTGGCGCCCCTTCTGCTCGCGGCCACGCTCGGGACGCGCCGGCCGTCGGAAAACTGATCGCCGACCCGGTCAGATGCGAGGCGGGTCTTCCGCGGGCGATGAGGGTTCGGCCGCTTCGTCGCG
This sequence comes from bacterium, assembly GCA_022844005.1. Taxonomy (GTDB): domain Bacteria; phylum Pseudomonadota; class Alphaproteobacteria; order Ferrovibrionales; family Ferrovibrionaceae; genus Desertibaculum. The sequence continues at coordinate 16,273 of JALHMN010000090.1, read as the reverse complement.
CCGCATGCGCCAGGCCGAGCGATAGGCGATCGGGATGCTGACGATGTAGACGGCGCAGATCGTCGCCAGCGACCACCAGGGGAAATTGATCAGCGCGGCCGCCACAAGGGCGACCACGATCAGCGCCGGCAATACCGCCTCGCGCCCCAGATGCAGCTTCTTGAAGGAAAAAGTCGGCAGACGGCTGATCATCAGGAAGCCGATCAGCACCAGCCAGAGGGAATTGAGATAAGGCGAGCGGAAGAAGGCATCGCCCAACTCCAGGCTGAGGAACAGCCAGGCCAGCGCCAAGCCGCCACCGGCCGGGGCCGGCACGCCGGTGAAGAAATGGCTCTGCCAGGGCGGCGGCGGGACCGGGTTGTCGAGTGCGGTGTTGAACCGCGCCAGCCTGAGCGCCGAGCAGGTCGCGAAGACGAGCACGGCGGCCCAGCCGATGCCGCCCGCCTCGTGCAGCGACCACTGGTAGATGATGAGCGCAGGTGCCACGCCGAAGGAGAGGAAGTCCGACAGCGAATCGAGTTCGGCGCCGAAGCGGCTGGTGCTGTTCAGAAGACGGGCGAGCCGCCCGTCCAGACCGTCGCAGATGCCGGCCACGACGATAGCGATGGCGGCCTTCTCCCACTGGCCGAGCAGGCCGAAGCGTATCCCGGTGAGACCGGCGAACAGCGCCAGCACGGTGATCGCATTGGGCACCACCGCGTTGATCGGCAGGCGTTTCAGCCTCGGTCGGGGCGGGCGCAGCACGGTCAGCGGACCTCCGCCCTGCGCGGCGGCTCCTGCGCCTGCGCGTCGGCGATCACGCTCTCGCCGCCGATCATGACCTGGCCGATATCGACCAGCGGCACCATGCCGTCCTCGAGATAGACGTCGCAGCGGCTGCCGAAGCGGATCAGGCCGAGGCGCTGGCCGGTCTGCACCGGCTGGCCCTGGTAGAGGTCGCAGACGATGCGCCGGGCCACGAGGCCGGCGATCTGCACGATCGCCACCGAACCGCCGCCGGGAAGGTCGATGCGGATCGCCTGGCGCTCGTTCTCCTCGGAGGCCTTGTCGAGAGCCGCATTGAAGAACTTGCCGGGGCGGTAGATCGACTTCGACACGGTTCCGCCGATCGGGATGCGGTTCACATGGACGTTGAAGACGTTCAGGAAGATCGAGATGCGCAGGCGCGGATCGGTTCCCATGTCGAGTTCGGGCGGGGGCGGGGCGCGTTCGATCAACTGGACGATGCCGTCGCCCGGGCTCACCACCAGCCCTTCGCGGGTCGGGATATGCCGATCGGGGTCGCGGAAGAAATAGGCGCACCAAGCCGTCAGCACGACGCCGATCCAGCCGAGCGGCGTCCACAGCCAGAAGAAGAAGGCGGTGACGAGCGCGAAGATGGCGACGAAGCGCCAACCCTCGCGGTGCAGCGGCACCAGAACCGACCGAATCGTATCCATCACCTCACCATGCAAACTTCGAGAACAATGTATAGCTGGAAACCCTGGGGGTCACGGGCGGCCATCTACTCCGCCACTTCGCCCGCTTCCTGCAGTTTCTCGCGCGCCGAAGCCGCCTCCTGCTGGCGGGCCCACATGGCGGCATAGGCGCCCCCTTTCGGCAAAAGCTCGGCATGGCGCCCGCGTTCCACGACCTGGCCCTCGTCCAGCACCAGGATCTCGTCGGCATGCACGATGGTCGACAGGCGGTGGGCGATGATGAGGGTCGTGCGGTTGCGCGAAACTTCGTGCAGGGAGGCCTGGATCTCCTTCTCGGTCCGGGTATCGAGCGCCGAGGTCGCCTCGTCGAAGAGCAGGATCTTCGGGTCCTTCAGGATGGTGCGGGCGATGGCGACGCGCTGCTTCTCACCGCCCGAGAGCTTCAGGCCCCGCTCGCCGACCTTGGTGCGCCAGCCATCGGGAAGTGCCGCCACGAACCCCTCGATCCGGGCCAGTTCGGCGGCGCGCTTGATCTCGTCCTCGTCGGCCCGGGGACGGCCGTAGCGGATGTTGTAGCGGATGGTGTCGTTGAACAGCACCGTGTCCTGGGGGACGATGCCGATGGCGGCGCGGAGCGAGGCCTGCGTCACCGCGCGGATGTCCTGGCCGTCGATGCGGATGGCCCCGCTCTGCACGTCGTAGAAGCGGAAGAGGAGGCGCGAGATGGTGGACTTGCCGGCGCCCGAGGCGCCGACGATCGCCACCGTCTTGCCCGCCGGCACCCGGAAACTGACGCCCTTCAGGATCGGGCGGCGCTCGTCATAGGCGAAATGCACGTCCTCGAAGGCGACCTCGCCGCCGGAAACCGCGAGCGGCGCGGCGCCCGGCGGATCCCGCACCTCCTCGCCGACCGAAAGCAGCGTGAACATGCGCTCCATGTCGACGAGGGATTGCTTCACCTCGCGATAGACCATGCCGAGGATGTTGAGCGGCTGGTAAAGCTGGATCATGAAGGTGTTGACCAGGACGAAGTCGCCGATGGTCATGCTTCCCTGCTGCACGCCCTTCGCCGCCAGCAGCATGACCGCGACCAGCCCGCCGGCGATGATGACCCCCTGCCCCACGTTGAGCAGGGACAACGAATGCTCGCTCGACACCGCGGCCTTCTGGTAGCGCTCGAGCGACCGGTCGTAGCGGCTGGCCTCGTGGCCCTCGTTGCCGAAATACTTCACCGTCTCGTAATTGAGCAGGCTGTCGACGGCGCGCGTGTTCGCTTCCGCATCGCGGTCGTTCATCTCGCGCCTGAGCTTGATGCGCCATTCGGTCAGGATCAGCGTCAGCGCGACATAGAGCGCGATGGTGATGAAGGTGGCGGCCGCCAGCCAGCCGTCGTAGCGCACCACCAAAATGATGCAGACCAGCACGATCTCGAAGATCGTCGGAATGATGTTGAAGAGCGTGAAATTGAGGGCGAACTGGATGCCGGCATTGCCGCGCTCGATCGCCCGCGACAGGCCGCCGGTCTGCCGTTCCAGGTGGAAACGCAGCGACAGGCGGTGCAGGTGCTCGAAAGTGGCGAGCGCGATGGTGCGCACCGCGTTCTGCGACACCTTGGCGAAGATGGCATTGCGCAGCTCGCCGAAGGCCTGGGCCAGGACGCGGGCGGCGCCGTAGGCCAGGATCAGCGCCACCGGCACGGCCAGCACGGCCGCGGGCTCGCCCAGCGCATCGACCGCCTGCTTGTAGTAGAACGGCACCCAGACGTTCGCGATCTTGGCGATGACGATCAGGACGGCCGCGGCAACCACGCGCGTCTTGAGATCGACCCGACCCTTCGGCCACAGATAGGGCAGCAGCGCCGCGATGGTCGCGAGATGACCCCGTCTCCCTCCCGGCTCCGCGGTCTGCTCCGCCGGAGGCACCACACCCTGCATTCTCGTCGACCCTCGGGACCTATTCCTTGGTTACCAAAACTTAAGGCGGGAGGCCAAGGATGCCAGCCCATGCCGATCGCTCGTTTGAACGCCGCCCTCGATCAGGTCGCCCCGGCCCTGCCGCTGCGCTTCCGTTTCGCCATGGCCGGCACGGCCTTCGCGGTCCGCGTCGAACCGGATGGCGAAACCGGCTGCCGGATGATGCTCGACATCGATCTCGGCCGCATTCCCTTCAGCGCCGAGGCGCCGGAACAGCGCCGTCACAAGCTCGCCCTGCTCGGATTGCCGGAGGCCAGCTTCGCCGAGCGGGCCGGCCGGCTGGTGGCGACCGCCGAGCGCCGCCTGGAAGATGTGCCGTCGCATCTGCGTCTGGTGGCGGCGGCGCTGACGCTGGCGCTGTCCCTGCGTCCCGAGGTGGTGCTGGGCGCCAGCACGCCGCAACCGCTCACCCGCCGCCCGGAGCGGCCGCGCCAGCGGGCTTGGGCAGCTTGAAGATCTGACCCGGATAGATCAGGTCCGGGTCGCGGATCTGGCCCTTGTTCGCCTCGTAGATCACCGTGAAGAAGGCACCGCGGCCGTAGGAGCCGCGGGCGATCTGCCACAGGTTGTTGCCCGGCTGGACGATCACCTGCCCGGCCTCGATCCTGATGTCCTCGGGCGCCGCGCGGCTGAACGGCAGTTCCACCCGCGCCATCACCTTGCCCGCCTCACGCACCTGATCGGCCCTGAGCGTATAGACGCCCGGATCGACCTTTTCGGTCAGCTGCACCCGCCAGCGGCCCTTGGCGTCGGCGGTGGCGGTCGCGACCGGCTTGTTGTTGAGATAGACCTGCACGGTGGCACCCGGCTCCGCCCGGCCCGACAGCGAGACGCCGCCGGCCTCGTCGTAGTCGACGGCGTCGAGGCTTAAGCCCTTCGAGCCCAGCATATCGGCCGAGGGGACCTGCATGAGCCGGCTGGCCCCTTCCAGCGGGGTCAGCACCGCGACGGCCTGGCGTCCGTGGTCGTCCTGGGTGCATTGCGGCACGACGACCACCACCGTATCGGGGGAAACCACCGGCGGCTTGCCCTCGATCAGCGCCGTCAGCTTCAGTTCGCGGGTTCCGCTTTCGAGCGGCAGGTCGGGGACCAGGACCCATTCGCCGCGGGCATCCGCCTGCACCCGGCCCAGTTCGCGTTCGGGCGTCGCCACGACCATGGTGGCCGCGACCGGTCCGCGCCCGGCGATCACGGCCGTGCAGGAGGCGCTGACGCGCACCACATCGAAACTGGGCGCGAGAACCGGCTGTTCGGCCGGTGTGTCGGGCTGGACCACCGGCGAGGGCGACGCGGGCGCGACCACCTTGTCGCCGGTGCCCGGCGGAGTGACGCTGCCGGCCTGCCCGGTGCCGACGGTGCCGGTCATCACGTCGGGCTGGCGCGTGGCCACGCGCCCGGGTTCCGGCGGCCGGAAGATCGAGAAATACAGGATCAGGGCGGCGCCGATCGCCGCCAGAGCCACAAAGATCCAATTGCCGCGCACGGCTGCCCCAGCCTTTCGTAAGACGCGAAACTTAGAGAGCGTCGCAGATGCTTACAACGTTTCCTCGCCCGTGGCGCGCAAGAGCAGCACGGCCAGGGCCATCACCACCAGCGCCCCGCCCTGATGAGCGAGCCCCAGATGCATCGGCACCGCCGACAGCAGCGTCCATATCCCAAGGCCGATCTGCAGCGCCACCGCGGCCGCGAGCCAGCCGGCGAGCGACCGCGACCGTGCATCGGCGCGGCGCGAGCGCCAGAGCACGAACAGCGCGACCGCCGCCACCGCATAGGCGGCAACCCGATGGTTGAACTGCACCGTCATCGCATTCTCGAAGGGATTGAGCCACCACGGCTCCATCACCAGCAAACCGTCCGGCACCCAGGCCCCATCCATCAGCGGCCAGGTGTTGTGCGCCAGCCCGGCATCGAGCCCGGCGACCAGTCCGCCCAGCAGAACCTGCAGGAAGACAATGGCGAGAAGAAGACGCACGGGCCCCCGCAGGGCCCGCTGTGCCGCCCCCCCGCGGCGCCGCTGCAGCACGTCGGCGGCCGTCGCCACCAGCAGGCCGAAGATCAGCACCGCCATCCCGAGGTGGATGGTGAGGCGGTACTGACTGACATCGGTCCGGTCCACGAGGCCGGAGGCCACCATCCACCAGCCGATGAAGCCCTGCAGCCCGCCGAGCGCGAACAACGCGAGCAGGCGCGGCACAAGTTCCCGGTCGATCATCCCCCGCCACCAGAAGATCAGGAAAGGCAGGGCGAAGACAACCCCGATCAACCGCCCGAGCAGCCGGTGGGAGTATTCGATCAGATAGATGCGCTGGAAGGCTTCCAGCGACATGCCCTTGTTGATGAGCTGGTATTCGGGGATCTGTCGGTACTTCTCCATCTCGGCCTGCCAGGCGTCGTGGCCGAGCGGTGGGATGGCGCCGGTGACGGGCCGCCACTCGGTGATCGAGAGGCCGGAATCGGTGAGACGCGTATAACCGCCCACCAGCACCATGAGCGCGACCAGCCCGGCCAGCACGACGAGCCAGATCCCGACGGCGGGCGACCTGCCCCGCCGTTCCAACATCCGGCCCGCCGCGATCGCGCTCATGCCGTCCGGCCGATCCTCAGGGGTGCAGCACGACGCGGCCGACGATCTTCCCGGCCTTCAGCTCCTCGACCGTCCTCTGGGCCTCGGCCAGCGGACGGGTGGCCAGCGGCGGCGACTGCACGATGCCCTTGCGCCCGAGGTCGATCAGTTCTTCCAGTTCGGCGAGGCTCCCGGTCATCGAGCCCTGGATCGACCAGCTGCGGAACGGGAACATCGGCACCGGCAGCGTGATCGAGCCGCCGAACAGCCCGACGATAACGAGCTTGCCCGCCTTGCCGAGGACACTGGTGCCGAACTTGACCGAGCTTTCCGCGCCGACGAAATCGACCGCGCCGGTGACGCCGCCGCCGGTCATGCCGATCAGCCGCTTCACGGCATCGGGGGCGGAGGAATTGATCACCTCTGCCGCGCCCGCGGCCTTGGCGGCCTCCAGTTTCCTGTCGTCGATGTCGGCGACGATCGGCGCCACGCCGGTGACGGCCTTGGCGAGCTTGATGCCGACGAGGCCCAATCCCCCGGCCCCGATGATGAGCAGCGAGCCACCGGCGCCGATCGGGCCGATCTTCTTGATCGCACTGAAGGCGGTCAGGCCCGAGCAGGCGAAGGTGCAGGCGAGGTCGTGGTCGAGGCCGGCATAGTCGACCAGGTATTTCGCGTCCGGCACCAGCACGTGGTCGGCAAAGCCGCCGTCGCGGTTGACGCCGATGGCGCGCGGCTTGTTGCAGAGATGCTCCTCGCCGCGGGCGCAGATGGCGCACTGGCCGCAGCCGATCCAGGGATAGACGACGCGGCGGTCGCCGATCTTCACGCCCTTGGCGTCGGGGCCGAGTTCGACCACCTCGCCCGCCACTTCATGGCCCATGGCAACGGGAAGCGTGTCGTTCGAGATCGCCGGCACCTTGCGCCCGCCGCCCATGTCGAAATAGCCGTCCCAGATGTGAACATCCGAGTGGCAGACGCCGCAGCCGGTGACCTTGAGCAGCACTTCCCCGCCCTTGGGCTTCGGATTGGCTTCCTGCATGGCGGAAAGCGGCGCCCCGAACTGGGTTACGCGATAGGCAAGCATGGTTGTTCCCTCCCTCTGGAATTCCTGACGCGCGACGAGGTTCAGGCGCGGGCGGCAGCCTCGGCGGCCAGCCGCTCGGCACGGGTCTTGCGCACGCTATCCGACTTCAGCTGCCCGCAGGCGGCCATGATGTCGCGGCCGCGGGGTGTGCGGACCGGCGAGGAATAGCCGGCATTGAAGACGATGTCGGAGAAAGCCTGGATCGCCTGGTCGGTCGGGCATTCGTAGGGCGCGCCGGGCCAGGCGTTGAAGGGGATCAGGTTCACCTTCGCCGGGATGCCGCGGATCAACCGCACCAGTCCCCGGGCGTCGGCCGGGCTGTCGTTCACACCCTTCAGCATGACGTATTCGAAGGTGATGCGGCGCGCATTGGTGGCGCCCGGATAGGAACGGCAGGCGGCCATCAGCTCGGCGATCGGGTACTTCTTGTTGATCGGCACGATGACGTCGCGGATGTCGTCGGTCACGGCATGCAGGCTGACCGCGAGGTTTACGCCCAACTCCTCGCCGCAGCGCGCCATCATCGGCACCACGCCGGCGGTCGACAGGGTGATGCGGCGGCGGGAGATCGAGATCCCCTCGTTGTCCATCACGATGCGCAGCGCCTTCGCCACGTTCTCGAAATTGTACAAGGGCTCGCCCATCCCCATCATGACGATGTTGGAGAGCTGGCGTTCACCCGGCGGGCTCGGCCATTCGCCCAGCGTGTCGCGCGCCACCATCAACTGCCCGACGATCTCGGCCGCCGACAGGTTGCGGACCAGCTTCATGGTGCCGGTGTGGCAGAACCTGCAGGTCAGCGTGCAGCCGACCTGGCTGGAGACGCAGAGCGTGCCGCGATCCTCTTCGGGGATGTGGACGCTTTCCACCTCTTCCCCGTCGGTCATCTTCAACAGCCACTTGCGGGTACCGTCGAAACTCTTCAGCGCCCGGGAGACGTCAGGGCGGCCGATGATGCTGGTCTCCTCCAGCCGCGCGCGCAGATCCTTCGCCAGACTGCTCATCGTATCGAAGGACTGCGCACCGCGATGGTAGATCCAGTGCCACAGCTGGTTGGCGCGCATGCGCGCGCGCTTCGGATCTTCCCCGATCGTCACCAGCAGCTCGGCCAGTTCGGCGCGGTCGAGCCCGACCAGACGATTCGGGCCCGCCGGCTTCGGCGCCCTTTCCGTCGCGACCACCTCGGGCCGGAGCGGCACGGACGCCGTCATCGCCGTCACTTGCAGCGATCAGCGATGGCCTTGAGGCCGGCCGAAATGCCACGCAGCGAATAGCTGTCGGAGGTCGCCACGTTGCGCTCGGACGTGCCCTTCACGACCAGGTTGTTGCCCTTCATCATGGCGGTCACCAGATCGCCCTCGCGCTTCGTATCGTGGATCCAGGCAGTCTCGCGATAACCGGCCTGGGTCGAGGGATCGAGTTCGAAACTCTCCTTGTCGATTTCGGCGACGACCTTGCTGCCGGCCTTCAGCGGATACCCGACATAGACGCCGACTTCGTTCTTCACCTTGTCGGCCGGGCGGATCGACACCTGGATCTGCACCTCGCCGCGCTTCAGGCCCTTGGAGTCCTGACTCTTGGGTTTGGCGCGGACGAAGCAGGTCTTCGACCGGCCGTCGCCGATCTCCCAGGCGTCCCAGTCTCCGAAGGCGCCGAGCGATTTCGGCTTGGCGGCCTGCTGCGCGAAGGCGGCTCCTGCGGCCAGCACGACCGCCATCGCCGCAACGGTCAATCCGGTGCGAATATGCATGATGCGATACATAAACAAAGGCCAAGGCCATTTCCAGCCTTGGCGATGCGGCATTTCCGGCCGTAAAACGGCAAGTGATGGACGTGAACACCCAGCCCGCCCCCCCGACCTCGACACCCACGGACGGCCTTGCCGATCTGGTCGAGGCGATCGCGTCGACGCGCGACAAGCAGGCGTTTGCCCAGCTTTTCCAGCATTTCGCCCCCCGGATCAAAGGCTACCTGATCCGGCAGGGATGCGACGGCGGCCAGGCCGAGGAACTGGCGCAGGAGGCCCTGCTGGTCGTCTGGCGGAAGGCAGAGACCTTCGACCGGCGGCAATCCGCGGTATCGACTTGGCTCTTCACCATCGCGCGGAACAAGCGAATCGACGCCATCCGCCGCCTGCGCCGGCCCGAACTGGACCCCGAGGACCCGGCGCTGCAGCCCTCGGCCCCGGCACAGGCCGACGAGGTGCTTCAAGCGGCGCAATCGGCCGACCGGCTGCGCCTGGCGCTGGCGACGCTGCCCGCCGACCAGCGCCAGCTGCTGGACCTCGCCTTCTTCCAGGACAAGTCGCATAGCGACATCGCCGAGGAGACGGGCCTTCCGCTCGGCACCGTCAAATCGCGCATCCGCCTCGCCATGCAGAGAATCCGCAAAATCATCGAAGGCCAGTAATCGGCATGGACGCCGGCCGACGAGCCGCACCTCTGGCACAGGCGGCGGGTTGAAAGTCGCGAAGTGCGCGCCCTTAGCGATTGCAGGGCGCAAGTGGATGCTGTTACGCTCGTTCACGGCCGGCCAACCGGTCCAAGCAACAGGGAGGTATAGCCGCCATGCGGATGCGGTCCATTCTTGCCGTGGCAATCACGGCATCTTGCTTTGCCTTCACCGGAGCGGTCGAAGCCCAGACAGTGGATGGCCCCAAGGTCACCTGGAAGGTCGGTGCCTGGGGCAAGCCCCGCGCCGCCAGCCGCGGAGGCGACTTCCTCGCCGAATACGTGAAGAAGGAGACCGGCGGCAAGTTCACCTGGAACATCGGCTACGGCACCTATGGCGACCCCAAGGAGCTGCTCGACCTGCTGTCGGTCGGCGCCCTCGAGGCGACCAACATCTGCTCGTCCTACCATCCCGACAAGCATCCGGCCTATACGGCGCTCGACCTGCCCTTCCTGCCGTTCCCCAATGCGGACGTGCAGGAGAAGGTGCATGAAAAATTCCATCAGCACCCCTATGTGCTGAAGGAACTGGCCAAGTGGAAGGCCATGCCCTTCATGTCGACGCTCTTGCCGCAGTACGAGTTCGTCGGCCGCAGCAGCAAGGCGCCGAAGACGCTCGCCGACTGGAAGGGCCTGCGGGTTCGTGCCATCGGCGGCATTGGCCAGGCGATGGCAAAGGTCGGCGCCATCCCGACCTCGGTACCCGCGCCGGAGGTCTATACCATGCTGGAACGCGGCGCCGTGGACGCGGCGTCCTTCCCCTCCACCTACGCGCACGGCTCCTACCGGACCTATGAAGTCGGCAAGTGGTTCACCACGAACCTGTCGCCGGGGACACAGGCCTGCCCGATCCTGTTCGGCACCGAATCCTGGGCCAAACTGCCGAAGGCCTATCAGGACCTGTTGCTGAAGGGCAAGGCTCTGGCCTATGTCGAGCAGAAGAAGGCCTATGCCGACGCCGACACCAAGTACCTCGCCGAGTTCAAGAAGAAGAAGCTCGAATTCATCACCTACTCGGATGCGGAGCTGGCCGAGTTCCAGAAAATCGGCGGCAAGCCGGTCTGGGACGAGTGGGTCGCGGAGATGACGAAGCAGGGCATACCCGCGGCGGAACTCCTGCAGCTCATTCTCGACTCCGCCAAGGCGGCGGCGCCGAAGAGCTGACGCGACAGCATCTTCCGGGGGATTGATTGTGACGGGGACGGCCGTGGAGGCTGGGGCGCCGACGAGTAGTGTCGGCCGCCTCAGCCTCGTCTACTCCAAGCTCGAGAATGTTCTCAACATGGTGGCGGCCGCCGCCATCTTCCTCCTGATGATGATCGGCGTGATCCAGATCGTCGGCAGAACCGTGTTCAACCTCGGCATTCACGGATATGTCGACTGGATCGAACAGTTCGCCGTGATCTACGCCATCCTGGGCATCGCCTACTGCCAGCGCTACGGCAGTCATATCCGCATGGAGATCGTGCTCACCCTGCTGAAGGGACGGGCGCTCTGGGCGGTGGAGATCCTGGGCGTGGTGGTGGGCCTCATCCTCGTCGGGATCCTGATCGACACGTCCTGGGACCATTTCATGCGGGCCTGGACGCGCGGCGATTCCTCTATGGACATCAAGCTGCCGGTCTGGCCGGCGAAACTGCTGGTGCCCATCGCGCTCGGGACGCTCTGGCTCAGGCTGCTGCTGCAGCTGTTCGGCTACTTCCGCATGTTCGCCGATCCGAGCCGGACACCGGAAGCGGTGCCGGTGGTCGAGACGCCGGAGGAACTGGCGCAGCACGAAATCGAAGACGTGCTCGGCCATGTCTCCGCCAACGATCCCCCGCGAGCGAACTGAGCCATGGATCCTCTCCATATCGGCATCATCGGGGCGATAGCGCTCGTCGTTCTCGCCGCGCTCGGCGTGCGCATCTTCATCGCCGCCGCGGTGGTGGGAACCATCGGGCTGGTCGCCATGCTGGGGCCGAAGGCCGGGCTGGCTGCCGCCGGCACGGTTCCCCATGCCAAATCGGCGTCCTACACGCTCTCCGTCCTGCCGATGTTCATCATCATCGGCTACCTCGCCTATTACGCGCGGATAACCCAGACCTGCTTCGAGGCGGCGCGGCGCTGGCTCGGCTGGCTACCGGGCGGCCTCGCCATCAGCACCGTCTTCGCGGTCGCCGCCTTCTCGGCCGTGTCCGGCGCCTCGACGGCGGCCGCCGCCGTCTTCGCGCGCGTCGCCATCCCGGAGATGCTGAAGAACGGGTACAGCCGCAAACTCGCCGCCGGCGTGACCGCGGCGGGGGCGACGCTCGATTCGCTGATCCCGCCTTCCGGCCTGCTGGTCATCTACGGCATCATCGTCGAGGAATCGATCGGCAAGCTGCTGATCGCCGGCTTCGTGCCCGGCTTCATCTCGGCCCTGGTCTATTCCGCCATCATCATCATCCGCTGCAAGATAGACCCTACGATGGGACCGCCGGTCGGCGGTTACAGCTGGCGCCAGCGCTTCGAGAGCCTGCCCGGCACGATGCCGGTCTGGCTGGTCATCGGCCTGATCTTCAGCGCCATGTACTACGGCTGGGCGACGCCGACCGAGGCGGGCGCGCTCGGCGCCTTCTCGGTGCTGGTGATCGCGCTGTGGTACGGCATGAAATGGGGCGACCTGAAGCGGGCGCTCGCCGACACGGCCAAGCTCACCGTGATGATCTTCACCGTGATCTGGGGCGTGCTCATCTTCGTCCTGTTCCTGGGCTATGCGCAGCTGCCGGAAACCATCGCGAGCGCGGTGGCGGAAAGCGCCCTGCCGCCGATCGTCGTCCTGCTGACGATCTACCTGATCTATTTCATCCTCGGCTGCTTCATGGATGCGATCGGCATGCTGCTGCTGACGCTGCCGATCATCTTTCCGGTGATCGTCAACCTCGGCTACGACCCGATCTGGTTCGGCATCATCGTGGTCAAACTGTGCGGCATCTGCCTGCTGACGCCGCCGGTGGGGCTGTGCTGCTACGTCGTCAACGGCGTCAGGCCTGACATTCCTCTCGGTGACGTGTTCCGCGGCATCTGGCCCTTCGTCATCGCCGACGTGATTACCATCGGCATCCTGACCGCCTATCCTGAACTGGTTACCTTCATCATCCAGGATTGACGGCATTGGCTTCCAGAGAAGCGACGCCGGCCGCGGTCGGCGTCGTCAGTCTCGTCTTCGTCCTCGGCATGCTGGGCCAGGGACTGAACGGCGCCTTCCCGGTCTTCGTCCTGCCGGTCACCACCGCGCTCGAGCTGGACAGGGCCGCCTTCGTCGGCCTCTATGCCATCAGCATGCTGGTGCTGGGCCTGTCGGCGCCCGTCATCGGAACGGTTTTCGACCGGGTCGGTCCGCGGGCGCTGGCGCTGGGCGGCATCGCGGCGATGGGCGGCGCGCTGTTCGCGGCCTCGCACGCCGACCGCCTCTGGCAGCTGCAGCTCACGCTCGGCCTTGCCTGCGGCATCGCCATCGCCGCGCTCGGATCGGTCATGCAGTCGGCGCTCCTGTCACGCTGGTTCCAGGCCCGCCTGGCGACGGCGATCGCCGTGGGCTATTGCGCCGGCGGCGTCGGCGTCCTGTTCTTCTCGCCCTTCGCCCAGGCGCTGATCGACTGGGGCGGCTGGCGCTTCGCCTATCAGCACATCGGCATCGGATTGCTGGCGCTGCTCGTCCCCGTGGCCTTCCTGCCCTGGCGGCGCATCGCCGCCGGCAATCCCGACCTGCGCCGAACCATCGGCGCCTCGGGCGGGCGGGCCGAGGGGCCGCTGCTGGGCGAGGCACTCCGCAACCGGGCCTTCTGGGCGCTGGTCTGGTCCTTCGCCTTCACCTCGATCGGGGTCTTCTCGCTGACGCCGCAGGTGGTGGCGCGGCTGGTCGAAGCGGGCTTCGCGCCGATCCAGGCAGCCTCGATCTTCGGCTTCACCACGATGCTGACCCCGGTCGGCATGATCGGTGCCGGCTGGCTCGCCGACCGTGGCGGACGCGAGCTGTCGCTGGCGCTCAGCTATTCGGCCACGATCATCGGCGTGCTGGCCTTCGCGCTGATCGGCGGACCGGGCGACATAGCCGCCCTCCTCGTCTTCTCGGTGCTGTACGGCGCCACCATGGGCTCGCGCGCGCCGGTGATCTCGTCGCTGGCCGGACAGCTCTTCGCGGGGCGTTCCTTCGGGCGCATCTATGGTTCGATCAGCCTGTCGCAGGGCGTGGGCGCGGCTTTCGGCGCGCAGATGGGCGGCCTGATCCACGACTGGACCGGCAACTACCAGGCACTCTGCGCCTTCTCCGCGCTGTCCTTGCTTGCCGCGGCCACCCCCATCTATGTTCTGGCCCGCCGGCTGCGGCAACGACCCGCCGGTGGAGGAGAAACATGAATTTCGAGTTCAGCGAAGCCCAGATCGCCATCCGCGACGCCATCACCAAGCTGTGCAGCAAATACGGGCCGGAATACTGGCTGGCCCGCGACGAGGACGGCGTCTTCCCGGAAGAGTTCGTGAAAGACCTCGCCAATGGCGGCTGGCTCGGCATCACCATGCCGCCCGAACTGGGCGGGTCCGGCCTCGGCGTGACCGAAGCCGCGATCATGATGCAGACCATCGCCCGCACCGGCGCCGGCTTCACCGGCTGCTCGGCCATGCACATCAACCTGTTCGGGCCGATGCCGGTGGTGGTCTACGGCACCGAGGAACAGAAGCGGCGCATGCTGCCCCCCATGATGCAGGGCAAGGACCGCACCTGCTTCGGCGTCACCGAACCGGATGCCGGCCTCGACACCAGCAAGGTGAAGACCCGCGCGGTCAAGGAGGGCAAGCACTACATCGTGCACGGTCAGAAGATCTGGACCTCTACGGCGCAGACGGCGACCAAGATCCTGCTGCTGGCCCGCACCAGGCCTCTCGAGGAATGCAAGTCGGGCTTCGACGGCCTGTCGCTGTTCTTCACCGATTTCGACAGGAAGCACGTCGAGGTGCGCGAGATCCACAAGATGGGCCGCAAGGCGGTCGATTCGAACCAGGTGTTCTTCGACGGGCTGAAGGTTCCGGAAGAAGACCTGATCGGCAAGGAAGGCGAAGGCTTCAAGTACCTGCTGCACGGCCTCAACCCCGAACGCATCCTGATCGCCGCGGAGGCAACGGGATTGGGCCAAGCGGCGCTGGCGCGGGCGGCGCAATACGCCCGCGACCGTGTCGTCTTCGGCCGTCCGATCGGCCAGAACCAGGGCATCCAGCACCCGCTCGCCGTCAACTGGATCGAGCTCGAGGCGGCCGAACTGCTCACCTACAAGGCCGCCTCGCTCTATGACGGCAAGCTGCCCTGCGGACCGGAGGCGAACGCCGCCAAGTACTTCGCCGCCGAGGCCGGCTTCAAGGCCTGCACGCAAGCCGTGATGACGCATGGCGGCATGGGCTATGCCAAGGAATTCCATGTCGAGCGGATGATGCGCGAATCGATGATCGCCCGCATCGCCCCGGTCAGCCGCGAACTGGTGCTGTCCCACGTCGCAGAGAAGGCCCTCGGCCTGCCGAAGTCCTACTGATGTCCGGTCCCCTCGCCGGATTCCGGGTGATCGACCTCACCGCGGTCGTGCTCGGCCCCTATGCCTCGCAGATGCTGGCCGATTTCGGCGCGGACGTGATCAAGGTGGAGCCGCCGGAAGGCGACATCAACCGTCATCTGGGGCCCCAGAAGACGCCGATGATGAGCCCGCTGCATCTGGGCATCAATCGCGGCAAGCGCTCGGTCTGCCTCGACCTGAAGAAGCCGGAAGCACGCGCGGCGCTCTTGAAGCTGGCCGAGGGCGCCGACGTCTTCATGCACACCATGCGCCCGAAGGCGGCCCGCGCGCTCGGCATCGACTATGCCGATGTCAAGAAGGTGAAGCCCGACATCGTCTATGCCAATGCGCTGGGCTATGCCTCCGATGGGCCCTATGGCGACAAACCCGCCTTCGACGACATCATCCAGGCAGCCTCGGGTGTCGCCAGCCTGATGGCGGAGATCGCGGGAGAGCCGCGCTATGCCCCCACCATCATCGCCGACAAGGGCACCGGCCTCGCCTTCGGCAATGCGATCCTGGCGGCGATGATCCACCGTCAGAAGACCGGCCAGGGCCAGCATGTCGAAGTGCCGATGTTCGAGACCATGGTCGGCTTCTGCATGCTGGAGCATCTGTGGACCAAGACCACCGATCCGGAAAGCGGCACGATTGGATACCCGCGGGTGCTGTCGCCGAACCGCAGGCCCTACAAG
Organism: bacterium; assembly: GCA_022844005.1. Taxonomy (GTDB): domain Bacteria; phylum Pseudomonadota; class Alphaproteobacteria; order Ferrovibrionales; family Ferrovibrionaceae; genus Desertibaculum. The sequence continues at coordinate 526 of JALHMN010000090.1, read as the reverse complement.
ACCAAGGACGGCTGGATCGGCGTGCTACCCTATTCGGATGCGCACTGGCGCCTCACCTTCGAGGCGATCGGCAAGGCCGGCACGCTGGAAGATCCGCGGTTCAATTCGCTGTCCGCCCGCACCCGCAACATCGATGCGCTCTACGGCATGCTGCAGGAAGGCCTGACCACGAAGAGCACCGCCGAGTGGCTGGAGATCTTCGACCGCCTGCAGGTGCCGTGCGCGCCGGTCAGCCGCCTCGCCGACCTGCCCGAACACCCGCATGCCAAGGCCGTCGGCCTGTTCCAGACCATGGAGCACCCGACCGAGGGGCGGATGATGACGGTGCGCCCGGCGGCGCGCTTTTCCGAGACACCCGCGGAAATCGGCATCCCGGCCGCGACGCTCGGCCAGCACACCCGCGAGGTGCTGGCCGAAGCCGGCCTGAGCGAGAGCGCGATCGACGCGGCGACGAAGGCCTGATCAGAACGGCAGTTCGAGAGAGACTTCGAGGCGCTTTGCGTTGCCGGCGCCGATAGACCTGCTT
>JALHMN010000089.1 GCA_022844005.1 bacterium | reverse complement strand
GGCCGACCGCATCCTTCGGCAGCAGTGCCGGTTCCGGGAACCGCTCTTCGAGGAATTCCAGGATGGCGAGCGACTGGGTCAGGATCGACCCGTCCTCCTCCAGCGCCGGCACCAGGCCCTGCGGATTCATGGCCGTGTAGTCAGGCCTGCGATGCTCGCCCCCGCCACGGGTCAGATGATGAAAGGCGTGCTCGTGGGCGATGCGCTTCAGATTGAGCGCGATGCGAACCCGATAGGCCGCCGATGAGCGGAAATAGCCGTGCAGCTTGAGCATCGCCCTCCCCTTTGCTCCGGGAAGCTTAGGGCCTGCCCGCGGAGAGGCCAACAACCCGCCGGGTCAGGCCAGAACGGCGATGTGATTGTCCCACCGCGCGCCGGGCAGGCTATCCACCGCCAAGCGGGCGCCCCGGCCCGTCACCGGATCGGAACGCAGGATCCGCCCGAATCCGTTCGAGAGCAGGAATGCCCCGTCGCCCGCAGGCGCGATTCCACATCCGTCGTCGAGCTTGAGAACGCCCAGCAGGCGGTCTTCCGCCAGCTCCCAGAAGACGACGCGGCCGCCTCGGGGGCTGGAGACGGCGAGCGTTGTTCCATCGGCGGCGACGGCGACGCTGCCGCAATAGCCGTCGAGACCGGCGAGAACCTCTTCCGGCAGGTCGAGCATTTCGATCCCGGGCGAGTCGGGCCGGTGGCGCGCGACCAGCGGCACCAGGTCGTCCCGCGGACCTTCGTATTGCATGGCGACCAGGACACTGCCGTCCCCGGCAAGCGCGAGGTGGCGGATGCTGAGCTGGTGCAGCGCGGGCGGAGGCTGCAACTGGCGCACGCGCCTGCCGGTGGCGGCCTCCATCCAGACTAGCGATGGCCGCATGCTGTCGATATTGAACTTCAGCCGAGGCGCATCGGCATGCGTGAGGAGCCCGCCATTCGCCACCACCAGGGTGCGGCCATCGGCCAGCAGGCGGACCTCGTGCGGATCGAGCCCGCCGGTCTCGGCTTCGCCAATGCGGCGATGGCCCCTTGTCGCATCGTAGATGCCAATGACACCCTGCCCGTCGACAGCCCGGGTTTCGGTCGCATAGAGAAGACTGCCATCGGCGGCATAGGCACCATGGCCGTTGAACCAGCGCCCGGTCGCCGCGGGAACGCTGCGCACGGCGCGGCCGCGCTCCGGATCGATGACGAGGGCGTAGTCGCCGGGGCGACGCGCGAAGATCACCACTTCCGCCCCAGCCGGATGGACGGCAAAGGCATGCCCGCGCGTCGGCAGCGGCAGGTCGAAGGCCAGCCTTCCCGCGGCATCGAATCCGGTCGCGAAATTGGCTCCGCTCGCCTCGCCGCGGCCGCTCAGATAGAGCGGACGGCGCGGTTCGGCGGCGGCGGGCTGGATGCAGGCTGTGGCGAGGAGACCGGCCAGAAAGGCACGGCGCGTCTGCATCAGGTCAGTCTCCATCCAGAGCATTGAAGCCGACCGGGATATCGAGGGCGGTGGTCAATCGCTGGGCCAGCAGGGCCTTCAGCGCGCTGGTCTCGCGCGCGAGCTGCATCAGCTTCCGCCGTTCCGCCGGATCGGACACCGCTTCCTCGAGCGGCATTGCGACGGAAGCCGCCGTGGCCCGGGTCTGGGCAAAGGCGCGCTTGAAGAGATCGTCGAGTGCCTTGTCGCCGGCGACATCGCGCACGAACCCGGCAAATCCCATCCCGCCCCCGCCGAGATAGAGCGATTCGGCCGCCTCCAGGTTGGCGCGGATGTTGTCCATCGAGGTGCGGCTGTGAAAGGCTTCGGCCAACTGCGGACGCGCGGTCTGCGCCGAGACGCCGAGCGGGCGCGCCAGCTTGTGATCGGCGACGATCTCGACGGCGGCGTGCAGGCTCTTGAACAGCTCTCCGGTCGCTTCCTTCGCGTCGGCGTGGGGACCCCCTCCGCTCATCGCCTTGGCGAAGGGTTCGGCACCCTCGATCCAGTCGCGGCGAATGCCGCCGGCCAGATCGGCGAGGTTGCTGCCGATTGCCTGCACCGTGGCGCAGCGGAAGCCGGCCTCGGCATCGCCCGCCAGCAGCTTCGGCGCGCTCTCGGCACCGAAGAGCAGGCGCTCCAGCGCTGGTAGGCCCTGCACCGCCACAGCGCCCCGCGCAAAGGTCTCGCCGCTGATCGAGGCGGACGCGCGGCCGGCGATCACCTCCTCGAGCCCCCTGCCCACCGAATTGCGGGTATCGGGCCAGAAGGCGAACCGCATGCCGCGCATGAACAGTTCAATCGGCCCGAAGCGGATATGCTGAACGCCCTGCCAGGCCGCCGCAGCCGCGCGCCAGCGTTCCCGCAACATATCGAGCCCAGCCGCCCCGGGCTGCGCACAGGCGCCTCCCGTCGCCTCGTGGAGCGCGGCGGTAGCGGCGACAAGGCGGTCATAGCGGGGCAGGACGTGACGGGCGACGGCGTCCTCGTTCAGCCGCCGGTAGGAGTCGAGCCCGGGCGCGGCGACAGCCGGGACGGTGCTCGTCAGGAGAACGAGGGCGAACAGGGCTCCGCGCATGAGCGGCTCCTTACAGGGACCTCAGAAAGGCGAGCAGCGCCGCCCTCTCCGCGCGGGGCATCTCGACCACGCGCTGGCGAGCGGCGGCCGCCTCGCCGCCATGCCACAGGATCGCTTCCAGCAGGTTCCTGGCGCGCCCGTCATGCAGGAGAAAGGTATGCCCGCTGACGGTTTCGGTGAGGCCGACGCCCCAGAGCGGGGCCGTGCGCCAGTGCCGGCCGCCGGCCTCGGCTTCCGGCCGGCCATCGGCAAGGCCCTCGCCCATGTCATGCAGCAGGAAATTGCTGTAGGGCCAGATCAGCTGGAAGGCCTGTTCGGGCGCCGCGTCGCGGCGGGTCACGAATTTGGGCCGATGGCAGGCGATGCAGCCGGCTTCATGGAACGCCGCCTTGCCGGCCAGCACCTGGGGCGCATCGACATCGCGGCGCGCCGGCACGGCGAGATTGCGCGCATAGAAGACGACGAGGTCGAACAGCACGGGCGGCACCTCCGCCTCCTCTCCCCGCGCTCTCCCATCCGGCGCCGCGCGGCAATCCGGCTGCGCCGCGGTGCAATCGCCATAGGCGGCAGGCAGCAGCGGCGTGGACAGGCCCATGTCGCCACTGAAGGCGGCGGCGGTCTGCTGTGCGATGCCCGGCTGGCCGGCCTTCCAGCCGAAACGGCCGAGCGCGGTGCGGCCGAGGCCGGCATCCCATATGCGGTTGGGACGGCCGGCGATGCCGTCACCGTCGCGGTCGTCGGGGTCGGCGGCGGCGAGGATATCCGCCTCGTCGATCGCCTCGATCAGGCCGAGCCCGATCATCGGCGGGGCGACACGTGGCGAGATCATCGTGCCGGGACCGAGTGGCCCGTAGTTCAGTCCTTCCAGGCGATAGACCGGCCGCCGCAGGCTGGCGGTTTCACCTTCCGACAAGGCAACCGGGATCTCCTCGTACTCCACCCGCACCCGCCCCTCGGCCAGGACACCCTGGACCGAGAAGGTCTGGAACTGGCCGCCGTAGACGGGATGCGGCTCCGGCTCCCGCACGCCGGGCACGGACAGCCGCATCAGCATCGATACGGCGGGTTCGCCGGGAAAGGGCGGCCGGCCGCGACCGTCCTTCAGATGGCAGCTCTGGCAAGACCGCGCATTGAACAAGGGGCCGAGTCCGTCCGAGGCGGTGGTCGAGGCCGGGGCCGAGACCCAGAGTTTGCGGAAGACACCGTCTCCCACCTTGAAGTCGAGCTGACGCCGGTAGGACATGTTGGCGGAAGGCTGCGAGAAGGCGCTGGCGTTCAGGGGCTGTATCGAGGTGGCAGCCCCGCCCGGATTCCGCTCATAGGCTTCCGCGCGGGTGAAGTCGGTCGCCGGCGCCGTCACCGCCCGCACCCGTTCCTCCGCCGCCACCGACGCGGCGGCGAAGCAGAGCAGGATCAGCAGCGACCGCACGGCACCGCCTATTTGAACACCTTGCTCGGATCATCGAGGCTGTCGGACCCTTCGAACTTCAGCGACCGCAGCTTGAGCGCGGCCACCGCGCGCTCGACGCTGCGGGTCTGGTCTGTCAGTGCGTCGATGCCCGCCTGGATCGCGGCATTTCCTTCGGGGTTGTTGTCGGCGATCATCTGGTCGTAGGCCTCCTTGCGCTCGGCCCGCTCCTTGATCGCGGTCATCGCCGCCAGGGTCCGCTCGAACTTCTCCCGCAGCTCGGCGTCGAGCGCGGGATCGGCCGCCTTCACCACGTCGGAGAGACTTGGCCCCTTGACCGTTGTCCCGTCCATCCGGCGGTACTCGCCGAGATAGACCGCACGCATGCCAACCACGTTGTAGTAGTGCGAGTTGTGCGTGTTGTCGGAGAAGCAGTCGTGCTCCTCCTCCGGATCGTGCAGCAACAGCCCGAGCTTCATCCGCTCGCCGGCCAACTCGCCGTAGGAAAGACTGCCGATGCCCGTAAGCATCGCGGCGATTCCGGCATCCGGGCTGTCGCCGTCGACTGCCGCACGGGCCTCGCCGCCCGGCTGCCAGGCTTTCGCCATCCAGGCGAGATCGTCGACCAGAAGTCGGGTCGCCACCGACAGATACTGCGCCCGCCGGTCGCAATGTCCGTTGCTGCAGGCGGCACCCTCGGCGTAATCGGTCCAGGGGCGATTGCCGGCGCCCGGACCGGTTCCGTTCAGGTCCTGGCCCCAGAGCAGGAATTCGATTGCATGGTAGCCGGTGGCGACATTGGCTTCCACCCCGCCCGCCTCCTGCAGAGAGCGAAGCAGACGCCAGCCGATGCGCCCGGTGTCGATGCTCTTGCCGCCGAACCGGATCGACGTATTGGCGATGACATTGGCGGCCCGCAGCGGATTCTCGTCCGCAGCAGCGCCATAGCCCTTGTCGACGTAGTCGATCAGTCCCTCATCCAGCGGCCACGCGTTCACCTTGCCTTCCCAGTCGTCTACGACGGGATTGCCGAAACGAAAGACCTCCGACTGCTGGTAAGGCACGCGGGCGGCGATCCAGGCGGTGCGCGCCGCGCTCATCGTGGCTTCGGAAGGCCGGGCGATCAGGGTTTCGACCGCCGCGTTCAGCTTGCGCGCAGCGGTAAGGGAGTCCTCATAGATCGCCTGGGCGATATCGGCATAGCTCTTCACCACGGCAGCCCGGTCGGCCGCCGCCGCGCCGCCGATAGCGGCCGTCAACATCAGACCCGCAAGCGCCAATGCGCGCATCCCGCTCTCCCTCCAACATCGTCCCACGCTCCGGCGCTTGAGTTATCACGAATGCAAACGTCTCTCAATTGCGATGAGACGATACGCCCCGGACCCGTTCAGGGCCGGCGCAGCAGGGAGGAAGCGAATGGCGTCCAGAGTCCGGTGGGCTCCCCCGCGGCGCGCAAGGCGCGCGCGACCCATTCGTTGCAGGTGTAGAAAAGCGAGTATCGGCCGGTGCCCTCGTAAAAGGCATCGTGGGCGCCATAACCCTTGCCGGGATGGACACGGATCCGGCCGGACGCATCCCGCGCGAAAGAGGCATCGATGAAACGCGCGAGGTCGCGATAGCGCGCCGCCGGCAGTGTGAGCGGCCGCAGCATCGGCCCGGGAACGGGTTCGCCGATCAAGGTCACGTGCATCACCGCGCCGCCGAGGCCCGCAATCGCACGCAGGGCGACGCCCGCCTCGAGGTCGGCGAGCCGGCGGGTGTTCATGTAGAAGTCGCGCTCGCCCCAGCCGAACATGACGTGGGTCGCCCCCGAACGGACAGAGACGAAATCGCTGTCGGGAAACTTCGCGCTCCAATCGACCCCGCCGCCGGCGAGTGGCAGGACAAGGCTGGCGTGATAGCCGTTGGAGTAGACGAAAACCGGGACGTCGCCGCCGGATTGGTCCGGCATCTCGATCCGGGAGAAGGTCAGTGCGCCGAGGCCGTAGCCGGCTGCGACATAAAGTGCGACCAGCAAGGCGGGAAGGCCGACTGCCCAGGCGAGCAAACGCCGCAGGCGCCGGCTTCGAAGGGATTTGGAGCGGGTGAAGGGAATCGAACCCTCGTCGTAAGCTTGGGAAGCTTCTGCTCTACCATTGAGCTACACCCGCCGCCCGGAAGGAATCTCTAGAGATGCCGCGCCCCGCTGGCAAGGGTTTGTCAGCCGTTCCGTGCAAGCCGCAGAAAGCGCGCCGCGGCGCGAATGTCGTCGCGCACCTCACGCCTGGCGCGGGCCGCCTCGCGGTCCTCACCCCATTTCTCGGCCTGGAAGAGTTCGTCCACATGGGCCGCCTCGAAGGCGGCATCGGCCTCGATGGCGCCGTCGAGCACCGCGAGCGCGAGCACCGCCGAGCCGAGCGCGGTGGTAAGCACATGGGTTGCCGTGAGCCCGGCCGCCTCCTCGGCCTCGAGCAGGTGCCGCGCCGCGGCCATCGCCTCGGGCGGCTGAGGCTGGTGCAGAACGGCGGTGGTCGGATACAGCCGAATCCCGTGGCGGTGCTGTGCCCAGATCAGCCACGGATCCCAGGCCGCGCGCTGGCGCTCGGCCAGCGCCGGCGGATTGGCGGCGCGATAGCAGATCAGGTCGTTGCCCAGATAAGCGACGACCTCGTCGACGAAGGCCGCGCGTTGGCCGTCCGCCCGGTCCAGCACGGTGGCGGTGAGGCGCGTCAACGGCATGGCAAGAGGCTTGATCTCGCCTTCCTGGGCCTCCCATTCCGCCGCGATCGCCTCCGCCAGTTCCTTCGTCGGCGCGCTCAGCAGCGTCTGTGACGGCGTCCGCACGGGACGGGTGTCGAGGAGCACGTGGAAACGTCCCTCGCTCTCGACGATCGATACGGCCTTGTAGAAGCGCTTCATGCCAGCCTGCCGATCAATCGATCCACCGTCGCCGCGAGATCCCCGAAGCCCGTGATCACGACGGCCGCGCCCGCCGGCGGCAGGTCGATCGCCGGATGATAGCCCCACCCCACGCCGATGCCGGCGGCGCCGGCCCGGACCGCCATTTCCATGTCGAAGGTCGTGTCACCGACCATGACGGTTGATTCCGGTGCCGCGCCGGCCTCCGCCATCGCCCGCTGCAGCATGGCCGGATCGGGCTTGCCCGGCGGCTGATCGGCCGTCTGCAGGGTCACGAAGTAGCGCTCCAGCCCATGCGATGCCAGGACGGCATCCAGGCCGCGACGGCTTTTTCCGGTTGCCACGCCGAGGAGGAAGCCGGCGGCATCAAGGGCGCGGATCGCCTCCGCCGCGCCGGCATAAAGGGGTTCCGGTTCGCGCGAGCGCTGCCGCGATTCGAAGGACTCGCGGCGATAGGCCGCAGCGACGGGTAGCAGCAGGTCCGATCCCTCCGCCGGCAGCAGCCGCGCAATGCCGTGCTCGAGCGTCAGCCCGACGACCGCGCGGATGGATGCGCTGCTCGGCAGCGGCAGGCCATGCGCCGCGAATGAAGCATGCATACAGGCGATGATGCGGTGCTGGCCGTCCACCAGCGTCCCGTCGCAATCGAACACGACGAGGCGGTTCGGCATATCCAGGCTCACGCGGATACACTCCTCCGAAAAGCGATCCCGGCCCGCTCCGCCATATGCATTCCTGTCGGCATTCCCCGGCACTCTTCTATTTCCGGCCGCCCCCGCCCCTTGCGGTCCGCCGGCGGCTGAAGCGGCCGCCGGGACCGCTTCGAGCGATCTATAGCCTGAATGCGCGCAACTGCGAACGCAGCGGCTTCGCACCCCGCGATTGGGGCCGGGGTACGCCCGGGTTGCGTTCGGGGGGGCCGCCGATATAGTGCGCCGCCTCGCGACGAGGCGTCTGCGGAGGGGTGGCCGAGTGGTCGAAGGCGCACGCCTGGAAAGTGTGTATACCCGAAAGGGTATCGTGGGTTCGAATCCCACTCCCTCCGCCACAGACAGCCTATTGATAATAAAGAGATATTCTTCCACCCTGTGGTGATGCGGCAGCGTTGCCGAGCCCGGCGCCGGCGTCTGACGAAAAGCCCTTCGCCGGCTGGCCATGCACCGCCCGGTCGGCCAGTGAGGCCTGTTCGAAAGCCGTCGGGTCGCGGTTGACCGTTGCCCCTGATGTACTGCCCGGAGCCGCCGGGCCCGGCGAGCGCCGTCTCGCACCCAAGCCGTAAGTTATTTGTTCAGACAAGTATGACCGTAATCACCGACCGCGCGCGCGGCCTGTGGCCGCATATGCGGAATCGCAGACCCGTCCGTCATCGGCAGCATGTCCGACAATGTCTCCTCCGCATCCGTGAAGCCTCCGCGATCCCATGTCTTCGTGCATGGCGGGCTGCTGGCGCTCTGTGTGCTCGCCGGGATGTTGGTTGCCGTGCAGGTCGAACGCTACCAGGTCCGCAATGCGACCGAGCGGTTCGGCCACGAAGCCGCGATCTCCCTCCAGCTGGTGAACTCCTTCGTCGCCGTCTACACGGAGGAACGCAACCGGCTATCCGCCGAAGCGGCCACCGTGCCGGCATCCTTCCGCGCCAAGGCGCTGTCGCACTTCGCTGACGCCCGGCCGAACGACGAGAGCCTGCGCGTTGCCATGGTCGGCACGCCGGGCCGCTCCATCCTGACCCCCCCCTACGACAGCGCCCTCCTCGACCTTCTGGACCGCCTCGAGCGCCGTCGGCATGTCCCGCCGGAGACCAATCTGGTCGACGCCGGGGGCAAGACGTTTCTACGCAGCGCCATGCCATCCATTGCGACGCAGCAGAGCTGCGCCGACTGCCACAACGCCATCCAGTACGGCGGTGATCCGGTGTGGAAGGTCGGTGATATGATGGGTGCGCTGGTGGTCGACCTGCCCGCCGAGGCGCTGCTGGCGGATGCACGGCGTGACGGCCTGGTGGCGGGATCCGCCATCGGGCTCGGCGGCTACCTGCTCGGCCTCGGTGCATTCAGCATGGCGAGCCGCATGCAGAGGCTTCGCCAGCGCCTCAACCGCCGGGCGGAGGATCGCGTCGGCGGCGCGATAGAAGGCCTGTCGGCCGGCATCGCCCTCTTCGATCAGGACGACCGCCTGATCGTCGCCAATCCGGCCTATCGCCAGAGCCATGCCGATCTCGCCGACCTCCTGGTAACCGGGACCACCTTCGAGGAATTGATCCGGGCGAGCGCGCAGCGCGGCCGCGTCGATCTCGGCATGGTCGACGGCAGCATGCTCGACATCGAAACCTATGTCGCCCGGCGACTGGCGCAGCATCGTGACCCGGGCGCGCCGCTGGAGCGCCGCTTGAGCAGCGGCCGTTGGGAACAGGTCCGCGAACAGCGGCTCGCCGACGGCGGCACCTCGCTCGTCGTGCTCGACATCACAGCGGAGAAGGAACGCGAGGCGGCCGTGCTGAAGGCAAAGCACGCCGCCGAAGAAGCGAACCGCGCGAAGTCGGAATTCGTCGCCAATATGAGCCACGAACTCCGCACCCCCCTCAACGCCATCATCGGCTTCTCCGAGGTTCTGCGCGACGAACTCTATGGGCCGCTCGGCAACAAGCGTTACGGCGAATACTCACTCGATATAAACCGCAGCGGCCAGCATCTGCTTTCGATCATCAACGACATGCTGGATCTCGCCAAGGTCGAAGCCGGCCAGATCGAGCTGAACGAGGAGCCGGTCGACATCGCGGCGGCCATCGCCGCCTGCCTGCGCTTCTTCGCCGATCGGGCGGATGCCGGGAGCATCGCCCTCCTGACCGACATCGAACCGGGCCTGCCGCGAATTCTGGCCGACAACCGCATCCTGCGGCAGATCGTGATGAACCTCGTCTCGAATGCCGTGAAGTTCACGCCGGCGGGTGGGCGCGTCACGGTTTCGGCGCATCGCCGCGCCGACGGCGACCTCAATCTGGCCGTCAGCGATACGGGTATCGGCATCCCGCCGGAGGCACTCGACAAGGTGACACTTCCCTTCCACCAGATCGACCGCGGACTGGACCGCCAGCACGAGGGGACCGGGCTGGGGCTGGCCCTGGTTCAGCGCTTCGCCTGGTTGCACGGCGCGACGCTCGACATCGCGAGCGAGGTCGGCACGGGGACGACGGTCAGCATCGTCTTTCCCGCCGCCCGCCTCGCCCCGCGCACTATCGCGGGGCGGGTGGCCGCCTAACCGCCGAAAACCGGCTTCCGCTTTTCCAGGAATGCCGCGACCGCTTCCTTCGAATCCGGATGCTCCGACAACTGGGCGGTCATGTTCTGCTCGTAGCGATAGCCGTCGCGCAGGCTCATATCCTCGATCGTGTTGAGGGCCTGCTTCGCGAGCCTGATCGCGGCCGGGCTCTTGCCTGCGATCTCGGTCGCGATGGCCATGGCGCTGTTCATCAGCTCCGCCCGCGGCACGCAGGCCTCGACCACACCGAGGCGGTACAGTTCCGCACCCGGAAGGCGGCGGCCGGTCAGCATCATCCGCCGCAGGGTGGAATGTCCGAACAGGCGCTGCCCGTGCTTGCCGCCGCCCAGCAGGCCGACATCGATCTCGGGCAGGCCGACCGAGGCCTCCTCCGCCGCGATCAGGATGTCGCAGGAGGCCACCACCGCCAGACCCGCGCCGAGCGCGGCGCCGTTGATGGCGGCGATGACGGGCTTCGCGCATTCCCGGATCGCATGGTAGCTCTCCCGCGCCCGCCGGTTGTGCTGCCACCTCTCGCCGGGCGATGCCAGGCCCGCCCGCCCCTTCATGTCCGCACCGGCCGAGAACACCTTTCCGGCACCGGTCAGCACCGCCACCCGCACATCGTCACGGTCGCTCAGCGTGTCGAACACATAGGCCATTTCCAGGTTGAACTGCGCGCTCTGCGCATTGACCGGCGGATTGTCCATGGTGACGACGGCAATGCCGTCCGCGACCGCGAGCTTGATCAGACCGAGTTCCATCCTGGCTTCCTCCCGAACATTTTTCTGCCGTCCCGAAACATAGTCGGGACGGCGCCTGTCTGGCCAATGGCGGACTTGCTAACCTGTCCGCCGGACCGGGCGCGGGAGGATACGGGGTGAGCGATCAGGGTGAGGCGCTGATGGAGGCGATCGTGGCGGTTGTCCGCCCGCTGCTCGCCGCTCTAGAGGCACAGATCTTCATCGCCCGGCACCTCCACCCCCCGCATCTGCGGGAGCTGGTCGGCTTCATCGGCGAAAGGGATGCCGCCCTCAGAACCGGCCTCGCCACTCTCCAGGCCGCCCCCTGGCCGGAACATCTCACCGGCTTTCGCGATCAGTTGGCACAGTCGGCCGAGGCCGCCGATCGCACCTTCCAGGGGCTGCGGGCCGCCGCCGAGGACGATGCCGAAGGGACGATGCTGGCCTACCGGGCGCTTCGTCATCACGCCCGCGCCTTGGAGGCGCTTTATCCGATCGCTTCGGCGCTCCGCCCGGTCAGCCAGTTCTTCCTGGAAACCGCATTCCGCGACAATGCGGCGCGCCTCGACGGCCTGGCGGGAGCCGATCCCGCGAGGGCGAATGTCGGCGTGATGCATGTCGACAACGAGCGCGACATGCGGGGCGGCTTCTCGGTCTATATGCCCGAGGACTACGACGCCGTGCGTACCTATCCGGTGATCTTCGCGCTGCACGGGGGCAGCGGGCACGGCCGCACCTTCCTGTGGACCTGGCTGCGCGAGGCACGTAGCCGCGGCGCGATTCTGGTCAGCCCCACGGCCAGCGAAGCGACATGGTCGCTGATGGACCCCGCCGTCGATGGTCCCAACCTGCACCGCATCCTGGACTTCGTGGGACAGACCTGGCGGATCGATCGCAGCCGCCTCCTGCTCACCGGGATGAGCGACGGCGGCACCTTTACCTTCGTCAGCGGCCTGTCGACCGGCTCGCCCTTCACCCACCTGGCACCGATCGCCGCCAGCTTTCACCCGATGCTGCTCGGCTTTGTCGATCCCGGCCTCGTTCGCTCGCGCCCGATCTATCTCGTGCACGGTGCGCGCGACTGGATGTTCCCGATCGATATCGCGAGAACGGCCCACGCCGCCCTCAACGCCGCCGGCGCAACCGTGACCTACCGCGAAATCGCCGACCTCTCCCACACCTACCCGCGCGAGGAGAACGCCGCCATCATGGACTGGTTCATGGCTTGAGCCCGCTGCCGCCATACAGCCAGGCGATCCGGTCGTAGTAATCCTCGGCCGTCATCATCCGCATGGTCTCGTTGCGGACGGCGGCCTTGCCGCCATCGGGGTGGTAGATGTAGTCGCCCATCAGGCGGGAATAGAGCTGCACGCGCCCGGTCCGCGACAACCTCTCGCGACGATAGGCCTCGAAGGCGGCGGTCAAGTCGCCGGCGTGCTGCTCCATCTGGTGCGAAAGGCAGACGGCATCCTCCAGCGCCATGCAGGCGCCCTGTGCCATGTATTGCAGCATCGGATGCGCGGCATCCCCCAGCAGCACCACCCGGCCGTCGATCCAGCGTTCCACCGGATCCCGGTCGCAGAGCACCCACATTTTCCAGTCCTGGCCATGATCGATGATGCGGCGCGGTCGCTCGGCGATATGGGCGAAGCCGGCGCGCACTTCTTCCTTGCCCACGGGCTTGCCCGCCACCGGCTCGGGGGCGTCGTTGTGGTAGGTGACCACCAGGTTGAACACCTTCCCGCCCTTCAACGGGTAATGGACGATGTGGCACTTGGGGCCGGCCCAGAGCGTGGCGGCGTTCCAGCGCAGGTCCTCCGGCATCTGTTCGGTCGGGATCACCGACCGGTAGGTGGTATGGCCGGACACCCGGGGCGGCCCGTCCGCCGCCACCTGCGCGCGGACCGTCGACCAGAGGCCATCGGCACCGACCAGCGCCCGTCCCTTCACCGTCTCGCCGCCGCGCAGGCGAACCGTGACGGCGCTTGCGTCCTGCTCGTAGGTCTCAACCGCCGCGCCGGCGCGCAGGGTCACCGCCGGATGTTCACGACAGGCATCCAGGAGCACACCGTGCAGGTCCGCCCGGTGCACCACCGCATAGGGATTGCCGAAGCGGGCACGGAAATCCGGCCCCAGCGGAATCGCCGCGATCCGCTCGTCCGCCAGGGCATCCATCAGCACCAGATTGTCGATATAGACGGCCTTGGCGCGCGCGGCGTCGCCGACGCCGAGATAGTCGAAGGAATGGAAGGCGTTGGGGCCGATCTGGATGCCGGCGCCGATCTCGCCGAAAGCCTGCGCCTGTTCCAGGACGGTAACCGCGAACTCCTTGCGGGCGAGGCCCAGCGCCGCCGCCAGCCCGCCGATGCCGCCGCCGGCAATCAGGATGTCATGCTGCATTTGTCGTCACGTTCCTCCCGTGCAACCCTTGGCCAAGCTCCCCGTGAGAGGTCCGCAATGTACACGCTCTACGCCCGCGCCGGCTGGGGCTCCACCCTGGTCGAAGCGCAACTCGCTTTTTACGGTCTGCCCCATGCGATCGAAGAGGTGGGCGATCTGTTCCAGTCCGCCGAAGCGCGCGAAAAGCTCGCCCGCGTCAATCCCGTGGCCCAGGTGCCGACGCTCGTCCTGCCCGATGGGCGGATCATGACCGAAAGTGCTGCGATCACGCTGCATCTGGCCGACGCAACCGGCCGGTCCGACCTGGTACCCGGCGCGACGGAGGCTGAGCGGCCCGCCTTCCTGCGCTGGCTGATCTTCCTGGTGGCCAACATCTATCCCACCTTCACCTATGCAGACGACCCCTCGCGCTTCGTTGCTCTCAAGGAGGCCCAGAAGGATTTCCGCAAGGCCGTCGATGCCTATGCGCAGAAGTTGTGGCATCAGGTCGAAGGCGAGGCCGCCGGACCCTGCTTCCTCGGCGAGCGCCTCTCCGCCCTCGATCTCTATGTCGCGGTGATGACGCAGTGGCGCCCGCAACGCCCCTGGTTCGCCGAACATTGCCCCAAGCTGCACGCCATCGCGCTGGCGGCGGATAGGCAGTCCGGCTTCGCCGGGGTGCTGGCGCGCAATTTCCCGAAGGATGCGTCTTGACCGAGATCTACATCGATGCCGACGCCTGCCCGGTGCGCGAGGAGGTATACCGTGTGGCCGAGCGCCTCGGCGTGCTCGTCCATGTCGTCTCGAACGGCTCGCGGCCGATCCGGCCCGCCGCCTATCCGGGCGTGAAGCTCGTCTTCGTCGACCAGGGGGCCGACATCGCCGACGACTGGATCGCCGAGCGTATCGGCCCGAAGGATCTCTGCGTCACCGCCGACATTCCACTCGCCGCGCGCTGCCTCGCCAGGGGGGCCCGGGCGCTCGGACCGACCGGCCGCCCCTGGACCAGCAGCAACATCGGCAGCGCCTTGGCCGGGCGCGAACTCTCCCGGCACCTGCGCGAGATCGGCGCCATAAGCGGCCATCACGCACCGATGGGCAAGGCCGACAAGTCCCGCTTCATCGGCGCCTTGGACGAGGCGATCCGCGCCCTGCTGCGCAGCCCCTAATCGGCGACGTCGCGCGCGCCCGGGGTGCGCTGGCGGAAGTCTTCCGGGACGTCCCGGCCCGCATCGGTATAGGCCTTGCGGATGGCCGCGACGTTCGGCCCGAAGATGGTCCTGCGGTTCGATCGGGCCCATTCGTTGGAGGCGATGATGCTGTCGAGCGATCCCTGGAAGCGCGGCATCACATAGCGCGCGAAGAGTTCGTAGCTCTTCTGGATCTGCTCGCGGCTCGCCCATTCGTTGGCGCGGAACATCACCCCGCCGATGCCGCCGCCGGAATAGCCGATCAGCCGCTCGATGCCGCGCGTCACCGTCTCCGGCGAGCCGATCAGCGTCGTCCCCAGCGCCACACCCTCGCGCAGCGGGTTGTCGGACCGCCCCGGCGGACGGCCGAGCGTGTCTTCGAAATAGGTGACCGTCTCCAGCCGCTCGCCCTTGCGAACCTGGGCCAGCGCCTCCTCGTCATCCTCGGCGACGTGCATGTTGACCACGATGCGCCATTCGCGCCGATCCATCTGCCTGCCGTGCTTCGCGGCCGCCTCCTCGGCGATCTTCCATTGCCCGGCCAGCATCTCCGGCCCGCCCGGAATGCCCGCGCCCAGCGACAGCACGCCGAGGCCATGCTTGCCCGCCACCTGCATGGCGGCCGGGGTCAGCGTACTGGCGACCGCGATGGTGAAATGCGGATCGCTGTACGGCGTCAGGTGCAGCCGCGCCTCACGCATCTCGAACCAATCGGTCTTCATGCTCACCGGTTCGTCGCCGCGCAGCAGCGCCATGATGGCATCCAGCGCCTCGTCCATGCGCCGGCGCTGATCGACCGGTTCGATGCCCAGCATATAGGCGTCCGACGGCAGCGCGCCGGGTCCGCAGCCCAGCATGGTCCGCCCGCGCGTCATGTGGTCCAACTGGACGAAGCGGTTCGCCACCAGCAGCGGATGATGGTAGGGCAGGCTGGTCACGCCGGAGCCGAGACGGATATGCCGGGTGCGTTCGGCGGCCGCGGCGATGATCAGTTCCGGCGCCGCGATGGTTTCCCAGCCGGCCGAGTGATGCTCGCCGATCCAGGCCTCGTCATAGCCCAGGTGGTCGATCCATTCGATCAGTTCCAGGTCGCGCCCGATCGCCAAGGTCGGATTCTCACCCAGCCGATGGAACGGCGCCAGGAAAATACCGAACTTCAAACCCTTGTGGGCCATGTCCCCTCGCTCTCGGATGCTTGCGCGCGGCCGCAGTATCCCCGCCGCCATCGATATTGTGCAAGCGCGAAGGGTCGCAATTGACTTCGCGGTAACGTCTGTTATTCAGTATTAGCTTCCGTTGTTTAAGCCCGTGTTCCGGGAACAAGGCGGTCATGGCCGATCGGAAGCAGACGCAAGAAAAGCATATCGTCCTCTCCTCGCATCCGGGTCCCGGGCAGAAGCCCGTCGCGATCCATTGGGGTGCCAGCGACCCCGCGAAACGCGGCCCCGTCATCGGGACGACGACCAATCCGCTCTATCGCAACGTGATCGGGGCGCATTCGGGTTCCTACGCCGTCTATCGCGCCCTCGCCGTCGCTGCCGGCCAGCTCGCGGGCGACCATATCCCCGATCTCACCAACACCTCGCCCGCGGTCCAGATCGGACCGCATCCGCAGTGGTTCGACCCGCACAAGATCGTGTCGATCGACCCCTTCGGCCATGTCTCGACCGAGGTCTTCGCCGACTACATCGCCAAGGGCTACGACATCCGCCCGACGATCGCCGTCACCCGCGCGCATATCAACATGCCGGAACTGCGCGATGCGCTCGCCGCCGGGCGGTTGCGTTCGGACAACCAGATCCTCACCCCCGCCGGCGACGCCCGGGTGACCAAGGTCGCCATCGAGCCGGTCTGGTGGCTGCCCGGCATCGCCGAGCGATTCGGCATCGAGGAGCCGAAGCTGCGCCGCCGCCTGTTCGAATATACCGGCCGCATGTTCCCGGAACTGGTGACGCGCCCCGACCTCAAGGTCTTCCTGCCGCCCATTGGCGGCGCCACCGTCTACCTCCTCGGCGACCCGGCGAAGCTCGGCGACACGCGCTACCCGCTCGCCTGCCGCGTGCATGACGAATGCAACGGCTCCGACGTTTTCGGCTCCGACATCTGCACCTGCCGCCCCTATCTCGCGCACGGGATCGAACTCTGCATCGAGACGGCGCAAGCCGGCGGCGTCGGCGTCGTCGTCTACAACAGGAAGGAAGGCCGCGCGCTGGGCGAGGTCACCAAGTTCCTGGTCTACAACGCCCGCAAGCGCCAGGAAGGCGGCGATCGGGCCGACCAGTATTTCCGTCGTACCGAATGCG
The DNA here is from genome assembly GCA_022844005.1 of bacterium. Lineage (GTDB taxonomy): Bacteria > Pseudomonadota > Alphaproteobacteria > Ferrovibrionales > Ferrovibrionaceae > Desertibaculum. The sequence goes on along the minus strand of JALHMN010000089.1, from coordinate 3,419 downwards.
TGGCGGGCGTGCAGGACATGCGCTTCCAGGAACTGATGCCGGACGTGCTGAACTGGCTCGGCATCACCCGGATCGACCGCATGGCCTCGATGAGCGACATGAAGCATGACGCGCTCGTGCGCTTCGGTATCGAGATCGGCGAGCGCGTGCCGATCCCCGACGAACTGATCCCGGCGGACGCGCGCGTGGAAATGGACGCCAAGGTGGCCGCCGGCTATTTCAGCGCGGGCAAGCCACCGGACGAACGTGAACTTGCCTTGGCGAAGGGCCGCGCGCTGGACGAGTGAAGACCGTGACCCCGATCTCCGCGCCTGTTTCCGCCGCGCTGCTGGCCCATCTGCGCTCGCCCAAGGCGATCCGTGAACGCTGCGCCATGGTCTTCGAGGCCGGGCTGGCCAACCGCCTGGAGCATTTCCGGCTCGACCTGATGCAGCTTCCGGCGGCGGCCGATTATGTGGTCGAGACGATTCTCGCCAGCCACCCCGATCTCGACATTCCCTATCACAGCCGCTGGCGCCATTTTTCGACCGGCGGGATCGACCGCTGGGCGTCGCTGGTCGCGGAACGGCCGAACCTTTCCGATCTGGAGAAGGCGCGGATCGCGATCGACCTCGTCGTACCGAGCGTGCTGCTCGATGCCGGCGCGGGACCGGGCTGGTCTTGGACCGAGCCCGGTACCGGTGCCGTGGTCGCGCGTTCCGAGGGGCTGGCGCTCGCCAGCATCGCGCTGTTCCGCACCGGCGCATTCTCGGCCCAGCCCGGCAACCCGTTGCGGGCCGATGCCAATGCCCTCGCTCAGCTCCCCTCGGAAGCGATCGCCCGCGCCTTCCAGGTCGGACCGGAGAATCCGCTGATCGGGGTGGAACAGCGCGCCGGCCTGCTGCGCCGGCTGGGCAGCGCGATCCAGGCCAACTCGAGCCTGTTCGCCGGGACCGAGCAGCGCATCGGTCATCTCGCCGACCTCGCGATGGGGGCGGCCAGGAACGGTGAAATCCAGGCGACCACGCTGTTCTGGTTCGTGATGCAGATGCTGGCCCCGGTCTGGCCGCCGCGCGTCGTGCTGGGCGGCGTGCCGCTCGGCGATGTCGGCCGCCATCCGGCGGCGGCGACGGGCGATGCCGGCAGTGGCCTCGTACCCTTCCACAAGCTGTCGCAGTGGCTGACCTATTCGCTGCTGGAGCCGCTCGAATGGCTCGGCCTCAGGATCATCGGGCTCGATCGCCTGACCGGCTTGCCCGAGTATCGCAACGGCGGCTTCTTCGTCGATGCCGGCGTGCTGGTGCCCAGGCATGCCGGCGTGCTGGGCGAGCCGCATGAAGCGACATCGGAACTGGTGGTGGAATGGCGCGCACTGACCGTCTGCCTGCTCGACCGGATCGCCGATCTGGTGCGCGAGCGGCTGGGGCGCGACGCCGACAGCCTGCCGCTCGCCAAGGTGCTCGAAGGCGGCACCTGGAGTGCAGGGCGCCGGATCGCCAGGGAGAAGCGCGCGGATGGCGGGCCGCCGATCACCGTCCTTTCCGACGGGACGATATTCTAGGCTAAGGGGTCTTGGGCAAATGAGCGCAGCCGTCACCGTCATCGACCACCCGCTGGTCCAGCACAAGCTGACCCAGCTCCGCCGGCGCGAGACACCCGATTGGGAGTTCCGCCGCCACGTGCGCGAGATCGGGATGCTGATCGCCTACGAGGTGATGCGCGACCTGCCGCTGGAGAAGGTCGAGATCCATACCCCGCTCACGCGCATGATGGCCCCGCAGCTGGCCGGCCGCCGCGTCTGCTTCATCTCCGTCTTGCGTGCCGGCAACGGCTTGCTGGACGGCATGCTGGAGATCCTGCCCTCGGCCCGCGTCGGCCATATCGGGCTCTACCGCGACCCCACCACGCTCGAAGCCGTCGAGTACTACTGCAAGTTCCCGGAAGACATCGCCGAGCGTGACATCATCGTGCTCGATCCCATGCTGGCGACCGGCCATTCGGCCGCCGCCGCGGTCGAACGGGTGAAGGAGAGCGGCGGGCAGTCGATCAAGTACGCCTGCGTCCTTTCCGCCCCCCAGGGCATCGAGACACTCGGCGAAGCGCATCCGGACGTGCCGATCTTCACCTGTGCCATCGACAGCCATCTGAACGACCACGGCTACATCATGCCGGGCCTGGGCGACGCGGGCGACCGGTTGTTCGGGACCAAATAGCCATGCCCAAGGCGACGCTGAAGGACGGCGAGATCCACTACGACATCGCGGGTTCGGGACCGCCGCTTCTCCTGGTGCCGGGCCTCGGCGGCATCGGCGCCTTCTGGAAGGCCCAGGTCGAGGCCTTCGCGCCCCACTTCACCGTCATCACCCACGACCATCGCGGTTGCGGGCAAAGCAGCCATACCAGGCAGGTCTACTCGGTCGAAGGGATGGCGGCCGACGTGATCGGTCTGATGGACGCGCTGAAGATCGAACAGGCCCACTACCTCGGCCATTCGACCGGCGGGGCGATCGGCCAGGTCCTGGCGGCGACGCAGCCGGCCCGGATCGGGCGGCTGGTGCTGGGCGCCACCTGGCGGGTGGCCGATCCCTATTTCAGGCTCCTTTTCGCCGCCAGGAAGCGGGTCCTCCTCGACAGCGGCAACGAAGCCTACGCGGCGGTGGCGGCACTGGCGCTGTTCCCGCCCTATTTCATCCGCGACCATGCGGAGACGCTGGCGGCCGAGCGCAAGGCCGCCCTGCCCTTCGCCGCGGCGCCCGAGATCACCGCCTCCCGGATCGACGCCATCTGCGCATTCGATGGGACGGCGCATCTGGAGAAGATTCGCCAGCCGGCGCTGATCGTGGTCGCCGACGACGACATGGTGACCCCGCGCTATCTGTCGGACGACCTGAAGCGACACCTGCCCGGCGCGCTCTATCGGGTGATGCCGCGCGGCGGACATATGGTGCCCCGGACCGAGGCGCTGGCCTTCAACGGAATCGTATTGCCCTTCCTGCGCGGCTGAGGCCGATCAGGCCCCGCGCTTCAGCAACAGGCGGAAACCATCCGCAATCGTCTCGTCGGCCAGCAACTCGTGGCCTTCCATGATGCAGAGATTGCGGATCTCCACCGGCGCCTGGGGATCGGTGGCCTCGATCTCGAGAAGGGTGCCGGGAGCGATCTCCCCCAGCACCTTCTTCACGCGAAAGAACGGCAGCGGGCAGGACAGTCCCTTGGTATCCAGGCGGTAGGTCATGCCGGCAGTCTAGCCGATCCCGCCCGCCGTCTCAGTAGTGGATCACGAGATCGGCGTAGAGGCGCCAGTTCAGCAGATCCTCCCGCTCCGAGACGGATTTCTCATACCCCAGGCCCAGGATCACGTGATCCATCAGCCGGGCGCGGAACCCCGCCGCCAGGGTCACCACCGTGCCCCCGTTCGTGGCGCCGAAATTGACCAGGTC
>JALHMN010000088.1 GCA_022844005.1 bacterium | reverse complement strand
CGTCTCCGGTGGAAACCTCGCCCTCGGCGGGTCGGACGCGGGCGGCGTTCTCGGCCTCGATGCGGGGGAACTCGGACAGTTGGCCACCGCCGATCTACGCTTCGGCCGCAATTCGGTCAGCTCGCGCGCCGGCATCACGCCAGGCGCGGTCGTCGTCAGCGTCGCGGTGAGCAATGGCGCGGGATCGGTCGAGATCAACGCCACCGACTTCTCCAACACCGCGGCGATCACCGCCAACACCAACCTCATCGTCAATGCCAATACGATGAACATCGGCGCGGCACTCAATGCCGACACGACGGCGGGCACGGTCCGCCTCGCTCCCCGCAACGTCGCCTTCGCCGTCGATATCGGTGGCGGCAGCTCCAGCGGCGTTCAGGGCTTCAGCCAGGCGACGCTGAACCTGATCACTGCCAATACGCTCGAAATCGGCGCCCTCGATACCTCGACCTTCGGTCAGGCGCTCGGCGTCGGCAATATCGTCATCTCCTCGGCCGTCGACATCACCAGTGTCACCCAGCTGATCCTGATTCAGCCGACCTCGGTCTTCCCCACTGTCACGGTGACGCAGACCGCTCCGATCGCGGTCAACACCCTGGCGGTCCGCGGCAACGGTTCCGTTACCCTGCTCGATGCCGGCAACGACGTCGATGTTTTTGCGGCGCGCACCAGCACCTTCAACTCGACCACCCGTTTCGCCGACATGAACGGCTTCACGGTCGGTACCGTCAGCGACAGTCTGGGCGGCAGCGTCATCGGCGTCCAGTCGACCAGCGTCAGCTTCGGCAGTGCCGACGTCGTCAGGCTTGTTGCGCTGGCCGGAGACATAACCCTGGACGCGATCGTCTCGGCCTCCAGTTCGGGCGAGGCGCGCCTGATCGCGACCCAAGGTAAGGTGGTGCAGAACGCCGGCGCCACGGTGACGGCGCGGACGCTGGAACTCGACCTGCGCGACAGCACGACGATGACCGAGGCGAATTCGGTGCAGCTGCTCGCCGCCCGGGTTGCGGGTGCGGCACAGGATCTGACCTTCACCGCCAACAGCACGGTCGGCACCACCGTCAGTTCCGGCGGCATCTCCGGCGTCACCGTGCCGGGCAATCTGGTGATGCGCTCGAATTTCGGCAGCATCAACAGCACGGCGGCTCCCTTCAACATTACCGGCACTTCCCGGTTCGAGGCGCCCTCGGGCTCGGTCACCCTGACCAACCTGTCGAACGTCTTCGGCGGGCTCCTGTCCTTCCAGGCGTTCAGCGTCAACGTCGCCGCCAGCAGCGGCATCGCTCTCGACACGCTGAATGTGACCGGCAGCGTGACGCTGAATGCCAACGGCGGCATCACCCAGGCCGGCGCCATGGTGGTCAGCGGCAACACCAGCCTGACGGCGACCAATGCCGACATCGTGCTCACCAATGCCGGCAACAATTTCGGCGGCTCCGTCTCGGTGGTCACCGCGAACAATGTCTCGCTGGTCGATGCCAACGCGATCACGCTCGGCAACATGGTGGTCTCGAACAACCTGTCGGTGCAGGTGCTGGCAGGCGGCATCAACGCCACCGGGGCGCTGGTCATCGGTGGCGATACGACCTTCCAGGTCGATACGGCAGGCAATGCCGTTACCGCCAACAATACCGGCAACGACTTCACCGGACTGATCAGCGTGCTCGGCAGTGCCGGCAACGTGACGCTGCGTGACAGCACCACGATCGACCTCGGCACCGTGAATGCCAGCGGCAACCTGGTGCTGAACGGACCCGCCATGCGCGGCGCGGGGGTGATCACCGTCGGCGGCGCAACCACCGTCGATCCGAATTGCGGCTGCATCTCCTTCACCAATGCGGCGAACACCTTCGCCGGCACTTTCACCACGGCGGAGGCGCTCGACTTCTTCGTCCAGGCGGCCAATCCGATCAACCTCGCCAGCGCCTCGATCCTGGGCGACTTCACGCTGGCCAATGGCGGCTTCACCTTCGGCGGCACGCTCACCATCGACGGGCGCAGCCTGCGGCTGCGGACGGCGGGCGCCACGCTCACCATCCTGCCGGGGGCGGTGATAACGGTCGCGGGCGGCTCCGACATCGTGATCGAGGCCGACTTCCTCAGCCTTGGCGCCCCCATCATCGGGCCGTCGACGGCGAATTTCGTCATCATGCCGGTGACGGCCAGCCAGACCATCGGCGTCGGCACCGGTGCGGCCGGCGACCTGTCCATCGACGATACCGAGCTCGCCTTCATCGAGGGGCGGTTCCGGTCCATCACCTTCGGCCGGCCCGGCCAGACGGGGGCGATCAACATCGCCGGCGGCACCTTCTCCGAACCGGTCACCTTCCGCTCGAACGGGCCCGGCGGATCGATCTTCCTGAACGGCGATCTCATCGGGATCGGCGATGGCGCCTTCACCTTCCGTGGTTCGGGCACGACGACACATCTGGCCGCCGACATCATCACGGCGGGCACGCCGATCTTCATCGACGATGCCGTGTTGCTCGATGCATCGGTCACGCTCGACACGACCAGTGGCGGCTCCGTGGCATCGGGAGCCAATATCACCATCACCGGCACGACCGATTCCGGCTCGGGTACGCGCAGTCTCACGGTCCTGGCGGGAACCTCCGGCGCGGTCCTGTTCGGCGGTGCCCTCGGCGGCACGATGGGTCTCGGCAATCTCGACATCACAGGGTCCTCGATCACGCTTCCCTCGAGCACCACCTTCGGCATCGACCTGACCGGCACGACGACCTTGACGGGCACCACCTACTTCACCGGCGGCGGCAATTTCAGCATCGCGGGGAACGCCACCGGATCCACGCTCAGTATCGACGTGACCGGCGATGGCGACGGCGATGTCCTGTTCGGCGGCAGCTTCGCGGCCAGCAGCCTCAGCCTGATCCTGGGCAGCGGGAATGCGTCCGGCTCCGGCGTCAGCCTGGGTGCCTTCAGCGTTTCCGGCCTCGGTGGCTCGGCGGAGTTCACAGGCACGCTGCGCGGCTTCTCCACCGAGGTGGCGGCCCGCTTCGTGGTGCGTCCGGAAGGGACGGACGAGAACTATCTCTTCAACACCTGCATCATGGGCACCCCCTGCGGCTCGCTCCTGATGGACGTGCCGATCGAGGTCAGCGGCACCATGGATCCCGGCCGCTTCGGCCCCGGCGGCATCTACGACGGCGGCGGCTTCTACGGTGGCGGCGATGGCGGCGAGGGTGGGCCGATCGGGCCTGGACGTCCGTTCATCTCTCTCGCCGGTATCGTCATCCCCGTATTCGATCCGAAGCCGGACGCGACGACGGTGCAGTTCTCCAATCAGGGCAACGACGAGCTGTGGTGATGACCGACCGGAACCCGCGTCTCCCGATCGTCCCCGCCGCCGCGGTGCGGCTCCTGTTTTCCGGCGTGCTGCTGCTGGGCCTGGCGGGCTGCCTCGCCGGTACCGGCGCCAACAAGGGGGGCATCGCCAATGCGCCGGTGACCGCCGGTCGCAATGCCGTCGGGGAACCCTGCACCGCCCGGGTCGGGGCCGCCACCGAATCGGCGCCCGGTGTGGGCGAACGCGTGTATCTGGTCCGCTGCGGCAGTTGGGAACGTCCGAGCGCCCGCATCTTCCGCCTGACCCGCGGCGGCGAGCAGGGCATGAGCGACCTGCAGGCGGCGATCCTCCCGAGCACGGCCTGGCGCCAGCTGGTCGACCAGTCGGCGATCTGCGATAGCCCGACCCAGGCGACGGTGCTGGACGATGCTCCCTCGCTGGTGCTCCAGTGCAAGATGAAGAATGGCGGCTGGCCGTATTTCGCCACCGCGACCGCCATCGGCGACAGCATCTATCTGAGCGACGGCATCCCGTCCGCCTATCAGGTGATGGAGGGCGTGGTCGGCCGGATCAGCGGCAAGCGCACCGAAATCCCCGAAGGCGGCGAGCAGATGGCGCGGACCGAAGTGATGCGCCGTCTGGCGGCGGCCACGGGCGACCGCGTGTTCGGCGCCGGCGACATGAACGACTACTTCAACCTGATCCAGGTGGGCCAGTACCAGAACACCATCCGGAACTATGCAGAGGCGGAGCGGGCTTATCGCGACGCCCTCGCCATCCACGAACGGCTGAACGGCATCGACAATCCCGAAGCGGGCGATCTGGTCAGCGCCCTGGCCCTCGAGGTCAGCAACCAGCAGCGCTATGGCGAGGCGGATCAGCTTTTCACCAGGGCGGAGCGACTCCTGGCCCGCAGCATCGAGAAATCCGATCAGGCCCGGCTGCTGAGCTACAAGGCCATGCATGAGGCCAATCAGGGACGGCGCGAGACCGGCCTCGATTACGCCAAGCAGGCGACCGAGGCGCGCCGGCAGATCCGCCGCGAGGCGGCCGGGGTCTCGGACGGCGGCTTCGACAACCAGGTGGCGTCGCTCGCCGCCACCGCCGGCATCCTGGTGAATGCCGGCTACGACCAGGCCGCGATCGACGTGGTGCAGAGCCTGCATCTCGAGGCGACGCTGATGAACCGCATGGGGGACACCGAAGGCGCGGCGAAGGCGCGTGACGAGGCCCTCGAGATCCTGCGCACCACGCGGGCTAAGCCGGAATGGTGGCTGCCCCGCTTCGTCGAACTGGGCGCCGATATCGACGAACGGCGCGGCGCCATCTCCCGGGCCGCCGACGAGCGGCCCAAGGTCGTGACCGAATGGCGCCGCATGTTCGCCTCCTCCCGGCCGGAGGGGGTGTCGGAAATGAACCTCGGCGCGACGCTGATGGCCCAGGGCCGCACCCAGGAGGCACTGACCGCCTTCCGCAGCGGCGCCAAGACCGTGGCGGAAGCCGGCGGCGGCATGCGCTTCGAGCAGGTGCTGCCCTATCTCGAGGCCCTCCTGGCCGAGACCGCGCGACAGCCGGGCGAAAGCGCCGCGCTCTATGCCGAGATGTTCGAGGCGGCGCAGATCATCCGTGGCGGTGTGACCGCGAAGTCGATCGCGCTCGCTTCCGCGCGTCTGTCGGCCTCGGACGAGAAGGTGGGCGAATTGATCCGCGAGAAGCAGGAATCGGAGCGCGAACGCTTCCGCCTGCGGGCGGAGTTCACCCGGCTGGTTTCCGTCCCGGCGGAAACCCGCGATACCGTCGAGCTGAACAAGATCCGCGACCAGATCAACGTGATCGAACGGAAGGTGCGCGACCTCGACAGCCAGGTCCAGTCGGCGGCGGCGGGCTACAACCAGCTGATCGAGCAGCCGACCACGGCGAAGAGCACCCTCGACCTGCTGCGTCCGAAGGAGGCGCTGATCTCCATCCTGGTGGGCGATCAGGGCAGTTTCGTCTTCGTGCTGCGCGACAATGCGATCAGCGCCCGCAAGCTGGAAGTCACCAAGGACGAGGTGGTCGCCTCCGTCGCCGTGATCCGTCAGGGCGTGGTCGTGCCCGCCAGCGGCCGCCTGCCCAACTTCGACGCCCGCGAAGCGCATCGGCTCTACCAGCGCCTGCTGGCGCCGATCGCCGACCGGCTGGAAGGACTGGACCACCTGATCGTGGCACCGACCGGCGCCCTTCTGGGTCTGCCCTTCTCCCTGCTGATTACCGAGCCGCCACCGGCGATCCGCAATGCGGACTACCGGGCGGTCAAGTGGTTCGGCCAGCGTCAGGCGCTCAGCCTGGTCCCCTCCGTGCGCGCCTTCACCGATCTGCGCGGGCGTGCCGGCGCTTCCACCGCGCCCAAGCCCTTCATCGGTTTCGGCGACTTCAAGCCCTCGACCGTCCAGGCCCCGAACCCCCGCGATCCCTGCGCCGGCGATGCCCGGCGCCTGCAGGCCTTCTCCGCCTTGCCGGCCACGGCGAACGAGGTCCGCTCGATCGGCCGGGCGCTGGGCGCCAGCGCCGAGGATCTCCTGCTGGGAGAGGATTTCACCGGCGAGGCGGTGCGCAAGCGCAAGCTCGACGACTACCGGGTGCTCTACTTCGCCACCCATGCGCTGCTGCCGACGGAACTCGAATGCCGGTCCCAGCCGGCCCTCCTGGTGACGCGGCCCGCCGGCACGACGGCGCCGGAGGCAGGACTGCTCGACGCGGATACCATCCTCGGCCTGAAGCTCGATGCCGACCTCGTCGTGCTCTCGGCCTGCAACACCGCCGGTCCGGCGGGCGAGAGCACCGGCGAGAGCCTGTCGGGTCTGGCCCGCGCCTTCTTCTATGCCGGGGCACGCGGCCTCCTGGTCTCACACTGGCTGGTCGAGGACAGGGCGACGGCCGAGTTGATGTCGACCATGTTCGGCGGTCTGCGCGGCGGCGGTGGAAAGTCGACCGCCGAGGCGCTTCGCCAGGCGCAAGGCGGCATCCTGAGCCGGGCGGGCACCGGCGGCCTGCCGGTCGCCTGGTCGCATCCGCTGTTCTGGTCGGCCTTCACGGTGGTGGGCGACGGCGCCCGCGCGACCCAGGTCGGCAGCTGAGCGTAGTCGCGGCGGGAAACCGGCCGGCCCTGCCGGTCCGGCACTCCTCGAACTCCATCCGAAATTCTGTTCTCGATCGCCCCGATTCTCCGGGCCCCGACGCACGGGGCGCGCCCTATGGACGGCATTGATGGGCGGCCCTCAAAGACGAGGCCGTATTAACTCAGTGAATACTGACAGATTTTAGATAAAATTTTATCGATATTGTCCAGTTGACTCTCTTTGTAATGGGCTTGATCGAAGGATTCAGATATCATTTACCTGTGTTGATTTATGATCTTGTCTCGAAGGGTGAGACAGATATGCAAGCGAGGACTTTCGTCATGACTGCCTTGCGGTCGCGACTGAAAAGCTGGATCTGCCGGGTACGCGACGATCGCCGCGGGGCGATCGCCGCCGTCGCCGCGGTTGCCGCGGTGCCATTGATCGGCATGACCGGTATCGGCATCGATGCCGGGCGCGGATACATGCTGAAGCAGAGGATGAGCCAGGCGCTGGACGCCGCGGGTCTCGCCGGCGGCCGGGCCGTCTTCTCGGCCAGCTTCGCCGGCGACATCACCAAGTTCTACTATGCCAATATCCCCGCCGATTTCATGGGCGCCACCCTGCAGGCGCCGGTGGTATCCACGACGGAAAACAAGGACACGGTCACCCTCACCGCTTCGGCCGAACTGCCGACCACCTTCACCAGGGTGCTGGGCGTGGATGAGTTGACGGTGAACGCTCGTTCCGTGATCAAGCGCGCCAGCCGCGGTCTTGAATTGGTGCTGTCCCTCGACAGCACGGGGTCGATGTCGGACAACAGTAAGATCACCAAATTGAAATCGGCCGCCAACAACCTGCTGGACATCATCTACGGCGGCAATGACACCGCCGAGAATCTCTATGTCGGCGTCGTGCCCTACACCACCGCCGTCAATATCGGCAGCAATCGCACCGGCTGGCTGACCGGCTTCAACGCCAGCGCCTACAGCAATTCCGGCTATCGGGGCTGCGTCGAGGCGCGCGACTATCCCTACGAGGAATCACAGGCCGATGTCGGGCCGGCCGCGCAGCCGTTCAAGTCCTACTTCTACGCCTCCACCTATGGCCAGAGCTGGTACTACAACGGCAAGAAGGTCACCAACAGCTACACCAGTGACAATGGCTGGCAGAACGGCTCGGCTTCCACCAGCCACAGCGGCAGCGGCCCCAACAAGTGGTGTCAGCTCGCCAGCAAGGCCGAGATCCTGCCGCTGCAGGCCAGCAAGGCCAAGGCCAAGCAGGCGATCAACGCCATGGATGCCCATTCGGTCGGCACCCTGACGAATGTGGGTCTGTCCTGGGCCTGGCGCATGCTGTCGCCGAACTGGCGTGGCCTCTGGGGCGCCTCGCAGCAATGGGGCTCGACGACGCCGGCCACGCTGCCGCTCGACTACAACACCCCGGGCATGGACAAGGCGCTGATCCTGCTGACCGACGGCCTAACCAACATGCCGGCCGGCAGCGGGCAGAGCGGCTGCTCCAATGGCTCGACCCCCTGCAGCTTTCCCTACGGGACCTACACCGCCTTCGGGCGTCTGAGCGAGGCTCGGCTCGGCACGGTGAAGAAGAGCACCGCCGATGCGACCTTGAACGAACGCATCCTGGAAACCTGCACCGCCATCAAGGCCCAGGGCGTGAAGATCTATTCGATCGTGCTGGAGGAAGACAGCCCGACCGTGCAGGCGGTGTTCAGCGCCTGCGCCTCGGAAGGGCAGTACTACAACTCGCCATCGGCGGATCAGCTGGCCGGCGTTTTCCAGCAGATCGCCATCCAACTGTCTAATTTGCGGCTCGCAGAATAATATGGCCGGATCGGTACTTTTGATCGGTTAACTCTTAGGCGTCCTGCCGTGATTCGCGTCAACGAGCATGTGGTTGAGGATAATAAGACAGTAAGATTGTCCTAGTTTCCATTTTTCGCTTTCGATCGGGCATCGGGCTGGCTATGTTCACGCCGTCCCGACCGCCATCGCGCGCGTTCGGCACAGGTGAGACCTCAGACCGATCGAGGCACGTGATGGCCGAGCACATGTTGAAGTTCGTCTCCATCGGGCAGGCCATGCCCGACAAGCGTGCCGCCGCCGAGCGGCGCCGTGACTTCGACGAGATCTATCGGGACTTCGCCCGCGAGAACGCCGCGCGGCAGGCGTCGCGCTGTTCGCAATGCGGCGTGCCGTTCTGTCAGGTCCACTGTCCTCTCTCGAACAACATTCCCGACTGGCTGAAACTGACGGCCGAAGGGCGGCTGGAAGAAGCCTATGAGCTGTCCCAGGCCACCAACACCTTCCCCGAGGTCTGCGGTCGCATCTGCCCGCAGGATCGCCTCTGCGAGGGCAACTGCGTGATCGAGAAGGGGTTCGAGGCGGTCACCATCGGCTCGATCGAGAAATACATCACCGAGACGGCCTTCGCCGAGGGCTGGGTCAAGCCGCCGACGCCCCGCAAGGAGCGTGGCGAATCCGTCGGCATCGTCGGCGCCGGCCCGGCCGGCCTCGCCGCCGCCGATGTGCTGCGCCGGCTGGGCTACAGGGTCAGTGTCTACGACCGCTACGACCGGATCGGCGGGCTGATGATCTACGGCATCCCCAACTTCAAGCTGGAGAAGGAGGTGGTGCAGCGCCGCGCCGCCCTTCTCGAACAGGGCGGGATCACCTTCGTGCTGAACTGCGAGGTCGGTCGCGACATCGGCCTCGAGGCCCTGCGCGCCCGCCATGACGCGGTCCTGATCGCAACCGGTGTCTATGCCGCCCGCGACATGGCGGCGGCCGGGCGCAGCCTGGCGAACATCGTCCCCGCGATGACCTATCTCACGGCCTCCAACCGCAAGGGCCTGGGGGACGCGGTGCCCGAATTCGACGACGGCACGCTGAACGCGGAAGGCAAGCGCGTCGTCGTCATCGGCGGCGGCGACACGGCCATGGATTGCGTGCGCACCGCCGTCCGGCAAGGCGCGAAATCGGTCCAGTGCCTCTATCGCCGCGACCGCGCCAACATGCCGGGCAGTCTGCGCGAGGTGAAGCATGCCGAGGAGGAGGGGGTGGAGTTTCTCTGGCTCACCCAGCCGACCGGCTTCGAGGGCAAAACCGGCCGTCTCGGCCGCGTAAAGGCCCAGAAGATGAAGCTCGGCCTCGCCGACAGTTCCGGCCGTGCCGTGCCGAAGCCCGTGGAGGAATCCGATATCGCCCTCAAGGCCGATATCGCCATCCTGGCGCTGGGCTTCGATCCCGAGGATCTGCCGGCGATGTTCCAGGCCCCGGAACTGCTGGTCAGTCCCGCCGGCACGGTGAAGATCGATTTCCGCCGCTTCGAGACCTCGCTGCCCGGCGTCTTCGCCGCCGGAGACATCGTGCGCGGCGCGTCGCTCGTCGTCTGGGCCATCCGCGACGGCCGTGATGCCGCCGCCGCCATCCACGATCACATCACCGCCCGCGCCGCCGCGCCGGCGGCCGCCGCGGAGTGACCGGCATGCGCGCTTTCCTCGTCATCCTCCTGTCGCTCGGCATTCTGTCCGCAGGCGCTCAGGCGCAGGACAAGATCGACCCGAAGACGGCCGATGCCGCGCGCGCAATGGTGGCGAAGACGGGTGCCATCGCGCAGTACGAACGCATGCTCGACCTCATGATCGGTCAGGTGATCGATGTGGCTCAGCGGTCCAACCCGCGCGTCAACCCGCAGGAGGTCGAAACCGTTTTCCGCGAGGTCGTGCTGCCGGAACTGAAGGGCATCGCGCCGGCCATCATGGAAATGTCGGCCGTCGCCTACGCGCAACGGTTCACGGTGAGCGAGCTGAACGAGCTGACCGCCTTCTACGACACGCCGATCGGCCAGAAGCTGCTACGCGAAACGCCGGAGCTGATGAGCGGCATCATGCAGGCGGCCGGCAGCATCGCTGAACAGGCACTACTCGGCGCGCTCGAGAAGAACCGAGACGCGCTGCGCCGTCGCGGCATCGAAGTGCCGCTGTGACCCGCCAATTCGTTCCGGTGCCACCCGCTCGGAGGCAAGAGCCATGACCGATTACGTCTCCCACTGGCAAACCGAAGCCGCCCGCCTGCAGCGCGAGGGCCTCTACGATCCGGCCGACGAGCACGACGCCTGCGGCGTCGGCATGATCGTGTCGCTGGACGGCAGGAAGTCCCGTCGCGTGGTCGAGGCCGGCATCCAGGCGCTCAAGGCGGTCTGGCATCGCGGCGCCGTCGATGCCGACGGCAAGACCGGCGACGGTGCCGGCATCCATGTCGAGATCCCACAGGATTTCTTCAAGGACCACATCCGCTCCACCGGCTACACCCCGTCGGAGGCGAAGCTGGCGGTGGGCCAGGTCTTCCTGCCGAAGACCGATTTCGGCCATCAGGAAACCTGCCGCACCATCGTGGAGACAGAGATCCTGGGCTTCGGCCACGGCATCTTCGGGTGGCGCCAGGTGCCGGTCGACGTCTCGGTGATCGGCGAGAAGGCGAACGCCACCCGGCCCGAGATCGAGCAGATCATGATCGAGAACCGTAAGGGGCTCGACGATCGCGCCTTCGAGCGCGAGCTCTACCTCATCCGCCGCCGCATCGAGAAGCGGGTGCTGGAGGCGCATATCGCCGACTTCTACCTCTGCTCGCTGTCCTGCCGCTCGGTGATCTACAAGGGCATGTTCCTGGCCGAGCAGTTGGCCGTCTTCTATCCCGACCTGAACGATCCGCGCTTCGTCTCCTCCTTCGCCATCTTCCACCAGCGCTACTCGACCAACACCTTCCCGACCTGGCGGCTGGCGCAGCCGTTCCGCATGCTCGCCCACAACGGCGAGATCAACACCGTCCGCGGCAACGTCAACTGGATGAAGAGCCACGAGATCCGGATGGCCTCCGAGGCCTTCGGCGAGCATGGCGAGGACATCAAGCCGATCGTGCAGGCGGGCTCGTCAGATTCCGCCGCCCTCGACGCGGTGTTCGAGGTGATGGTGCGCGCGGGCCGCGCGGCGCCCCTGGTGAAGACGCTCTTGATCCCGGAAAGCTGGACCAGCAAGCCCAACATCCCGGCCTCGCATCGCGCGCTCTATGCCTATTGCAATTCGGTCATGGAACCCTGGGACGGGCCGGCCGCCATCTGCGCCACCGACGGCCGCTGGGCCATCGCCGGGCTCGACCGCAACGGCCTCAGGCCGCTTCGCTATTCCATCACCGATTCGGGACTGCTCTTCGTCGGCTCGGAAACCGGCATGGTGCCGATCCCGGAAGGCGAAGTGGTGGAGAAGGGCCGCGTCGGCCCGGGCCAGATGATCGCCGTCGATCTGAAGAAGGGAAAGCTCTACCGCGACCGGTCGATCAAGGACAAGCTCGCCCATGAGCAGCCCTACGAGGACTGGGTCAAGAACATTGATGAACTGGCCCCGGTCTTCGCCGCCGTGGAGGAGACGGGAGGCGAGTTCAGCCGCGAGGAATTGCGCCGCCGGCAAATCGCGGCCGGCTATACGATGGAAGATCTGGAGATGATCCTTCATCCGATGGCGGAAGACGGCAAGGAAGCCGTCGGCTCGATGGGTGACGACACCCCGCTCGCCGTGCTGTCCGACCGGCACCGGGGTCTTCACCACTATTTCCGCCAGCAGTTCAGCCAGGTCACCAACCCGCCCATCGACAGTCTGCGCGAGCGCCGGGTGATGAGCCTGAAGACCAGGCTCGGCAACCTCGTCAACGTGCTGGACGAGGACGCGACCCAGCTTCGCATCATGCAGCTGGAAAGCCCGGTCCTGACCACCGGCGAGTACCGTGTCCTGCGCGAGCGCATGGGCGCCGCCGCCGCCGAGATCGACTGCACCTTCGAGGTGGCGGGCGGCGCCGACGCGCTGAAGCGCGCCGTCCAGCGCATCCGCAAGGAAGCCGAGATGGCGGTCCGCGGCGGCCACATGCATCTGGTGCTGACGGACGAGCATGTCGGCGACGAGCGGGTCGGCATCCCGATGATCCTGGCCGCCGGTGCCGTCCATTCGCACCTGGTGCGCGAGGGCCTGCGCACCTTCACCTCGCTCAACGTCCGCGCCGCCGACGTTGTCGACGTGCATGCCTTCGCCATGCTGATCGGCGTCGGCGCCACCACGGTGAACGCCTATCTCGCCCAGGCATCGATCGCCGACCGGCACGCGCGCGGGCTGCTCGGCAAGGCCGCGCTCGGCGACTGCGTCGCCCGCTTCAAGGAAGCGGTCGGCCAGGGGCTGCTCAAGATCATGTCGAAGATGGGGATCTCGGTCCTGTCGTCCTATCGCGGCGGCTACAACTTCGAGGCGATCGGCCTCTCCCGCGCGCTCGTGGCCGACATCTTCCCCGGCATGGTCAGCCGCATCTCGGGCATCGGCCTCGCCGGCATCCAGACCAAGACGGTGGAACTGCACGAACAGGCCTTCGGCATGGACGGCAACGTGTTGCCGATCGGCGGGCTCTACAAGTATCGCCGCAGCGGCGAGCGGCACGCCTGGGAGGGCGAGGTCATCCATCTCCTGCAGCAGGCTGTGGCGACCGAATCCTATTCCCAGTTCAAGCGCTACAGCCAGCTGCTCCGCGACAGCGCCATGGTGTCGATCCGCTCGCTGCTCGACTTCCGGCCCGACCGGGCGGCGATCCAGGTCGACGAGGTGGAGAGCATCACCGAGATCAGGAAGCGGTTCATTACGCCCGGCATGTCGCTGGGCGCCCTCGGGCCGGAGGCGCATGAGACGCTGACCATCGCCATGAACCGGATCGGCGCCAAGTCCGATTCGGGCGAAGGCGGCGAGGCGCCGGAGAACTTCAAGCCGCGCCCGAACGGCGACAACGCCAATTCGGCGATCAAGCAGGTGGCCTCGGGCCGCTTCGGCGTCACCGCCGAATACCTGGTGAACTGCAAGGAGCTCGAGATCAAGGTCGCGCAGGGGGCGAAGCCCGGCGAAGGCGGCCAGCTGCCGGGCTTCAAGGTGACGGAACTGATCGCCCGGCGCCGCCTGTCGACGCCCGGCGTCATGCTGATCTCGCCGCCGCCGCATCACGATATCTACTCGATCGAGGATCTGGCGCAGCTGATCTACGATCTGAAGCAGATCAACCCGGAGGCGCGGGTCTGCGTGAAGCTGGTGGCGGAAAGCGGCATCGGCACCATCGCCGCCGGCGTGGCGAAAGCCAAAGCGGACGTGATCCTGATTTCGGGCCATGTCGGCGGCACCGGCGCCTCGCCCCAGACCTCGATCAAGTATGCCGGCATCCCCTGGGAGATGGGGCTGACCGAGGTGAACCAGGTCCTGACGCTGAACAAGCTGCGCCACCGGATCATCCTGCGCACCGACGGCGGCATCAAGACCGGCCGCGACGTGGTGGTGGCGGCCATGCTGGGGGCCGAGGAATTCGGCATCGGCACCGCGGCCCTGATCGCCATGGGCTGCATCATGGTGCGCCAGTGCCATTCCAACACCTGCCCGGTCGGCATCTGCACGCAGGACGAGGACCTGCGGAAGAAGTTCGAGGGCACGCCCGAGAAGGTGATCAACCTCTTCACCTTCATCGCCGAGGAGGTGCGCGAGACGCTGGCCCAGCTCGGCTACAAATCGCTGAACGAGGTGATCGGCCGCACCGATCTGATCAAGCAGATCAGCCGCGGCAGCCCGCATCTCGAGGATCTCGACCTCAACCCGCTGCTCGCCATGGCCGATGCCGGCGACAACGCGCGCTACTGCACGTTGGAAGGCCGGAACGAAGTACCCGATACGCTCGATGCCCAGATGATCAAGGACGCGGATGCGCTCTTCGCCCATGGCGAGAAGATGCAGCTCGCCTACAACATCCGGAACACGCATCGCGCCATCGGCACCCGGCTGTCCTCGAAGATCACCAAGAAGTTCGGGATGCGCGGCCTGAAGCCCGGCCATATCACCGTGCGTCTGCGCGGCTCGGCCGGCCAGTCGCTCGGCGCCTTCGCCGTGCAGGGCCTGAAGATCGAGGTCTTCGGCGATGCCAACGACTATGTCGGCAAGGGCCTGTCGGGCGGCAGCATCGTCGTCCGCCCGATGGCCTCCTCGAAGCTGGTCGCCCGCGACAACACCATCATCGGTAACACCGTCCTCTACGGCGCCACGGCGGGCAAGCTCTTCGCCGCCGGCCAGGCGGGGGAACGCTTCGCCGTCAGGAACTCCGGCGCTGAGACGGTGGTGGAAGGCTGCGGCTCCAACGGCTGCGAATACATGACCGGCGGCAGCGTCGTGCTGCTCGGGCCGGTGGGCGACAACTTCGCCGCCGGCATGACCGGCGGCATGGCCTTCCTCTACGACGACACCGACATCCTCCCCGTCCACATCAACGAGGACACGGTCGTCTACCAGCGCCTCGCCTCCTCTCACTGGGAAGGTGTGCTGAAGACCCTGGTCGAGGAGCATGCGGCCGAGACCGGCTCGATCTTCGCGCAAGGGCTGCTCGCCGACTGGGACCGCGCGCTCACTCGTTTCTGGCAGGTCTGTCCCAAGGAGATGGTGCACCGCCTCGCCCATCCGCTGTCGGACCGGACAGCGGTCGCGGCGGCGGAGTAGCTCAAGGGACGGCGGCTGCCCGCGTCCGCGAGGCCGTCAGCATCCGCTGCACGGCGAGGAAGGCGAGGAGCGCCAAAACACCGGTGACGATCAGGCTCGCGAGCGCGGTGATGGGCCCGGCGGTGTCGATCATGAAGGCGAGGGCGAAAGGTGCGATCGCCGCCAGCACCATGCGGGCCGAGGCGATCCTGCCCAGCCGCGCGCCGTAGGAACCGCTGCCGAAGAGCGCGAGCGGCAGCGTCCCGCGCACGATGCTGAGGAGGCCGGAGCCGAAGCCAAGCAGCACGGCGAAGACCGCGGCCCCCGCCGCCGCCGGCGCCGTCAGGGTCAGGATCGCGACCGCCACCGGCAGCAGCGTCGAGGCGATGATGGTGATGCTGAGCGGATGCCGGCCCGAGGCCGCCGCCATGTTGACGAAGCGCACCAGCACCTGCGAGGGGCCGAACAGCATCGAGACCAGCACGGCGGCGGTGCCGAGGCCGACCGCGTTCAGCATCGGCACCATCTGCGCCAGAATGGCCGAGAGCAGCATGCCGCCGACCGCGAAGCCGATGGTCATCAGCACCATGGCCCGCATCTGCATCGCCGCCGGCAGCGGCGGCTCGCTCGTCGCCGCGGCGGCCGAGGCGGCGGCCGTCTCCGCATGGAAGCCGCCCGATCGGGCCAGCCACAGATGCGCCGGCAGGCAGAGGCAGAGGTTCATGCCGGCGAACAGCCACACCACCTCGCGCCAGGTCATGATCGTGTGCAGCCAGGAGGTGAGCGGCCAGAACATGGTCGAGGCGAAGCCCGCGATCAGGGTCAGGTGCAGGATGCGCCGCTTGGCATCGGCGCCGGCGATCTGCACCAGAAGCGTGAAGGCGGCCTCGTACAAGACGTAGACGGAGATGACCTGGATCGCCACCAGCCCGAGCACGAAGACGATCTCGTTCGGCGACCAGGCCAGCAGCGCCAGTGACAGGGCGGCGCCGAGCGAGCCGCCCGACATCACCCGCGCGGCGCCGTACCGGTCGATCCAGCGTCCGGCGCTGGGGGCGGCGGCGCTGCCGACCAAGAGCGCCAGCGAGAAGGCGCCGAAGATCCAGGAGACCGGCCGGCCAAACTCGGCACCGGCGTCGCCGGCCAGGATGGCGAAGCTGTAATAGAGCGTGCCGTAGCCGATGTTCTGGGTCAGGCCCAACAGCCAGACGACCGCCCCGAGCGAGAGAATGGCCCGTCCGGGGCGGCTCGTCCGCTGCATCAGGCGGTTTCCAGGGCGCGCTCGGCCTTGGTCTTCGGACCGCAGCACGACGCCGCCTCCGCCTTCACCGGCTCCGCCTTCACCGCCGGTGCCGGGCCGCAACAGGCGGCGGCGGATGCCTCGCCTGCACTGGCCGGCGGCGCGCTGCAGACCCCGGTCTCGGGCAGCACCAGGCGCACCTCGGCGGCGGCCTGATGGTCGCCGGCGATGGCCGCCGTGATCGATCGCACCTGTTCGTATCCGGTCAGCATCAGGAAGGTCGGCGCCCGGCCATAGGATTTCGCCCCCGCGATGTAGAACCCCGAGTCCGGATGCGCAAGCTCGCGCGCGCCATGCGGGCGGACGCTGCCGCAGGAATGCAGGTTCGGATCGATCAGCGGCGCCAGCAGGGGCGTCGCCTCCACCGCCGGGTCGAGGGCGATGCGCAACTCGCCCAGCATCTCGAGGGCGGGCCGGAAGCCGGTGGCGACGATGACGCGGTCGACCTCGAGCGTGACGGGCCTGCCTTCCAGCGTTCCGCTCACCCGCAATGCCTGGCCGGTGCCGTCGATCTCCGATGCCGCGAAGGGCGCCAGCAACTCGAGCCTGCCGGCATCGATCGCCGCCTTGGCGGCGAGGCCGAGGGCTCCGCGCTCGGGCAGCTGGTCGTTCAGCCCGCCGCCGAACAGCTTCTCCAGGCTGTTGCGCCTGAGCGCCCAGAGGACGCGGCCGCCGGGCGCGCTTTCCTGCAGCTTCAAGAGGTCGAGCGCGGCGTTGATCGCCGAATGCCCGCTTCCCACCACCAGCACGCGCTTGCCGGCATAGGCCGCGCGCTCGGCCCCCAGCACGTCGGGAATGCCATAGGCGATGCGGTCCGCCGCCGCGCCTTCGCCCGGCACCGGCAGGCCGTCGGTGCCCATCGGGTTAGGCCGCGTCCAGGTGCCGGACGCGTCGATCACCGCCTGCGCCTGGGCCTGCCGTTCCTTCCCCGCGGCATCCCGCCAGCGGATGACGAAGGGCGCCGCCTCGCGGCCTGCCGTGGTCTGCTTGTCGATGCCGGCTCGGCTGATCGCGGTGACTGCGGCGCCGAAGCGGATATGCGGGGCGAGTGCCGGCAGCGCGGCCAGCGGCGCGAGATAGCGGGCGACGATCTCGCCCCCGGTCGGCACGCCGTCCGCCGCCGGCGCCCTCCAGCCGCTCGCCTCCAGCAGACGCCGCGCCGCCTCGTCGACGCTGTAGCGCCAGGGCGAGAACAGCCGCACATGGCTCCACTCGGCCATCGCCGCGCCGGCCTGCGCGCCGCGCTCCAGCACCAGCGGCGTCAGGCCGCGTTCGATCAGATGCGCCGCGGCGGCGAGGCCGACGGGGCCGGCACCGATCACCGCGACGGGGAGCGAGGACATGTCGGACATCGTTGTTCTCCTTTCATAGTTCCGGAAAGATAGAAATAGAAGCCAAAAAAAGGGGCCACTCAGGCGGCGGCCACCTTCGGTTTCGGGGCGCAGGCGGCGTCGGCGCAGCATTCGTCGACCAGATAGCCCAGCAGCGCCAGCATGGCGGGATACTCGGCCCGGCAGATCAGCGTCGTCGCCTGCCGCTCCTGGGTGACGAGGCCGGTATCGATCAGCCGCCGCAGGTGATGCGACAGGGTGGAAGCGGCGATGCCCAGCACCTCCTGCAGGCGCCCGACCGGCATGCCGTCCTCACCCGCCCGCACCAGCGTGCGATAGACCTGCAGCCGCGTCGGGTTGCCGAGCGCTTCCAGTTGGGCGGCTGCTTCTTCGAGTTTCATGGAAATAAGATGCCGCGGCTCCTCCCTGGTGTCAACCTCTATTTCGATGTTTCTCGAAGTATGGCGGTCTGCTCCGCTCGGTCGCGCTCGTTTCAACCCCGCATGAAGCCGGCGAGATCGCCCGAGCCGATGGCGGTGTCGATATAGCCGAAGGTCCCGCCCTGGGCTTCCTTGGCCGCCTTCACCATCCCGTCCATGGCGGCGCGCCAGAGCGAGGTGGCGAGGCTGATCCGGCGCACCCCGGCTTCGGCGAGTTCGGCCGTGCTGTAGGACCGTCCCTTGATGCCGGCCATGAAATTGACCGGCTTGCCCACCGCCGAGCAGACCGCCTTGACCGCCGCGAGATCGGGCAGGCCCGGCGCCATCAGCACGTCGGCGCCCGCCGCCTCGAAGGCCTTCAGCCGCCTGATCGTGTCCTCGAGGTCGGGATTGCCGCGCAGGAAATTCTCCGTCCTCGCCGTCAGTACGAAGCCGTTGCCGGCACCCCTGGCCGCCGCCACGCAGGCCTTCACCCGTTCGAGCGCTTCCTCGAAAGGATAGAGCGGGCGGTCCTTGTCGCCGGTCGCGTCCTCGATGGTGCAGCCGGCGAGGCCCGCCGCACTCGCCATGCTCACCGTCTCGGCGGCGAAGGCGGGCGGGTGGCCGAAACCGTTCTCCAGATCGGCGGAAACCGGCACCTCCACCGCCTCCACCACCAGGCGGGCATGGCCGAGCGCCTCCTCGCGGCTGACCTTGCCGTCGCGCCGCCCGAGCGTGCCGGCGAAGGCACCCGACGAGGTGGCGACGGCGGCATAGCCGAGGCCGGCAAGGATGCGGGCCGAGCCGGCATCGAAGGCATTGGCGATGATGAAGGCGCCCGGGCCCTCGTGCAGCTTGCGGAACGCTTTGATCTTCTCGGCCTGGCTCGCGCTCATGGCGGTCTCTCCCCAAATCTCTCGGCCGGCAACGCTAGTCGCAATCGGCAGGCGGTCGAGGGCCAATCGCCGCCGGACGGGGGGAGCCATTGGCGGGAATCGGACCCCGATGGGCTCGGCCCAGATCGCTAAAATGCCAATCGTATTGGGGGTTTAAGCATCTTTATTGTCGTCGCGGATCGCGCCGGTCGGCTACAGCTGGACAACCAGGAGACGAAAGAACTCGCCGATCGGAGGGTCCGCCCATGACCGCGCTCATCAGGAAGCCCTATTACATCACCGGCCCGAACGGCGAGCAGATCCAGGCCGGCTGGGAATACGAAGGCGGCCTCTTCGCCGACCGGATCGTCGGCAGCCCGGGCCACGACCTCCTCTTCGGCGGCGGCGGCGACGATTCGCTCTTCGGTGCCGAGGGCAACGACACGCTGACCGGCGGCCCCGGCGCCGATCTGCTCGATGGCGGGGCCGGTGACGACTTCCTGATCGCTGAGGACAATTCCACCTTCGACGAACCCGAGGGCAACCGGCTCTATGGCGGCGCCGGCAACGACCTGATCGTCGGTGCCGCGGGCGCCGACACCATCGCCGGTGGTTCCGGCAACGACATGGCCGATGGCGGCGAAGGCGACGACCGGATGTACGGGGAAGGCGGCGACGACTTCCTGCACGGCTGGAAGGGCGACGACCGCATGACCGGCGGCGAGGGCAACGACACGCTCATGGGCTATTCCGGCAACGACCACGTTTCCGGCAATGTCGGCGACGACTATGTCGACGGCAGCGAAGGCGATGACAGGGTCGAAGGCGGCGCCGGCAACGACACCGTCATCGGCGGCTATGGCAACGACGTCATTTCCGGCGGTGACGGCAACGATCAGATCCCGCTCTGGTTCGAAGGCTCGCTCGACGAGATGCCGGGCGACGGCCAGCCCGAAGACCCGCCTCCCGTCGACATGGGCGCCGACACGGTGCGCGGTGGCGCGGGCGATGATCTCGTCACCCTCGGCGCCCTGCATGCCGGCGTCGAGATGGATCTCGGTACCGGCAACGACCGGCTGACCCTGGCCTTCTGGGAAGACGGCGGCGACATCGCCGCCTCGCGCAGCATGATCAGGAACAGCCGCATAGACGCGGGCGATGGCGACGACACGCTCATCTTCCGGGGTGAGAACGACACCGTCCTCGGCGGTGCCGGCAACGATTCCATCCGCTTCCATGGCGCCGCCAGCCAGATCGACGGCGGCACCGGCCATGACGTGATCGAGGTCTCGACCGATGCGGGCGCCGCCGGCAACCGCCTCCTCGGCGGCGACGGCAACGATGCGCTCACCTCCGGCGACGGTGCCGACACGCTCGACGGCGGCCCCGGTGACGACATCCTCCGTGGCGGCCTCGGTGCCGACAAGCTGGCCGGCGGTGAGGGCAACGACCGGCTCTATGGCCAGTCCGATCCGGCGGTGGACGAACTCGACGGCAACCGGCTCTATGGCGGCGGCGGTAACG
>JALHMN010000087.1 GCA_022844005.1 bacterium | reverse complement strand
ATCGGTAAGGCCGAGCAGGCAGATGGCCTCCTGCCAGCCCATCCAGGCGAGGTCGTGCGAGGGGGCCAGCCGCTCGTCGTCGAAACGGGCGAGGAAGGCGAGGAAATCCCGGCGCGGCAGGCGGCCTTCCCAGGCCAGTCGCGCCATTGCCTTGAATAACACCCAGCGGACGAATTCCGATCGGCCGGGATCGGCGAGAAGGGCGTAGAGAGGCTCCGGACTGCCGTCGTAGAGGCTGACCAGCAGTGCCGCGCCGTCGGTGCCGAGGGCATCGCCGAAGAGCGCGTCCAATTCGTGGTCGGGCCGGGCGAGGAGGGAGAGGAGAGCCGGGAAGGCCTCCGTCCGCCGCGCTGCGGCCAGCGCATAGAGGCCATAGAAGAGGAGGCCCTGTTCCTCCGGCAGCAGCCAGACGCCTTTCGCCACCTTCTGCGCCAGGGCGATCACTTCGGGCGCGAGGGCGGGGGCCTCGTCCCGCGCGGCACGCAGGGCTTCGATGGGAACGCCGGTCGCGGCGCCAAGTGCAGTGCGGATATCGGTGATGTTCATCCGCTCATCGATAGCCCATAGCCCGGGCGCGGGAAACGATTTCAGTTGAACGCCGGCGCGGCCGGGTGCCTCGCGAAGCTGGTCCAAGGGGGGATGGCGCCTTCTACTGTGCGGATTCACGCTGCCACGGCTCTGGCTCAGGCCGATGCCGGGAAATGGGATCTCATTTCAAGATGAATATTCATTGAGATAATTTCATTCCACGGTCACATTCGCGGTGTAGACAGGCGAAGGCTAAAGAGGAGAGCGCCCGATGGCCGGATTGCGGCTTGCCTTCATCACCGACATCCATCACGGCCGTGACCTCGGCACCAAGCTCGGCACGCAGGCGCTGCCGCTGCTCGAGCGCTTCGGCACCTGGGTCAACGACGCCGGCATCGACCTGGTGGTTGAACTGGGAGACCGCATCAACGATTGGGACAATCCCACCGACTACCGCAACACCCAGGACGTCGCGGCTGCCTTCGCCGCTGTTTCCGTGCCGCGGGTGCACATCCTCGGCAACCACGACAACTTCGACCTCAGCCGGGCCGAATCGGAAGCCGCCTTCCAGCAGAGCTTCGCCTCGCACAGCCGCGACCTGAACGGCCGTCATCTGGTGTTCTGGAACGCCGATACGCGCGTGCGGCCCGGAGGTTTCGAGATCGGGATGGAGGATCTCGCCTGGCTGGAGGCCGATCTGGCGCGGACGGAACTGCCCACGATCGTGTTCACCCATGTTCCTCTCGACAGCGGCTCGATGATCGGCAACCTCTATTTCGAGAGCGGGCCCGCCGCCTGCCTCGGCACCTACCGGAACGCGGCTGCGGCGCGCGCCGTCATCGAGGCGAGCGGCAAGGTGTTTCTCTGCGTCAGCGGGCATACGCACTGGAACATGCGCAACACCATCGACGGCATCCACTACGTCACCATCCACTCGCTGACCGAATCCTTCACCACCTGGCCGCATGCGACCGGCGCCTGGGGCTTCTGTTCGATCGACGAGAGCATTGTGGTGGAGGTGGTGGGCCGCGATCCGGTTCGCCATGTTCTGCCGATCAAGCCGATGGGCCACCGCTGGGTCAGCCGCTCGCGCCCCGGCGCCCCGCTGCCGCCCGCCATCGACGGGCATGTGGCCGAACGCTACCGCCGCGCGCTCCTGGGCGAGGCGGCGGCGGCCGAATAGTTCAGAAACGCTTGTCGGCCAGCACGTCGAAGGTCCGCTTCAGCGTTGCCACAGAACGATCGTAGGTGGCGAGCGCCAGGCAGGCGATCAGCGCGTCGATGATGCCGAGCTGGGCGATGCGGCTGGTCATCGCCTCGGTGCGGAAGCGGGTTTCGCGCGCCATGGTGAACAGCACCACGTCGGCATGGGCCTGGATCGGCGACTTGCCGTAGTTGGTGATGCAGATGGTCCGCGCTCCCGCCTCTTTGGCGAGGCGCATGGCGGTCACCGTTTCCTGCGTGCTGCCGGAATGCGACACGGTCAGCACGGCGACCTTCCTGCTGGTCAGCGCGGCGCTGATCGCCTGCACATGCGAATCCACCACCACCTTGCAGTTCAGCCCGATCCGCAGCATACGGTAGTTCGCATCCTCGGCGATCGGCGCGGCGGAGCCGATGCCGTAGAGTTCGATCCGCTCGGCCTTGAGCAGGATATCGACGGCCTTGGCCATCGCCTTGGCATCGAGCACCTTGAGCGTGTCCTGCAACGCCTGCAGCCCGCTCCGGAAGATCTTGTCGATGACCGCGGGCACCTCGTCGGCGGGGTCGAGATCCTCGTGGATGAACTGCACCGGCTGCACCAGGTCCTGGGCCAGCGCGATCTTCAGGTGCTGGAAGCCGCGGGCACCGACCAGGCGGCAGAGGCCGACCACGCTGCCCTCGCTGGCATCGGTCTGATCGGCGAGGTCGGTGACCGACATATGCACCACCTCGCCCGCGTTCGCGACGATGAAGTCGGCAATGCGCCGGGCCGTCGGCGGCAACTGCGTCCGCATCGCCCGCAACCGCTCGATCACGCCTTCAAATCCCTGCTTGCTTTTCTCGTCTGCCACCGCGCGGCGCGCAGCGCTCGGGTTGCGCATCTCATATCCTCATTCGGCGCAGGACAGGAGGGGGTCGGTCCTGCGACCAACCCCGGCAAGCCGGCGCGCCAGGTCGACCAAGGTCAATCCCTGACCGTCGCCGACCAGGATACACGGAAGGCCGAGCTTGGCCGCTCCCGCCGCGTCCGTCGCCGGGTTGTCGCCGACCACCAGAGTGTGCTCCACCGGCGTTCCGAGAAGCTTCAGCCCCGCAGCGAAGAGGGCAGGCTCGGGCTTGCCGATCACGGTGCGGGGTACCGGTCCCGTGCAGGCCAGCAGTGCCGCCGCTATGGCGCCGGTCTCGGGCACGACGCTGCCCGACACCCCCGGATGCGTCATGTCGGGATTGGCGATGACGAGTTCGGCGCCGGTCCGCACGGCATTGGCGGCGGTGGCGAGACGGGCGTAGCTCAGGGTCTCGTCGCGGGCCACGAGCACAATGTCCGGATTGGATTCGACCGGCAGCAGGCCGCGGTCGCGGGCATGGCGATGCAGCACGTCGCTGCCCAGGATCAGCACCCGGGCGCCAGGCCGGGTGCGCGCAGTCTCTTCTGCCGCCAGTGCGCCGGCCAGGAGGATGCGCTCGGCCGGCACCGGCAACCCGCCGCGACGCAGCTTGAAGGCGAGCGTCTCGGGCGTGTCCGAGGAGTTGTTGGAGACGACGACGAATCGATTGCCGATCGTCCGCAGCAGTTGCTCCGCGCCGTCGACGATCTCGGCACCGCGGATCAGCGTGCCGTCCAGGTCGATCAGGAACCCCTGATAGTGATCTAGCTCGTACATTCCGCCCGCATTCGTTACCTGCGCCGCGATTGAAAATACGTCATTTAAAAAAACCTTCCAGACTGAAAATGTTTCATGAGCCTGTCATGCTTCGGCCGTAGCCTCCTGGTCGGGGTGCTTCGGGGAAAGGGGCACCGGGCATCAACAGTGCGCGGGCGGGCGATGGCCTCGGTCGAGATCAGCAAGGTTGCCAAGACCTTCGGCGAGACGGCGGTGCTTCGCAGTGTTTCGCTGTCGATCGAGAAGGGCGAATTCCTGACCCTGGTGGGGCCGTCCGGCTGCGGCAAGACCACGCTGCTGCGCATCATCGCCGGGCTGGAGACCCAGGACAGCGGCGCAGTGAAGATCGCCGGCATTCCCGTCGACCATCTGCCGCCGAAGCGGCGCGATGTCGCCATGGTATTCCAGAACTACGCTCTCTATCCCTACATGACCGTGGCCGAGAACATGGCGCTCCCGCTGGTCATGCGCCGCTTCTCGGCGCTGCAGCGCCTGCCGCTCCTCGGCCGCCTGTTGCCCGGCACCACGCCGATCCGGGCCGGCATCGATGCCGAGGTTGGCCAGGTGGCCCGGTCGTTGGCGATCGATCATCTTCTGTCCCGCCGCCCGGCCCAGCTTTCCGGCGGGCAGCGGCAGCGCGTGGCGCTGGGCCGTGCCATGGTACGCAATCCTCAGATCTTTCTGATGGACGAGCCGCTGTCGAACCTCGACGCCAAGCTCCGGGTGCAGACCCGCACCGAGATCGCCGAACTTCACCGCCGGCTCGGTGCCACCTTCGTCTATGTCACCCACGACCAGGTCGAGGCGATGACCATGTCGAGCCGGGTGGCGGTGATGCTGGAGGGGGACCTGCATCAGGTGGCGCCGCCGCAGGAGATCTACGACGCGCCGGCCGATCTCGCCGTCGCCGGATTCATCGGCACGCCGAAGATCAACCTGCTGCCGGCCCAAGTGCGCGGCGACGGTGCCTTCGCCGTGCTCGACCGGGTCTGGCCACTGCCGCAGGTCGAGGCGCTCGCCGGCGGCTACACGCTGGGGGTGCGGCCCGAGGCCTGGACGCCGCTCAGGGCCGGCGGCCGCGTCGCTCTCTGCGCCATGGGCGGCATCGTCCGGCATATCGAGCTCTTGGGCTCGGAGACGCTGGTCCACTTCGCGGTGGAGGGACTGCAGCAGCCGCTGGTCGCCCGCGTTGATCCGATGGTCGGGGCCACGCTCCGTCTCGCCGACGCCGTCACGTTCGGGGTTTCGCCCGAGCGCGTGCATGTATTCGATGCGCAGGGCCGAAGGGTTCCGCGGCGCGACGCCCTCGAATTCCGGGAGGCGGCCGTTGGCTGACATCGCCTTCGACGATACCCGCCTGCCCGCCCGCAGCCGGAGCTACCGCGCCGGTGCGGCGGCGGAGTTGCTTGCCGGGTGGGTGCTGTCGGGGCCGGCGGTGGCGCTCATGTGGCTGATGCTGCTCGGCCCGGCGGCGGCGGTGATCGTGCTCTCCTTCACCGACTGGACCTTCGGCGCGCGCAGCATCGAGTGGATCGGGGTCGACAACTATGTCGAACTGGCGGGCGACCGGGTGTTCTGGACGAGCCTCGCCAACACGCTGATCTACGTCGCCTTCGTCGTCCCGGTTTCGGTCTTCCTCGGGCTCGGCATGGCGCTGCTGATCGAGAGCGGCAACTCGCTCAGAGGCTTCTATCGCGCCGCGATCTTCCTGCCGGTCACCTCTACGCTGCTGGCCATGGCGCTGGTCTTCCAGTTCGCCTTCCATCCCACGGTCGGCGTCATCAACCGCACGCTGATGGCGGTCGGCATCCCAACCACCGACTGGCTGAAGAATCCCGATGCAGCGCTCTTCGCGCTCGGGATGATCGGCATCTGGCAGGCGGTCGGGCTCAACATGGTGCTGTTCCTGGCGGGCCTGAAGGCGGTGCCGAGGGATCTCTACGAGGCGGCGGCGATCGACGGTGCCGACGGTGCCTGGGAACGCTTCCGGCGCGTCACCTGGCCGATGCTGGGGCCGGCGCTCGTCTTCGTCGTCACCATCACCGCCATCCGCTCCTTCCAGGTCTTCGACACGGTGGCGGTGCTGACCGAGGGCGGGCCGAACAAGGCCACCACCGTTCTCCTCTACCAGATGTACCAGGAGGGCTTCTCCTTCCTGCGCTCGGCCTATGCGGCGGCGCTCACCTGCGTCTTTCTCGGCTTCGTGCTGCTGCTCACCTGGATCCAGGTACAGCTGCTCGACAAGCGGACACATTACGGATGAGCGTGCTCGCCTCCGCCGGCCGCAGCCCCGCGCGGCGCCTCGCCTTCTCTGCGTTCCGGCATGCGGTGCTGCTGGCCGCCAGCGTGCTGACGCTCGGGCCCTTCGTGCTGATGGTCTCGATCAGCCTGAAGTCGCCCGGCGAGATATTCGCGCCCGAGTTCAGCCTCTGGCCGCAGACCTGGTATGCCTGGGAGAACTACTCGCTCGCCTTCACGAAGCAGCCGCTGCTGCGCTTCATCCTGAACGGCTTCTTCATCACCCTCTGCATCTTCACCGCGCAGGCCCTGTTCGCGCTGCCCTGCGCTTACGCCCTGGCGAAGCTGCGGTGGCGCGGGCGCAACACCGTCTTCGTCTTCGTGCTGCTGGGCCTCCTCGTGCCGCCACAGGTGCCGGCCATCCCGCTCTACATCCTGCTCTGGCAGGTGGGACTGCTCGACACCTATGCCGCCATCATCCTGCCCTCGACCATCTCGGTTTTCGGCATATTCCTGATGCGGCAGTTCTTCATGACCGTGCCGGACAGCCTGATTCACGCCGCCCGCCTCGACGGGGTGGGCGAGTTCGGCATCGTCTGGCGCATCATGCTGCCGACCGCCATGCCGGCGCTGGTCGCCTTCGGCGTGCTCTCCTTCATCTGGAACTGGAACGAATTCTTCTGGCCGCTGCTGGTGGTGCAGAGCGAACATCTGGCGACGCCGCCGCTCGGCGTCGTCTTCTTCGCCAATGCCGAGGCCGGCACCAACTACGGCCCGCTGATGGCCGCCGCCACCGCCGTCACCGCCCCGCTCGTCATCGCCTTCCTGCTCGCCCAGCGCTGGTTCATCGAGGGCGTGACGATGACCGCGGTCAAGTGACCTGACGCTTTCAGCCAACCGGAGGGACAGATGCTGAATACCAACCGCCGCCGCTTCGTTGCCGGGGGTGCCGCCGCCGCGGCGACGCTCGCCATGCCGACCTACCTTCGGGCGCAGTCGCGCCCGGTGGAGCTCTCCGTCCAGTATTCCATTCCGGCCCTGTTCAAGGACCTGATGGAGAACGTGGCGAAGGAGTTCATGGCGAAGAACCCCGGGATCACCATCAACCTGCGCGCGCCCGAGAACGGGTACGAGGAAATCCTGCAGCGCAACCTGCGCGACGTGATCACCAATTCGCTGCCCGACGTCGCCTTCCACGGGTTGAATCGCCAGCGGACGCTCCTCGAACGTGACATTCCGGTCGACCTGAAGCCGTTCATGGATGCCGATACCGAAGTGAAGAACCTCGGCTACTCGCCGACGCTGCTTTCGCTCGGCCAGGTGCTGGGCAAGCAGACCGGCATCGGCTTCGCGCTCTCCACCCCTATCCTCTATTTCAATGCCGATCTGGTGAAGAAGGCCGGCGGCGATCCGGCCAAGCTGCCCACGACCTGGGACGAGGTGGTGAAGCTCGCCGCCGCCATCGATGCGCCAGCAGCCAATACCCGCAGCATGTTCTTCGACTGGACCATCACCGGCAACTGGTCCTGGCAGGCGCTGGTGCTGAGCCACGGCGGCAGCCTGATGAATGCCGACGAGAGCAAGGTCGCCTTCGGCGAAGAACCGGGTAGGAAGGCTATCCAGCTGCTGCGGCGCTTCGTCGACGAGGGCAAGATGGCCGACATCCGCCCCGACACGGCGGTCCAGGACTTCTTCGCCGGCCGCCTCGGCATCGCCCAGCAGTCGACCGCGCAGTTGGGCCGCTTCAACCGCGAGATCGGCGGCCGCTTCCCGCTGGTCTGCGCCCGCTTCCCGCTCGCCTCGGCCCAGGGCCGGCTGCCTGCCGGCGGCAATGTCGGCATGATGTTCACCAAGGACAAGGCAAAGCAGGAAGCCGCCTGGAAATTCATCAAGTTCGCCTGCGGCCCGGAAGGCGGCACCATGATGGTGCGGGCGACCGGCTACATGCCGGCCTCCACCATTCCCGCCGCCCGTGAGGACATGCTGGCGAAGTTCTATGCCGAGAATCCCAACCACATGATCAGCATCCGCCAGCAGGACGTCATCACCGGCTGGTACGCCTTCCCGGGCCAGAATGCTCTCCGCATCACCGACATCATCAACGACGGGCTGCAGACGGTGGTGAACAAGAGCCGCGAGCCGCTCGTCGCCCTCGACGCCACCGTGGCCGAGGTCGAGAAGCTGATCCCCAAGAAGCGCGCCTGAGCATCGGCCGCTCGCCTGGCTGCCGGTCCTTGCGGGCCGGCAGCTCTTTTTTGTCTCCTCACGCCATCGAGATGCGGTAGCCGAGGCGCGGGAAGTGCACATGCACGGTCCCGGCGCGCTCATCGGTGCGGCGAATGATGAGGCGCGTCGCCGTCGCCGCCACCAGGCTGCCTTCGACCGGGGGGGAGGTGCGCTCCTCCGGCTCTATCTTCACCGCCTGCCCGGGGCTGACGGCGCTATCGGTGGAAGGGGGGGCTTCGGCCGGCTTGCTGGCATGCGCCGCGGCGATGGCGGCGGTAGCGTCGACCTCGTGCCGGGTGGCATGGCCGATGGCGGCGATGCGGCCCATCCAGTCCCGGATCCGGTTGTCCCTGATCAGCCCGGGCGACAGCTTCGCCGGCAGCACGTCGAGGAACCACAGGCAGTGGTACACGGCGAAATCGGCGAGCCCCGGCGCCCCGCCCAGGAGATAGGGCCGCCCGTCGGCCAGCATGCTGCCCACCCAGTCGATCTGCAGCGGCAGCTGCGCCGCGGCCTCGGCGCCGGCGGCCCGGACCCGATCGGGGCTGGGTGCCGGCATGCCGCGCATGGCGGCCCGGTCGGCGTGGAATTCGGGCATCATATGGGCGTCGTTCCGACCGATCACGGCGCGGGCGGCGGGCCAGAACAGCATCGTTTCCGCCCAGCTCTCGACCGCACGGTTGAGCCCCTCGCCGCCGGCGGCGAAGAGACTGGGGGCGGGGACGCGTTCCTCCAGCACGCTCGCGATCAGGCGGGTGTCGCAATAGATGTCGGCGCCGATCTGCAAGGACGGCGTGCGGCGATAGCCGCCGGTGAGCGCCGTGTAGTCGGGCTTCGGCATGATCGAGGGGATGATGACCGAAGCCCAGGTGATACCTTTCAGGCCGAACATCAGCCGCACCTTCTCCGAGAAGGGCGAGATGTCATAGTGGTGCAGGATCGGCTCGCTCATTGCATCGTCCTCCCGAGGGCGCGTCGGGTCCGACCATAGCGGATCGGGTGGGGAGCGAGCATGACATCTGGCCTGGCGGCACTCGAAAGAAGGGTGGCGAAGGACCTCGCGCTGATCGCCTATCCGGAGCGCGACTGGGTGCCGCCGCGCATCGGCCCGGACGGCGCGCGCTGCCTCGACGTGCTGATCGTAGGGGCGGGCCAGGGCGGCCTCGTCACCGCCTTCCGGCTGCTGCGCGAGCGGGTCGGCAACATCCTGCTGATCGACGCCCGGCCCGAGGGGGAGGAAGGGGTGTGGGGCGACTATGCCCGCATGGTGACCCTGCGGTCATGGAAGACGGTCACCGGGCCTGACCTCGACATCCCCTCGCTCACCTTCCAGGCCTGGTTCGAGGCGCAGTGGGGCGAGGCGGCCTTCGCGGCGCTCGGCAAGATCCCGAAGGAGATGTGGGCGGCCTATCTCCTCTGGTATCGCCGCCTCCTCGACCTGCCGGTGCGCAACGGCCTGCGGCTGGAGCGGATCGAGGGCGCCTCGGATCACGTGGTCGCCCATCTGGCGAGCGGCGAGCTGTTGCGGGCGCGCAAGCTCGTTCTCGCGACCGGTATCGACGGCACCGGTCGCTGGTGGATGCCGCCGGCGGTCGAGCGTCTGCCAGCGGCCTTGCGCGCGCATACGGCCGATCGGATCGATTTCGGGGCACTCGCGGGCAAGCGGGTCGGTGTCCTCGGGGCCGCGGCATCCGCCTTCGACAACGCTTCGACCGCGCTCGAGGCCGGGGCGGCATCGGTCGATCTCTTCTCGCGGCGGCCCGAACTGCAGCGCGTGCAGCCCTTCAAGCAGATGTCCTATGCCGGCTTCTTCCGCCATCTCGCCGATCTCGACGACGCCTGGCGCTGGCGCGTCATGCGCCATCTCCTCAACCTGCGCGAGGCCTTCCCGAAGGAGACCTGGGAGCGGGCGACGAAGCACCGCAACTTCCGCCTGCATCTGGGCGCGCCCTGGCTCGATGTCGGGACCGAGGCCGGCGGCGTCAGGGTGAGCACGCCCCAGGGCGGGCACCGCTTCGACTATGTCATCGCCGGCACCGGCCTCGACATAGATCTCGTCTCCAAGCCGGCACTGCGCCAGTTGGCGCCGCTCGTGGCGCTATGGGCCGACCGCTACACCCCGCCGGTAGGCGAGGCGGACGAGCGGCTGTCGCGCTATCCCTATCTCGGTCCCGCACTGGAGCTGACGGAGAAGGCGCCCGGCGCAGCCCCCTTCCTGGGGCGCATCCATCTCTTTACCTATGCGGCGACGATGAGCGCCGGCCCCAGCGGCGCCTCGATCAACGCCATGAAATTCGCCGCCCCGCGCCTCGTCGCCGGCATCACCCGCGACCTGTTCCGCGAGGACATCGCCATGCACCACCGCGACCTCCTCGCCTACGCGACCCCGGAATTCGACCTGGATGGCAGCCGGTAGCGATGGAGGGTGATTTCCGGTAATCTTTCCGGAGATGAAGGTCGATGTTATGCAAAAGGGTAAGAAGGCCGTAGCAGCTTATCGCGAGCGGCAGGCCAAAAGCGGGTTCGTTCGGCTCGAAGTGAAAGCCCGGCCGAAGCATCGCGCCTTGCTGCGTAAGATTGCCCAGGTGATCGCGGACGATCCGAAGCAGGCGGAGCGCTTCGAGGCGACGGTGGCTGCCGCCGGAGGCGCCGGGTCCGGCAAATCCCTTTTGGAATCGCTCGGCAGCGACGATTGGGATCCGTCCTGGGATGATCTTGTCAAACGTGACCGAAGCCTGCCCAGACGCGTCAAGCTGTGAGCTTCCTGCTCGACACCAATGTCCTCTCCGAAATCAGGAAGGGCAGGCAGGGCGACCGGAACGTCATGGCTTGGGCCAGCGACCTGCCGCAGGAACAGGTGTTTACCAGCGTCATGGTGCTGGCCGAGATACGTCGCGGCATTCTGCGTGCCGAGCGGCGCGATCCGCCGCAGGCGGCTCGGCTTGCGCTCTGGCATGCCGATCTCGTCGGCCGGCTCGGTGATCGCGTCCTGGCGGTCGATTTCGATGTGGCGGAAGCTTGGGCCGTGATGGTATCGCGCGCCACGCTGCCGATCGTGGATGCCCTCATTGGGGCCACCGCGCAAGTTCATCGCCTGACGATGGTCACGCGCAACATCCGGGATTTTTCCCGCCTCGGCATTCCCGTCCTCGATCCCTTCGCGGCGCCGAACAAGCGCGATTGAGCCTGCCGCGCGGTATCCCTAGGATCGCCGCTCGCTCACGGAGGGGATATGGCGAAGAAGGGCAAGACGCCGCTCGGGTTCATCGGCCTTGGTCAGATGGGTCTGCCGATGACGCTCAACCTGCTGAAGGGCGGTCATCCGGTCACGGTGTGGAACAGGTCGCGGGACAAGATCCTGCCCGCGCTGCAGGCCGGCGCGCGCGAGGCGGCGACACCCGCCGATGTCGCCCGCGCGGCCGAGGTCGTGCATCTGTGTGTCTTCGACACCGCCTCGGTCGAGGAAGTGGTGTTCGGCCCCGACGGCGTGGCCGAGGGCGCGTCCGCGGGCAAGGTGCTGGTCGACCATTCGACCGCCGATCCGCATGCCAGCCGCGACATGGCCGATCGCCTGCGCGCGGGAACCGGCATGGCCTGGGTCGACGCGCCGGTGACCGGGGGCGTGCCGGGGGCCAAAGCGGGCAGCCTCGCCATCTTCGCGGGCGGGGTGGAGACCGATGTGGAGAAGGTTCGTCCGGTGATGAAGTGGGTCGCCCGGCGGTTCGTGCGCATGGGCGATGTCGGCGCCGGGCAGACCACGAAGATGTGCAACCAGATCGTGGTCGGCAACAGCATCCTGGTTCTGGCCGAGATGTTCGCGCTGGCACGCGACAACGGCGTCGACCCGGCGGCTCTCCCCGACGTGCTGGAAGGCGGATTCGCCGATTCCGTGATGCTGCAGCTGCATGGCCGGCGCATGGCCAAGGGTGACTTCGCCGGCCAGGGGGCGGGCAAGACCATCCTGAAGGATCTGGACCTGATCGCCTCGGTCGCCAGGAACAGCGGCACGCCCTTGCCGATGAGCGGTCTCGCCGCCGAACTCTGGCGGCTCTATCGCCTGCGCGGCAACCAGAACCAGGACGGAATCGCGGTCGCCGGCATGTACGAGAAGGGCAACCGCAAATCCGCGGTGAAGCCCCGTCCACCGGTGCGGGTGCCGATCCGGCCGGTGCCGAAGCGCCCCGCTCCCCGTAAGAAACCCGGTTAGGAGTTCACATGGCCAGGACCCCGTCCACTGCCCCGGCAAACGGGGAAGCGAAGAAGAACGGCAACGGGGAGGAAACCACACAGCGGGAATGCAAGCCGATCAAGCTGGCGCTGCAGGGCGGCGGCTCGCACGGCGCCTTCACCTGGGGCGTGCTCGACCGGCTGCTCGAGGAGGAGCATGTCGAGATCGAGGCGATCTCGGGCACCAGCGCGGGCGCGATGAACGCCGCCGTGCTCGCCTCGGGCTACGCCGCCGATGGGCGCGCCGGGGCGCGCCGGGCGCTCGATGAATTCTGGGGCCTGATCGGGCACGAAGGCCGCTTGAGCCCGATCCAGCGCAGCCCCCTCGACAAGCTCGTCGGCAGCTGGCGGGTCGACAACACGCCGGGCTTCTGGTTCATGGACATGATCGGCCGTGTCTTCTCGCCCACCCAGCTCAACCCGGGCAAGCTCAATCCCCTGAAGGACGTGCTGGAGAAGGCGATCGATTTCGACGCCATCCGCTATGCCAGCCGGATCGATCTCTACATCTGCGCGACCAGCGTGCGCACCGGCCGCGTCAAGGTGTTCGACAACCGCGAACTTTGCATCGAGGCGCTGCTCGCCTCGGCCTGCCTGCCCACGATGTTCGAAGCGGTCGAGGTGAAGGGCGGGCGCTACTACGACGGTGGTTTCACCGGCAATCCGGCGCTCTATCCGCTGGTCTATGCGCCGGGCAGCCGCGACCTCGTCATCGTGCAGATCAACCC
Source organism: bacterium (assembly GCA_022844005.1). Taxonomy (GTDB): domain Bacteria; phylum Pseudomonadota; class Alphaproteobacteria; order Ferrovibrionales; family Ferrovibrionaceae; genus Desertibaculum. Next base: position 7,800 of record JALHMN010000087.1, on the reverse strand, counting down.
GGTCTTCCGCGACGACCTGCCGGTGAGCGCCCGCGAGATCCAGGACCGGGTGAATGAGATCACCTTCAATTCCTCGCTGATCGCCGAGGTGCGGGCGATCAACTTCGTCAACCGCCTGATCGCTGCGGGCAAGCTCGACCCCACCGAGTACCGCCGCACCTTCCTGCATCTGATCGACTCGACGCCGATGCTGAGCGAGTTGCATGCCTCCAGCAAGCTGAACGCCGAGACCGATTTTCTCACCTTTCTGAAGGGACTCGGCCGCGCCACCGCCGAGCAGTGGATCAAGGACCACTGGGACAAGCTCGGCCATTCCACCTCGGTCGATGTCCGCGAAGTCTATCTCTAGCCAAGGCGCCACACGGTCCCTTCGGGCCGGTCTTCCAGCGCGATGCCGCGGCTTTCGAGCCGGGCCCGGATGCGGTCGGCGGTGGCGAAGTCGCGCGCTGCCCGTGCCGTGGCGCGCTCGCCGACCAGGCGATCGATCTCGGCCGGATCATGGGTGCCGCCTTGGAACCACGCTTCCGGATCGAGGCGAAGGACGCCGAGAAGACGTCCCGCCGCCCGCAGATCCGCGGCGCGTGCGTCGCGTTCGCTGCCGGATGCCGTGTTCACGCGGCCGATCAGCTCATGCAGCCGGGCAAGGGCGAGCGGCGTGTTGAGATCATCCTGCAATGCCGCCAGCACTGCGCCACCGCCGCCCGCGTCATTGCCCGCGTCATTGCCCGGCATTCCGCGCAGCGCGCCATAGGCGCGGTCCAGCGTCTGCGCCGCTTCGTGCAGGCGCGGCTCGGTGAAGTCCAGATCCTGGCGATAATGCACCGACAGCAGCATCAGCCGGATCGCCTCCGCCCGTCCCGGATGCGCCGCCAGCAGTTCGCGCACGGTGATGAAGTTGCCGGCGCTCTTCGCCATCTTCAGTCCGTCCACGGTCAGCATGCCGTTGTGCAGCCAGAACCGCGCCATGTGCTCGGTGCCATGCGCGCAGGTGCTCTGGGCGATCTCGTTCTCATGATGGGGGAAGATCAGATCGCTGCCGCCGCCATGGATGTCGAACTCGGGCCCCAGATGCGTGGCCGCCATGGCCGAGCATTCGACATGCCAGCCCGGTCGCCCGCGGCCCCAGGGACTGTCCCAGCCGGGCTGTTCGGGCGTGGAGGGTTTCCACAGCACGAAATCGGCCCCATCGCGCTTGTAGGGCGCCACTTCCACCCGCGCACCCTCGCGCAGGCCCGCCAGCGTCTGTCCGGAAAGTCGCCCCGCGCGCGGGTTCGACCGCACGTCGAACAGCACATGCCTCTCGGCCGCATAAGCATGACCCTTCGCCAGAAGGATGCCGATCAACTCCAGGATCTGCGGGATGTGTCGCGTCGCCCGCGGTGCCACGGTGGGCGGACGGACGCCGAGCGCTGCCAGATCCTCGTCCTGGAAGCGGATCGCGGCTTCCGTCACCTGCTCGATGCTCTGGCCGGTGCTTCGCGCCCGGTCCATGATCTTGTCCTCGATATCGGTGATGTTGCGCACGAACGTCACCTTCGGCCACTCGGCCTCCAGCACCGCCCGCAGCAGGTCGAAGACCACGGCCGAGCGCGCATTGCCCAGATGCGCGGTGTCGTAGACGGTGGCACCGCAGACATAGATCCGCACATGGCTCGGATCGATCGGTCTGAACGGTTCGCGGGCGCGGGTCAGCGTATTGTGGAGGTGGAGTGCCATCTCTGTCGTCCCTGGCTCCGCAAAGGGAGCATCGTCGTCTGCGCATGCGTGAAGGCCCGCGGGTGCGGGTAGGGCTTCAACAGCAACAGCAGAGGACGAGGGACGACGTGTTCATGACCGGGCGCTTATAGCGGCAGCCTGCCGGGTCATCAAGCCGGCGCGGCGTTGCCCCTGGGCCTCGGGGGGTGCTATCCGTGGTCCCCGAGGAAGCGTTCCGGAGAAAACAAGATGTACGACCAGTTCGTCGGCACCCAGGCCGTGCGGGAACAGCACCGCTTCGACGAGGCCAATCTCGACCGCTGGCTGAAGGCCAATGTCGATGGCTACAAGGGGCCGGTGAGCGTCGAACAGTTCAAGGGCGGGCAGTCGAACCCGACCTTCCGTCTCACCGACGCGGGCGGCAAGCGCTACGTGATGCGCCGGAAGCCGCCTGGCAAGCTGCTGCCCTCCGCGCACGCCGTCGACCGCGAATTCAAGGTGATCTCCGCCCTGCACCAGACGGATGTGCCGGTGGCGAAGCCCCATGCGCTCTGCACCGACGAAAGCGTGGCCGGAACCATGTTCTACATCATGGACTGTGTCGACGGCCGGGTGTTCTGGGACCAGTCCTTGGCCGATCTCACCAAGGCCGACCGGGGCAAGGTCTATGACGAGATGAACCGTGCCATGGCGGCGTTGCACAACGTCGACTACCAGGCCGTCGGCCTCGCCGATTTCGGCAAGCCCACCGACTATATCCAGCGCCAGATCCACCGCTGGGGAAAGACCTACAAGCAGAGCGAGACCGAGGTCATCCCGGAGATGGATGCCCTGATCGACTGGCTGCCGAAGAACGTGCCGCCGGGCGACGAGACCTCGGTCGTGCATGGCGACTATCGCCTGGACAACATGATCTTCCACCCGACCGAGCCGCGCGTGCTCGCCATCCTCGACTGGGAGCTGTCCACGCTCGGCCACCCGCTGGCCGATTTCACCTATCACCTGATGAGCTGGCGCCTCGGCGGCGCCGATTATCGCGGCCTCCTCGGCCTCGACCTGCCGGCGCTCGGCATCCCGACCGAGGCCGAATACGTCGCCGCCTATTGCAGACGTACCAAGCGCGACGGAATCCCCAACCTCGACTTCTATGCCGCCTACAACATGTTCAAGCTGGCCGGCATCCTGCAGGGCATCATGGGCCGCTATGTCGACGGCACCGCCGCCAGCCCGCATGCGCTGGAACAGGGAAAACGCGCGAAGCCGATGGCGATCGCCGCCGCCAAGCAGGTGGAAAAGCTCCTGAAGAAGGGCTGAGCCGATGGAAGCGGCGGCGGAAACCACCCCGGTCCGCGAGGCGCATCGCATCGACGAAGGCGCGCTCGCGGCCTGGATGGAGCGTCACGTCGAGGGTTTCCGTGGGCCGCTGATGCTCCGCCAGTTCGCCGGCGGGCATTCCAACCCCACCTATTGGATCGGCACTCCCGGGCATGCCTATGTGCTGCGGAAGAAGCCGCCGGGGAAGCTGCTGCCCTCGGCGCACCAGGTGGAACGCGAATACAGGGTCTTCGCCGCGCTGAAGGACAGCGCCGTGCCGGTGCCGGTGGTCCGCGGCCTCTGCGAGGAAGAGGGCGTCATCGGCACCGCTTTCTTCGTCATGGATTATGTCACTGGGCGGGTCTTCCGCGATCTCGGCCTGCCCCGCATGCCGCCGGCCGAACGTGCCGCCATCTACGATCAGATGAACGCCGTGCTAGCGGCGCTGCACCAGGTCGACTGGCGGGCGGCGGGTCTTTCGGATTTCGGCCGGCCGGGCAACTACTACAGCCGTCAGCTCGACCGCTGGACCAAACAGTATGTGGCCGCCCGCACCGAGGCGATCCCGGAGATGGACCGGCTGATCGAATGGCTGCCGGCCAATATCCCGTCGAGCGACGACACCACGCTGGTGCATGGCGACTACCGGCTCGAGAACATGATCTTCCACCCGACCGAGGCGCGGGTTCTGGCGGTGATCGACTGGGAACTGTCGACCCTCGGGCATCCGCTCGCCGACCTCGCCTACAACTGCATGCCCTATCACCTGAAGACGCGGGCTGGGACCGGGTTCAACGAGGGCGTTCCGGAAGGCATCCCGAGCGAGGCCGATTACATCGCCGCCTATTGCCGGCGCACCGGGCGCGAAGGCATCCCCGACTGGCGCTTCTACCTCGCCTTCTCGCTGTTCCGCTCGGCCGCCATCGGCCAGGGCGTCTACAAGCGCGGGCTGGAGGGCAATGCCTCCAACGCCCGGGCCCTGGAAGTCGGCGCCAGCGTCCCGATCACCGCGAAGAAGGCCTGGGCCGTGGTCGAAGCCGGCTGAGGTCTGCGGGCCGAAGACCGGACTGGCCGGCACGGGTCCCGGCCCGGTAACATCCTTCCGAGGCGACGGCCGCGTCGAGATGGCCGCGAGAGGGAGGACGAAACCCGCGATGGAAGAAATCGCCTGCGACGTGCTGGTCATCGGATCGGGGGCGGGCGGCTTCGCCGCCGCGATCACCGCGGCCCATCACGGCCTGAAGGTCGTCATGACCGAGAAGGAACCGGTCTTCGGCGGCACCACGGCCCTCTCCGCCGGCGTGGTGTGGATTCCGGGCAATGCCGATGCAGCGCGCCAGGGCTTCGCCGACAGCCGCGAGGACGCGCTCGCCTATATCCGCCACGAGGCCGGCAACCGCTTCGACCAGGCCCGCGCCGAGGCCTTCGTCGACAACGGCCCGCGGATGCTGGAGTTCTTCGAGAGCAACACCCATGTGCGCTATCGCGCCCAGGCGGTCTGGGCCGACTATCACCCCGACGCGCCGGGCGCGGCCGAGGGCTGGCGAGGCATGATGCCGGAACCTTTCGACGGCCGGGCGCTCGGCCCCGCCTTCGCGCAGCTCCGCCCGCCGCTCGCCTCGATGATGGTGCTGGGCGGCATGATGATCGCGCGGGACGACCTGCCGCAGTTCTTCCGCATGACGCGCTCGCCCGCCGCCGCCTTCTACTGCGGCAAGCTGATCGCGCGCTATGCCGTCGACCGCCTCGGCCATGCCCGCGGGACGCGGCTCGCCAATGGCAACGCGCTGGTCGCCCGGCTGGCCAAATCGGCCTTCGAACGCGACATCCCGCTCTGGCTCTCCTCGCCGGTGGTGGAACTCTGCGCCGATGGCGGCCGGGTTACCGGCGCCGTCGTCGACCGCGAGGGAGCGCCGGTCCGGGTGAACGCGCGGGCCGGTGTGGTGCTGGCCTGCGGCGGTTTCCCCGGCAATGCCGAGATGCAGGGCCGCTTCTACGCCCATGTGGCGGCGGGGAAGAACCACCTGTCGGCGGCGCCCGCCACCAATACGGGTGACGGCATCCGGCTCGGCCAGGCGGCGGGGGCCGCCTTCCAGGACGATGCGGTGCAGCCGGCGGCCTGGACGCCGGTGTCGCTCCTGCCCCAGAAGGACGGGTCGGTCGTGCCCTTCCCGCATTTCATCGACCGCGGTAAGCCCGGCGTCATCGCCGTCGACCGGCGCGGCCGGCGCTTCGCCAACGAGGCGCGCTCCTACCACGACTTCGTGCCGCGCATGTTCGAGACCTGCCGGGGCGAGAGCGTGGTCGAAGCCTGGATCATCGCCGACCATCGCGCCTTCCGCCGCTACGGCCTGGGCGCGGCGCCGCCGGCACCGCATCCGGTAGGGCGATTCCTGCGTTCCGGATACATCGCCTCCGGCCAGACGATGCGCGAACTGGCGGTGAAGATCGGTGTCGATGCCGAAGGGCTGGCCCGCACGGTCGCCGACTTCAACGCCCATGCCGCCGCCGGCGAAGATCCGGAATTCGGCAAGGGCGGGGATGCCTACCAGCGCTTCAACGGCGACCTGACGCATGGGCCGAACCCCTGCATCGCGCCGCTCGAAACCGCGCCCTTCTATGCCGTGCGCATCATTCCCGGCGACATCGGTACCTTTCTGGGCCTGAGGACCGACGCGGCGACCCGCGTGCTCGATCAGGGTGGCGCCGCCATTCCCGGCCTGCACGCGGTCGGCAACGATGCCGCCAGCGTCATGGGCGGCGCTTATCCCGGGCCTGGAATCACCATCGGCCCGGCCATGACCTTCGGCTGGATCGCCGGGCGTCACCTCGCCGGTGTCGCCGCGTGATGGACCGCGCGCCCCGAATCCGGCTTGGATGGGCGATCAGAACAAGGCTAGTCATCCCATGCGCCGCCTCATCCCGCTGCTATCGCTGCTCGCCCTCGCCGGCTGCGACGATCCGGTGAAGATCGCCAATACCGGCCAGCAGTCGCCCTATTCGGCGCAGATGCTGCGCTATGCCGCCAAGGCCGGCGAGATCGCCACGGTGATCCATGGCAATCCCTTCGCCGGCAAGGCCAATGCCGAGGACATCGCCGCCGCGATCGCGCCGCCCGGCTGGCTGCCGCGCGGCACCCGGCTCACGACCAAGCCGAAGGCGGAGACGCCGGCCAATATCCGCATCGTCCTGGTCTTCGATCCGGCCTCGAACGTGCTGCGCGACGATCCGCTCTGCGAGGCGCAGGCGAAACCCGAGACGCTCTCGCCCGGCGCCAGCCTCAGGGTGCACGCGGTGCTCTGCATCGACAGCAAGGCGGTGTCTTGGCTGTCGGGCGAGGGGCGTGCCGCCGCCGCGCCCTCGGGCAAGTCGTTCCGAAACCTGATGAACCAGGTGATGGCGAACCTGCTGCCGGACCGCGACGGTGCGCAATAGGCAGCGCAATAAAATTTATAATTGTAATTCACTTTGATGAATCCGTGACACGACTATGGCCGATGGTCGCGAGCGCACCCGCCAGAGGCATCACGCGGAGATGCAGAAACCTGCCCGCGAACGCGGCATGACCCTTCCCGACCAGCCGCCGACGCAGCGCGGCGGAGGCGGGCGCACCTGAAGGCGTCGCCCGATCAACGTCCGGTGGATTGCGCCAGCTCAAGGCGTCCACGGAGAGAGGCAGGCAAACTCCACCCAGGGTCTTCGGCCACGGTTGGTTCTGCGGCCGGTGACGGTTCTCGAGAAGGAATCAACCCATGAACATCCGAGCTCTCCTGATCGGCGCCAGCATCCTTTGTCTGTCCGCCGGCGCTTTTGCGCAGTCGCAAACTCAGGTCCCGGCGACGACTTCGACCCGGACGACCGTCGGCGGCCAGGTCGACGAAAAAGCCCGAGCCGCCGAGGAGGCCTTGAAGCAGAAGGCCGCCGAGGACGAAGCCAAGAAGAAGATGCAAGAGCCGGCCGGCACGAAGCCGAAGACCAATTGACGCCGCTCCGGCGCACGGCTTCTGATCTGCGCTGCCTGCACAGCGCCGGTTAGAAGCCCTCGGCGCGCCAATCCTGGAAGCGCCGCCAGGCGATGACGGCGGCGAGCGCCGGCAGGCGGAAGGCATGCAGCGGGATTGGCCGGATCTGGCTGACGGGGAAACCCAGCGCCTCGGCGCTCTCGCCGCCAGCGTGGTCGGCCAGAACCTTGCCCATGCGGCTCGCCATGGCGACGCCCCGGCCGTTGTAGCCGAGCGCGATGGCGACGCCCGGTGCCGGTTCGTGCAGATGCGGCAGGCCGTCGAGCGTGACGGCGACGCGGCCGTTCCAGTGATAGTCCCATTCCGGCTCGCCGATATGCGGATAGAGGCGGCGGATGGCCCGGCGCACCGGCTCGTAATCGGCGAAGCTGCTCTCGTCGCGGAGCGGGCCGCGCCCGCCCATCACCAGGCGTCCGTGCGCGTCGAGCCGCCAGTAGAAGAGCAGCTGTCGGCTGTCCGATACGCAATGCCCTTCCGGCAGGATGCTGCGGCGCAGGTTGTCGCCGAGCGGCCTGGTGGCGACGAGGTAGCTGCGCACCGGCACCACCGTCTCCTTCAGCCCCGGCCACAGATCGTCGGAATAGGCATTGGTGCCGATGACGACGCGCTCGGCGCTGATGCTGCCTTGCGGCGTGACCGCCTTCCATCGGCTGCCCTCGCGGGTGAGGCCGGAGACCGGACTGCCGCCGTGCAGCCGCGCGCCGGCCGCCTGGGCTGCCCGGGCGAGGCCACGGGCATAGGCCAGCGGCTGCACCGACCCCGCCCGCCG
>JALHMN010000086.1 GCA_022844005.1 bacterium | reverse complement strand
CGGCCGCCGCCCGGTCGGCGAGCAGGCGGTAGGCGAGGCGCAGCAGCGCGGGCCGGTGCGGCTCGAAGCCGCCGGCGCTGTCGGCCGCCTGGCTGTCGGCCGCTGGCGGCGGCGCGGGGTCGCGGATCAGGGTGGCGCTCATTCCATCCATTGGAAGCTCCGGCGGCGGGCCAGGCAAGGGGCGGCCGCTCGCCGGAGACGGGGCAGCGGGCGCGGCTGTGACATGTCACAAGGCTGCGCCCTGCCCCGTCCGGTATTTCAGATAAGGCGAATCGGAGCGATCCCAATGCATGACATCCTGATCGCGGGCGGCGGCTATGCCGGCCTGTGGGCCGCCTTCGGGGCGGCGCGGCAGGCGGCCCTGTCGGGCCGCGGCCTCGACATCGCGCTGGTCAGCCGCGATCCCTGGCTGACGGCGCGCCCCCGGCTCTACGAGCACGGCCTGACGCAGGGAGAGGCGCAGCATGCGCTCGCCCCGCTGCTGGAGGCGGTGGGCGCGCGGCTGGTGCAGGGAGAGATCGCCGGCATCGACCGGCCGGCGCGGCGCCTCACCCTCGCCGACGGGCGTGTGCTGGAGGGCCGCGTGCTGCTGCTGGCGCTCGGCAGCCGGGCCAAGGCGCCGCCCTTCGCCGGATCGGTGCAGGGCATCGATACCTGGCCGGAGGCGGAAGCCTTCTGGAGCGCGCTGAAGGCGCTGACGAACCCGAAAGTGGCGGTGATCGGCGGCGGCTTCACCGGCATCGAACTGGCGTTGGAGCTGGCCGGCTGGCGCGATGCCGAGGCGCCGGGGGCGAGCGTGCTGCTGGTCGACCGGGTCGCGCCGGCTTCGGGCTATGGCGGGGCGGCGCGCGCGGTGATCACCGGGGCGCTCCGGCGGTTCGGCATCGAGACGGTTGAAGGCAAGGGCGTCGCGGCGGTGGAACCGGGCGCGCTCAGGCTGGAGGACGGCAGCCGGCTGCCGGCCGATATCGCCGTCTGGGCCGGCGGGCTGGAACCCTCGGCGGTGATCGGCGAGCGTCTTGGCGTCGACCTGCAGCTTCGCGCGGGCGAGGGCGTCTTCGCCGCCGGCGACGTCGCCTCGGCGCCGCTGCCGGGCGGGCACAGCACCGTCCTCTCCTGCCAGCATGCGCTGTCGACCGGGGCCTTCGCCGGCCACAACGCGGCGCGGCATCTGCTGGGCGAACCGCTCATGGACTATGCGCCGAGGCCCTATGTCACCTGCCTCGACCTCGGACCGGCGGGAGCGGTGCTGACCGGCGGCTTCGAACGGGAGCTGCGCCTGCAGGGCGAGGAGGCGAAGGCGCTGAAGCGCAGCATCAACCGGCAGCTGATCGTGCCGCCGCTCGCCGGCGGGCGGGAGGCGCTGTTCGCCACCGCCGCCGCCGCGATCAGCACCGCGCCGCGCCCGGCGGCCGCATTGCGCGGCTGACCGGCCTCGACTGTAATGCGGTCTCCTCTCGGAGGCAGAGCTTGAACCATCCGATAGCCGCCTGGCTGATCGACGAGGCGCGGACGATTCCCCGCGCCCAGGATGCGCTGACCGCGCTCGGCACCCGGCTCCTCGCGGCGGGCCTGCCGGTCTGGCGCATCTCGCTCTTTCTGGACATGCTGCATCCGGAGATCACGGGGGCGCCGTTCCGCTGGCCCGGGTGGCGGGCTGGAGCGCCTCGCCGGGCATCTCGGCCGGCGCATCGTCTGTTCCGGCGCCTTCGCCGGAGAGATCGAAGATGCGGCGGTGCCGCTCGATGCCTTCACCCTGCCGGGCTTCAGCGCGCCGGAACCGGCTTTCGGCCTCAAGGAAGTGTGAGCGCCTACCGCCCCTCGCGCAGCATCTTCACGAAATCGACGAGGCCGGTCTGGCGCTGGCGGCGGATGCGTTCGGCGCGCAGCACGGCATAGACGTCTTCGAGGCAGCGGTCGGGATCGTCGTTGACGACGATGTAGTTGTATTCGGCCCAGTGGCTGATCTCTTCCGAGGCCTTGGACATGCGCTTGGCCACCACCGCGGCGCTGTCCTGGGCGCGGCGCTCGAGGCGATGCTGCAGCTCGCTCATCGAGGGCGGCAGGATGAAGATCGAGGCGACGTCCTCGCGCGCCGCCTGGGCCAGCTGCTGGGTGCCCTGCCAGTCGATGTCGAAGAGCACGTCGCGCCCGGCCGCCAGGTGGTCGAACACCGGTCCCTTGGGCGTGCCGTAGTAGTGGTCGAAGACCTTGGCGTGTTCCAGCAGTTCCTGGCGGTTCACCATCAGGTTGAACTCGACCGGGTCGATGAAGCGGTAGTCGATGCCGTCCACCTCGCCCGGGCGTTTGGGGCGGGTGGTGACCGAGACCGACATGACGAGGTTCTCGTCGGCTTCGAGCAGGCGGCGCGAGATGGTGGTCTTGCCCGCGCCGGACGGCGAGGAGAGGACCAGCATCAGGCCCTTGCGGGCGATCTCCAGGGACTGGGTGGCGTTCATCGCCCTCGTCTCACTCGATATTGGCGGCCTGCTCGCGGAAGCGGTCGATCGCGAGCTTGAGTTCGAGGCCGATGCGGGTCAGTTCGGCATCGCCCGACTTGGAGCAGAGCGTGTTCGCCTCGCGGTTCAGTTCCTGCGCCAGGAAGTCGAGGCGCCGGCCGGTGCCGCCGGGATCGTCCTTCTTCATCGCCGCATGCGCGGCGGCGAGATGGGCGGCGAGGCGGTCGAGTTCTTCCCTGATGTCGCCCTTGGCGATGATGATGGCGAGTTCCTGCGCCAGCCGCTCCTCGGGCAGCGGCGTCGCCGAGCCGAGCAGCGCCGCCACCTGTTCGCTGAGCCGCGTGCGCCAGGCTTCGGGCCGGCTTTCGGCCGCCTTCCTCGCCTCGGCGGCGAGGCGGGCCATGTCGTCGAGCAGCGATGCCAGCACGCCCTGCAGATGCTTGCCCTCGACGGCGCGCACCTCGGCCAGCCGGTCGATCGCCTCGCCGAGGCCCGCGGCCAGGGCCGTCTCGCGCGCCTCGCGGTCGCTTTCGTCCGGCTGCTGTTCCACCACTTCCATGACGCCGCGCAGCGCCAGCAGCCCGTCCAGGCTGGGCGGCGCCGCGCCGAAGCGCACCGCCACCTCGTTGGCGATCTCGCTCAACTGGTCGAGCAGCCCCTCGTTCAGGCGATAGCTGACCGGTACCGCATCCTCGGAGAGCTGCAGGTTGCAGGTGACGTTGCCGCGCTTCAGCTTCGCGGCGACGAGGGCCCGCGCGGGGGCCTCCAGCGCGTCCCAGCCGCCCGGCATGCGAAAGCGCATGTCCAGCGTCCGGCCGTTGACCGACTTGACCTCCCATGTCCAGGAGAGGCCTCCGATGGTACCGGCCGCGCGGGCGAATCCGGTCATGCTGGCAAGCGCCATGGGGCCTCTGGACACTGGAGATTGAAGGAGGAAGTGCTCGGCCCCACTATATCTTGGGGGCCGGGGTCGGCTCAAGGCCGGGTTGAGCCGGGTGTTGGTCAATGCTGCCACGGTGATCGGTCTGAACCGGGCTTGGTTTCCTGGTTCATCAGGCGATGGCGCGCAGGCCCTTGGTTCGCACCAAGTTGAGCAGCTTCAGTGACGGCCCGTCCGGCCGCTTCTCGCCACGTTCCCACTTGCTGACCGCATCCTTGCGGACGTTGAGGTAGCTGGCGAAGACCGGCTGGGATACCTGCTCGCGTTCCCGCAGCGCCTTGATTTCTTCGGGCGCCATGGCGATCACGGGTGTCAGGCACAGGGCGTCGAACTCCCGCATCGTGGCCTTGTTGATGACGCCTGCCTTGTGCAGCCCGGCGGCGGTCTTGTGGACCGTGTCGAGGATGCTGCTTTCGGCCTTATGCGGTTTCATCATCACTCAGAACCTCCGTGATCTCACCTGCGCTGCTCGCCTTTGCCAATGCCGTGGCGTCGAGGCTGAGGAAAGTGACGGCCAATTGCTTCAGTGCCCTCAATTCTTTCGCTGTGACGTTTGCTTTGTCGCTCTTGGCAAAACCGTGGACGAAGAAACTATGTCCGCCGGCCTTGAATACGATGATGGTTCGAAAGCCGCCGGATTTGCTGCCGCCTTCGCGGGCGATCCGCTGCTTGAATACACCACCGCCGAGATCGGCATCCCATCGACCTGATGCGACGGCCCTGGCCGCTTCGAGCAACGCCGCGTTTCCCAGGCGCGCCTTGCGTGCGAACCTCGCAAATGCCTTGGTCTGGTAGACGCCCATCAGCTCCCCGCGTCTCGCATAATATAGCTCCAGGAGCTATATTTTCAAGGCTTCGCGCCGGCCTGGATGCGGCGCCAGCGGGCGACGTTGCGGTTGTGCTCGGCCAGCGTCTCGGCGAAGAGATGCCCGCCCTCCCCGTCGGCGACGAAATAGAGCGCCTTGGTGGTGGCGGGCTGGGTCGCGGCGAGGAGCGAGGCGAGGCCCGGATTGGCGATCGGGCCGGGCGGCAGGCCGACGACCTTGTAGGTGTTGTAGGGCGAATCGCCGTCGAGATCGGCGCGGGTGAGGTCGCGCCCGAGCGGCGCCTGACCCAGCGTCACGCCATGGATGACCGTGGGGTCGGCCTGCAGGCGCATGCCGGCCCTGAGGCGGTTGACGAAGACGCCGGCCACCAGCGCGCGTTCCTCGGATTTGCCGGTTTCCTTCTCGACGATGGAGGCGAGGGTAAGCGCCTCCGCCGGGGTCTTGACCGGGAGGTCGGGCAGGCGCTGGGCCCAGGCCTCGGCGAGGGCCTTGTCCATCGCCTCGCGCATGCGGTTGACCAGCACCGCGCGGCTGTCGCCCCAGGAATAGAAATAGGTTTCCGGCAGCAGGCTGCCTTCGGGTGGCGGTGGGGTGAGGACGGTGCCTTCCAGCGCCGGGGCGGCGGAAACCAGCGCCAGCACCTCGCGCACGGTCAACCCTTCGGGGATGGTGAGGCGGCGGACGACGGTCCTGCCCGAGCGCAGCAGGGCGAGCAGGCCGCGCACGCTGCTCCCCCCCGGCACGGCGAATTCGCCGGCCCTGAGGTTGCCGCCGGGGTCGAGGCGGGTGGCGGCGAAAAGAAGGTAGGGATGGCGCAGCAGGCCGGCCGCTTCGAGCTGGCCGGCGATGGCCTCCAGCCCGGCGCCGCGGGGGATGACGACGGTGGTCTCGGCGGCGAGCGGGCCGGGGCGATCGATCTCGCGCAGCAGCCAGAGATAGCCGCCGCCGGCGGCGAGCGCGGCCAGCGAAAGGAGGGCGAAGGCAGCGGCCAGCAGCCGGCGCATGGCGGCCGCGTCTATCCCGCGCCCGGCAGGCTCAAGCGCGGGCGAAGATCAGCGAGGCGTTGGTGCCGCCGAAGCCGAAGGAATTGGACAGGACCGCATCCACCTTGCGCTTCTTCGCCACCTGGGCGACCAGATCGATGTCGCAGCCGTCCGAGGGATCCTCGAGATTCAAGGTCGGCGGCACGATGCCGTCGCGCATGGCGAGGATGCAGAAGATCGCCTCCACCGCGCCGGCGGCGCCGAGAAGGTGCCCGATAGCCGACTTGGTGGAGGACATCGACAGCTTGTAGGCGGCATCCCCGAACAGGCGCTTGACGGCGCCGAGTTCGATCTCGTCGCCGAGCGGCGTCGAGGTGCCATGGGCATTGATGTAGTCGATCCGGTCCGGCGTCATGCCGGCGCTGCGCAGCGCCATCCGCATGGAGCGGAAGGCCCCGTCGCCGGTCTCGGAGGGCGCGGTGATGTGATAGGCGTCGCCGCTCATGCCGTAGCCCTTGACCTCGGCATAGATGGTGGCGCCGCGCGCCTTGGCGCGCTCGTACTCTTCCAGCACCACGACCCCGGCGCCTTCGCCCATGACGAAGCCGTCGCGCCCCTTGTCCCAGGGCCGCGAGGCCTTGGTGGGCGTGTCGTTGAAGCCGGTGGACAGCGCCCGCATGGCGGCGAAGCCGGCGACGCCGAGCGGGCTGATCGCCCCTTCGGTACCGCCCGCCAGCATCACGTCGGCATCGTCCAGCGCGATCAGCCGGGCCGCGTCGCCGATCGCATGCGCGCCGGTCGAACAGGCCGTCACCACCGCGTGGTTCGGGCCCTTCAGGCCGTAGCGGATCGAGACATGGCCGGAGGCGAGGTTGATCAGGCGGCCGGGGATGAAGAAGGGCGACAGGCGGCGGGGGCCCTTCTCCTTCAGGAGGATGGCCGCTTCCTCGATGCCCGGCAGGCCGCCGATGCCGGAGCCGATCATGACCCCGGCGCGTTCCTTCTCGTCCTCGGTGCCGAGGGTGACGCCGGAATCCTCCCAGGCCTGCACCGCCGCGCCGATGGCGAAGGTGATGAAGGGATCGACCTTGCGCTGCTCCTTCGGCTCCAGATAGTCGTCCGGATTGAAGGCGAAGGGCCCCTCGTTGGCGAGCGGCACCTGGCCGGCGACCCGGGCCGGCAGGTTGCTGGCATCGAAGCGGGTGATGGGCCCGAGGCCGGATTCGCCCGCGATCAGGCGATCCCAGGTCGGTTTCACACCGCTGGCGAGCGGGGTGACCATGCCCAAGCCAGTAACGACGACACGGCGCATGACGGAGCCTCCGGTCAGGGTCGGTTGCAGTCCTGCGATCGCGCGATGCTACTTCGTCTGGTTCGCGTTGATGTAGTCCACCGCGTCTTTCACGGTCTGAATCTTCTCGGCGGCATCGTCCGGGATCTCGCAGCCGAACTCTTCCTCGAAGGCCATGACCAGCTCGACGGTGTCGAGGCTGTCGGCGCCGAGATCGTCGATGAAGCTCGCGTTCTCGACCACCTTGTCCTCCTCGACGCCGAGATGTTCGACGACGATCTTCTTCACCCGTGCGGCGATGTCGCTCATTGCGCTTCCCTTAAGATAACCGCCGCTCCGTCGCCGGGCGGCTCCGATCTCGTGCAACTGTGGCACCGGATGAGGCGGAAATGTGGCTCATCCGGCGATTGGGCGGCGTGATTAACACGATTCCGAAGGTATGCAAAGCAAGCCTCGACCGGTGCCGTGCTATAGGGAATCATAAGAAACAGGAGGAAACGAGCGATGGCAAACCGGAAGGTGCGTCTGCGCCAGATCGCGCTGGTGGCGGAGACGCTGGAACCGCACAACACCCATCTGATCGAGGTGCTGGGGCTGGGCCGGCCCCATCGCGATCCGAATGTCGGCGTGTTCGGGCTGGAGAACGTGGTGCTGCCGGTCGGCGGCGATTTCCTGGAGATCGTGGCCCCGGTGAAGGAGAACACCTCGGCCGGGCGGTTCCTCGGCCGGCGCGGCGGGCCCGGCGGCTATATGGTGATCGTGCAGACCGATGACGCCAATGCCGAGCGCGAGCGGATCGTGAAAGAGGGCGTGCGCGCGGTGTGGAGCATCGACCGCCCGGACTACAAGGCGACCCACTTCCACCCGGCGGATACCGGCGGCTTCCTGCTGTCGGTCGATTCGACCCTGCCGGGTGCCGAGGTGACCGAGACGCTCGGTCCCTGGCAGCCGGCGGGACCGGACTGGCGGGAGAATGTCCGCCGGGAGCCGGTGACGGCGATGACCGGCTGCGTGCTCTCCGCCCCCGATCCCGAGGCCCTGGCGGCGCTGTGGTCGCGCCTGCTCGATCTGCCGCTCGGCCGGGGCGCCGACGGGCCCGAGATGGCGATCGCCGGGGGCCGCATCGGCTTCGTCGCCGGGCGCGATGCCGGAATCGCCGCGGTCCGCCTGAAGACGACGGATCGTGCCGGCATCCTGAAGAAGGCGGCCGCGGCGGGCGTGCCGGCCGGCGCCGACCGGGTACGGATCTGCGGCCTCGACTTCATTCTCGACTAGTTCAACGGAGGAGCATGCATGAGTGACGTGATCGAAACCCGGGACGGCGGCGTCGCCCGCCTGACCCTGAACCGGCCGGACCGGATGAACGCGCTGTCGAAGGGCATGATGGATGCGCTGCTGGAAGCGCTGCCGCGCCTCGCCGCCGATGCCGATGTCGGCTGCATCGTGGTGACCGGGTCGGGCCGCGGCTTCTGCGCCGGCGGCGACGTCAAGGGCATGGCCGAGAACAACGCCAAGGGTCCGGTGCCGCTCGAGACCCGCATCCACTCGCTTCGCGCCGCGATGGAGATCTCGCGCTTCTTGCACGACATGCCCAAGCCCACCATCGCCATGGTGAACGGCCCGGCGGCGGGCGCCGGCCTTTCCATCGCGCTCGCCTGCGACATGCGGCTGATGGCGGCTTCGGCGCGGATGACGACGGCTTTCGCCAAGGTCGGCTTCTCGGGCGATTTCGGCGGCACCTATTTCCTGACCCGCCTGGTCGGCACGGCGAAAGCGCGCGAGCTCTACTTCACCGCCGATCCGATCGGCTCGGAAGAGGCCTTCCGCCTCGGCATGGCGAACCGGATCGTGCCGGACGAGCAGCTGGAGGCGGAGACCATGGCCTTCGCCAAGAAGATCGCCGCCGGACCGCGCCTCGCCTACGGCTACATGAAGAAGACGCTCAACGCCGCCGAGACCGGCCAGCTCACCGAGGTCTTCGACCTCGAAGCCCTGTTCCAGTCGCGCACCGGCCAGACCGAGGACCACAAGGAAGCCGCCCGCGCCTTCGTGGAAAAGCGCGCCCCGGTGTTCAAGGGGATGTGAGGCCATGCCGCCGCGCCTCGGCGCGGCGGCATATCCTCTATTGATCTGATGTTGTCAAATATGACAACATTATATAATTAATCCGCAAAACCAGACCGATCTCATGGATCAAGGCCGCGCGGAAGGACTTCGAGGACTTTCCCACCGGTGCACAGGTCGATCTGGCGCGTGCGCTGACGATCGTCGCCGAAGGAGGCCATCCCGATATCGCCAAGCCGTTGACGGGATTCGGCGCGGGGATATTGGAACTGGCGCTGAAGCATCGCGGCGATGCCTTTCGCGTCGTCTATGCCGTGCAGATCGGCTCCGACATCTGGGTGCTGCATGCCTTCCAGAAGAAGTCGAAGGCGGGCATCGCGACGCCGAAGGCGGAGATGGATGTCCCTCGCGAACGGCTGAAGCGTTTGAAGGAAGTCCTGCGATGAGCGACGACATCGAGGTGGTTCGCGGCAGCGGCAATGTCTTCCGGGATCTCAATCATCCGAACCCGGACCTGGAGCAACTGCGCTCCATCCTCGCCGCCGAAATCCTGACCGTGTTGAATACGCGCAAGCTGACCGTGCGCAAGGCCGAGGAACTGACCGGCATTGCGGCGGCCGACTTTTCCCGTATTCGCCGGGCGGCGCTCGGCCGCTTCACCGTCGATCGCCTGATGACAATTCTCGGCCGCCTCGATCAGCATGTCGATGTGAACGTCACCGTGCGCCCGTACGCCGCTCGAGGCGCTGCTGCAGAATAAAGCGCTCAAGCCACCATAGCCGGCGCCAGCGGCAGGCTGCGGGCGCGCTTGCCGGTGGCGGCGAAGAGGGCGTTGGCCAGCGCCGGGGCCACAGGGGGCATGCCGGGTTCGCCGAGGCCGCCCCAGGGGCCGTCGCTCCGCAGGAAATGCACCTCGATCGCGGGCGGCGTGCTCGCCATGCTGGCGATCGCGTAGTCGGGGAAGTTCGTCTGCCGGACGGCGCCCTTCTCGATCGTGATGCGCTCGGCGATGGCCGCCCCCAGGCCCATGACGATGGCGCCTTCGACCTGCTGGGTCGCCGTGTCGGGATGACAGACATCGCCGCAATCGACGGCGGCCACCACGCGATGCACCTTCGGGGCGCCGCCTTCCATGGACGCCTCGATCACCTGGGCGACGACGGTGCCGAAGCTTTCCACCAGGGCGATGCCGCGGCCGCGGCCGGCGGAGAGCGGCTTGCCCCAGCCGGCCTTCTCGGCCGCCATCTCCAGCGCGCGCCGGTGC
Source organism: bacterium (assembly GCA_022844005.1). Lineage (GTDB taxonomy): Bacteria > Pseudomonadota > Alphaproteobacteria > Ferrovibrionales > Ferrovibrionaceae > Desertibaculum. Next base: position 10,790 of record JALHMN010000086.1, on the reverse strand, counting down.
CTGGAGCCGGCCGGCAGCAGGTCGCGGCGGTATTCGAAGGGATCGCGGGCGGCCGCCTGCGCCAGCTCGTCGATGAAGGTCTCGGTATAGAAGCCGTGCTGGGTATGCGCCACCGAGCGCCAGGAGCCTTGCGTCACATGGGTCGGCACCGGCACCGCGCGGATCGACTGGTTCGGGATCTGGTAGGGCAGGCGGAAGGCCTCGTTGATGCCGGGGGTTTCGACGAAGGCCTGCGACCAGGCGATGGGCTTTCCATCCGCACCGAGCGCGGCGCGGAGGCGGCTCGCGACCTGCGGGCGGTAGGTGCCTTGGGTGAAATCCTCCTCGCGGCTCCAGATCATCTGCACCGGGTGCGGCGCCGCCGCCCTGGCGAGGCGGACGACCTGATCCAGATGGCGGCCGCCGGCGGCGACGCGCCGGCCGAAGGAGCCGCCGACGGGCAGCGCGTGCAGGGTGACGTTCTCCGCCGCGAAGCCGCTCAAGGCCACCAGCTTCATCTTGGCCCCGAGAGCGTCCTGCTCGCCGCTCCAGACGGTCAGCCGCCCGTCCTTCACCTGGGCCGTGGCGTTCATCGGTTCCATCGCCGCATGGTGCAGGAAGGGGACGTGGCAGGTCGCCTCCAGCACGCGGAGCCCCGTCTCCTTCAGGACGGCCTCGGCGTCGCCCTCGTCGTGCATGCTCTTGCCCTCGCCGCCGGCGAGCGCGCGCTCTTGCTCCGCCGACAGGCTGGCGCTCGAGGCGCCGCCGTTGCCGCCGTCGGCGAAGACGGGCTTCAGGGCCGCGAGGCCCTTCCTGGCCTGCCACCAGCCGGCGGCGATGACGCCGATGCCCTCGTCGAAGGAGACGACCTGCTCGACCCCCTTCACCGCTTTGGCGGGGGTGGGATCGACGGAGACGAGCCTGCCGCCATGCACCGGCGGCGCCATCACCGCGGCATAGCGCATCCCGGGCAAGCGGATGTCGCTGGCATAGAGGTGGGCGCCGGTCACCTTGGCGGGGATGTCGAAGCGCGGCACAGAGGTGCCGATCAGACGATAGGCCGCACGCGGCTTCAGCGGCGGGCTGGCCGGGACGGAAAGCTCGGCCGCCTCGGCGGCGAGTTCGCCGTAGCGGGCGGCTCTTCCGCTCTTCGCATGGGTGACGATGCCGTCTCGGGTGGCGAGTTCGCCGGCATCGACGCCCCAGCGCCGCGCCGCCGCCTCGATCAGCATCAGCCGCGCGGCCGCGCCGACGATGCGCATGCCGCCCTGGCCGGTGAAGCGCACCGCCGTCGAGCCGCCGGTGATCTGCAGGTTGATGAAGCGCGCCGCCGCGGTGAACCCGGTCTGTACCGGGGCGTCGAGGAAGCGCGGCAGCTCCAGCCCCTGCAGCACCCAGCCTTGCGCCAGGAAGCGGTTGGCGAAGGCCTTCTCGCCCGGCGCGCGCTCGGCCCTCACCTTCGACCAGTCGGCGTCCAACTCCTCGGCCAGCATCATGGCGAGCGCGGTATGGGTGCCCTGGCCCATGTCGACATGGGGGACGTAGACGGTGACGGCGTCGTCCTCGCCGATCCTGACCCAGCCGGCGATCAGTCGGCCGCCGTCGCCGGCGGTGAGGCGGGCGGCCTGCGCCTCGAAGCCGCTCGACCAGGCGCGATAGCCGATGACGAGGCCGCCGGCGGCAACCGCCGTGCCGCCGAGGAGGAAGGTCCTGCGCTTCATGGCTCGTCCTCCCTCAGGCCTGGCCGGACAGCGCGCGGATGGCGCGGCGGACGCGCGGATAGGTGCCGCAACGGCACAGATTGGTGATGGCGGCGTCGATCTGCGCGTCCGAGGGCTTCGGATTGGCCTTCAGCAGCGCGGCGGCGGCCATGATCATGCCCGACTGGCAATAGCCGCATTGCGGCACCTGGATCTCGATCCAGGCCTTCTGCACCGGGTGCAGCTCGCCCTCGGCCAGGCCGGCGGCGGCGGGCAGGCCCTCGATGGTGGTGATGCCGGCGCCCGCGGCGGCTTCGAGCGGGATGGCGCAGCTGCGCGCCGGCTCCCCGTCCAGATGCACCGTGCAGGCGCCGCAGGCGGCGACGCCGCAGCCGAAGCGGGTGCCGGTCAGACCCAGATCCTCGCGCAGCACCCAGAGAAGAGGGGTGTCGGCCTCGGCCTCCACGCGGCGGGTCTGGCCGTTGACGGTGAGCGTGATCATCGCTGCCTCTCCCTGATCCGGTTCGGAGAGGTTATATGTTCATTGAACAGTGTTCAACGAACATAAGATTAAATGCGGTTCATCCCCGCGCCAGTCCGGCGACCAGCGTCTCCACCAGACTGTCGGTCAGCGCCCGCAGATCGGCCCAGGGGAAGCCCGCACGGGCGATCAGCAGCGAGACCATGCCGTGCAGGGCCACCCAGAAGGTCTGTGTCGCCACCGCGGCATCGGGTTCGGTGATGATGCCGGCGGCCTGCAGCCGCTCCACCTGCTCGCGCACGGTGAGATAGGCCTGCAGGCCGACGCCCTGCTCTTCGAAGGGGCGGGACAGGTCCTTGCCGGCATGGAAGGGTTTCAGCGGCGCGTCCGAGGCCATGAAGACGAGTTGGTATTCGTCCCGATTGGCGAGGCCGAAGGCGACATAGGCGCGGGCGAGGCGGCGCAGCAGTTCCGGCCCCGGGGCGGCGTCCCCGATCGCCTCCCGCAGGGCATCGCCCAGCCGGGCGAAGGTCGCCTGGCTGAGGGCGAAGAGGATCTCCTCCTTGCTGGCGAAATAGACGTAGAGCCCGGTCTGCGACAGGCCGACGCGCTCGGCGAGCCGGCGCGTCGTCACCGCCGCATAGCCCTCGGCGACGAACATCGTCTTGGCCGCGGCCAGGATCTCGGCACGGCGCTCGTGCCCCTGGCCGCGGGGCTTGCGGCCGCGCGGCGCGGGCATGGCGGTCAGATCATCGCCATGCCGCCGTTGACGTGCAGCGTCTGCCCGGTGACATAGGATGCCTCTTCGCTCGCGAGGTAGAGCACCGCGGCGGCGATGTCGGCGCCGGAGCCGAGCCGGCCGGCGGGGATGCCGCCCAGGAGCCGCGCCTTCTGTTCGTCGCTCAGACCGTCGGTCATCGGCGTCTGGATGAAGCCCGGCGCCACGCAGTTGACGGTGATGTTGCGCGAGGCGACCTCCTGGGCCAGCGACTTCGACATGCCGACGAGGCCCGCCTTGGAAGCGGCGTAGTTCGCCTGGCCCGGATTGCCGGTGACGCCGACGATGGAGGTGACCGAGATCACCCGGCCCCAGCGCCGCTTCATCATGCCCCTGAAGGCCGACCGGGCCAGCTTGAAGGCGGCGATCAGGTTGACGTCCAGCACGGCGCGGAAGTCCTCGTCCTTCATGCGCAGCGCCAACTGGTCGCGGGTGAGGCCGGCGTTGTTGACCAGGATGTCGCAGCTGCCGAGTGCCGCTTCCACGGCCGGCACCAGCTTGTCGACCGCATCCCCGTCGGCGAGGTTGCAGGGGAAGACGGCCGCGTGCTCGCCGAGTTCGGCCTTCAGGGCCTCGAGCGCCTCGGTCTTCGTACCCGACAGCGCCACCTTGGCGCCGGCCTTGTGCAGCGTGCGCGCGACCGCGCCGCCGATGCCGCCCGAGGCGCCGGTGACGAGCGCCACCTTGCCGGTCAGATCGAACATGTCGTTCTCCTCGTTCTAGCTGAGCGTCTTCAGCAGCGCCTCGACCTCGGCGGGCGTATGGGCCGAGAAGGGGGCGATCTCCTTGTCGATGCGCTTGACCAGGCCGGACAGGATCTTCCCCGCGCCGACCTCTACCATCTGCTCGACGCCCTGCTCCTTCAGATAGATCACCGTCTCGCGCCAGCGCACCAGGCCGGTGACCTGTTTCACCAGCAGGTCGCGGATGGTGTCGGGGTCCGAGGTCTCGGTGGCGGTGACGTTCGGCACCAGCGGCACGGTGGGCGGGGCGAGGGTCACGCCCGCCAGCGCCTCGGCCATCGCATCCGCGGCCGGCTGCATCAGGGCGCAGTGGAAGGGGGCGGAAACCGTCAGCAGCATCGCCTTCTTGCCTTTGCCCTTGGCCAGTTCGACGGCGCGGTCGATCGCCGCCTTGGCGCCCGACAGCACCACCTGGCCGGGGCCGTTGTCGTTGGCGCAGTCGCAGACCTCGCCCGCCGCCGCTTCCTTGGCGATCTCCTGGGCCAGCGACAGTTCCACGCCGAGGAGGGCGGCCATGCCGCCGGCACCGACGGGGACCGCCTTCTGCATCGCCTGGCCGCGCAGCTTCAAGAGCCGCGCCGTGTCGGCGACCGAGATGGCGCCGGCGGCGGCCAGCGCCGAATACTCGCCGAGCGAATGGCCGGCGACATAGGCGCACTTGTCGGCGAGGCGGAACTTGCCTTCGGATTCCAGCACCCGGACCACGGCGACCGAGACGGCCATGAGGGCTGCCTGGGCGTTCTCGGTCAGCACCAGGTCGGCCTCGGGGCCTTCGAACATCAGCTTCGACAGCTTCTGCTTCAGCGCCTCGTCGATCTCCTCGAACAGCTGTCGGGCGACCGGAAAGGCCTCGGCCAACTCGCGGCCCATGCCCACCGCCTGCGAGCCCTGGCCCGGAAACACGAATGCGCGGCTCATCGATCCTCCCCGAAACGGTCTGTAGCGCTTGTCTTCTTGGCATAGTCGCGCCGGCGCAAGGCGAAAAGCGGGAATTGCCGCACGGGCGGCGTTGATGTACCTTTCTTCCTAAAAAGGAAGAAAGGAAGAAAATGGCGCTCAACATCAAATCCGCGGAAGCCGATCGCCTGGCCCGGGAACTCTCCAAGGCGACGGGCGAGAGCATTACCCAGGCGGTGACGAAGGCGCTCGAGGAACGGCTCAACCGGGTGGAGCGCAAGCGTGGGAAATCGGTTGGGGACATCTTGCGCGATATCAGTGCACGCACCTCGAAGCTTCCGTGGCGCGACGACATCACCGATGAGGAAGCCGTGGGCTACGACGAGCGAGGGATCTGGTAGGGATGGTGATCGATTCATCCGCGGTCATCGCCGCACTTCGCAATGAGGTCCAAGCAGAGCTGATTCGAGCGTGCCTCAATACCGCCAGTGAGCGGTACATGTCCGCAGTTTCCGTTTATGAGACCCGCATCGTTCTTCTCCATCGGGCAGATTCGGAAACGCTCGATGCGTTCGAGTATTTCCTGCGCGAGGGCAGAATCACCATCAGCCCTTTCGATGAAGCGCAGGCGTTTCACGCCGCCCGCGCCTATCGGCAATACGGCAAGGGAATGGGCCACTCCGCGCAGCTCAACATGGGCGATTGCGCCGCCTATGCCCTGGCGAAGTCGCTCGACATGCCGCTTCTCTACATCGGCAACGACTTCGCTCGGACGGACGTCACCCCCGCGCTCTGAGCGAATAGAAACGCATGTCGCCATAGCCCTTGGCGGCGGGGCCGACGCCGACATAGTCGCACTGGAAGTCGGTGTTGCCGACGGCGGCGAGATCGGCGGCGAACTGTTCGGTGACGTAGACGGCGCCCACCGGCGTCACCGGTTCGATCCGCGCCGTCTTGCTGACATGCACGCCGAAGAAATTTTCCCGGGCCTGGATCGGATCGATCATCCGGAAGACCGGACCGACATGCCCGCCCAGCCTCAACGCCAGGTGATCGGGCAACTGCTCGCGGGCATGATCGATCGCCCCCATCGCCTTCTGCAGGTCGAGCGCCAGCGCCGCCGCCGTGGCGGCGTCCTCCACCACCAGGAAGACGCCGTCACCCCAGGTGTTGCGTGACAGCACCTTATCCCCGTAGCCCTGGATCGCGCGGTTCAGTCCGCCGAGCACCACGTCGACGAAGCGCGGCAGCTCGCTCTCGGTGAGCTTGCTGAAGCCCTTCACGTCGCCGAACAGAAGGGCATGCAGTTCGCGCCGCTGGCGGATGGGGGCGCTGGCGGGGCCCGACTTGCCCTTCACCGCGATGACCTCGGTCCGCCCGCCACCGGCTCTCCAGCCGTCGATGTCGGCGGCGGCGCCGGCGACGCCGTTCCCCGCCATTCCGTCCCAGACGACCATCTGCAGCGCCTCGCCCTGCAGGAAGCCGGCGCGGAGGCGGGCCAGTCCCATGGCCATGCGGCTGCAATAGGCAAACAGGCCGTCGTCATCGAGATAGGCGTCGGTGGTGGCGTAGCTGACCGACCTTGCCGCCGCGAGGCAGTGGTCGAACCGCTCGCCCCAGCCGGGGCCCGAGGGGATGACCGAGACGGCGCGGAATTCGTCTTTGTCGAAGGGCAGCACGACATGGAGTTCGGCGCCGCGGGCGAGGAGAGCCTCGGCGAAGAGGATATCGGCCCCGCCGGCGAGCGAGCCGTAGCCGAAGCCGACATTGTGACGGTCGATCGATCCGCCGATGGCGGCTGCGACAGACGCGATCGCTTCAGCAGGGAAGCGGGCGCCGATCATATGCCCGGTGAAATGGATGACGCTGCGCGGGGCGAGCGGTGCGAGCCATGCCGCATCCACGCCCTGCGCCTCGGAGAGGAGGCGGAGCTGGCGCAATGTCGAGGCGCGCGCGCCTTCGTCCGGCTCGAACCCCGCGGCCTTGCCGAGGGCTTTCGCGGCGGCTGCCCTGTCGCCGGTGACGGCGCTGGCCTCGGCGACGCTGGCCCATCCCCAGTAGTCGGCGGGCGCCGGCAGTTTCGCCAGCACGCGGGCGGCGATCGCCGCCGCGGCGGCGGCATCGCCGCCCAGGAGGGTCAGCGTCGCGGCGTTGACGCCCGGGAAGGGGTCGCCGCTCTGTTCGAACACGGCGGCATAGGCGACCGCGGCGGCCTGCAGCAGCCGGTTCCGCTCGGCCCCGGTGGCGAGCAGCGCCTTGTCCTTCAGGAGGCGTCCCTCGAGACTGGCGATATCGATGTCGAGCGGGGTGTCGAGCCGGTCCGCATGCAGTCCGAACTTCTGGCGCCGTGCCAGCGCCTCGTCGGTGGCGCCGGCGCGCAGCAGCGCGAGCACGGAGAGATACTGCAGCATCCGATCGCCGGGAGCGCCCGCGAGGGCCGCGTCCGCGAGGTCGCAGGCACGAAAGAGGTCGCCCGTCCGGATGGCGGCACGAATATCGGTCTCGGCGCTCATGCGGATTGCCCGTCCCTGTCTGCGGGCCGATTATGCCGCCTGCGCGGACGGAAGTCGCCGGTGCGGAACGTGACCGCCGCCACGCGCCGCGCATACGGGATTCCTGCTATTTTCCGACCATGACCCAGCGCCCGCTCAAGATCTTCATCTCCTCGCCCTCGGACGTGCGGCCGGAGCGGCTGATCGCCGAGCGGGTGGTGGCGAGGCTCGCCCGCGAATTCGCCTACCACTTCCGGATCGAGCCGGTGCTGTGGGAGCGCGAGCCGCTGATCGCGACCGAGCATTTCCAGACCATGATCGAGCCGCCGTCGCGGGCGGATATCGTCGTCGTCGTCCTGTGGTCGAAGCTCGGCACGCCCTTGCCCGCCGACAAGTTCCGGCGGCTGGACGGCTCCGAAGGCGTCACCGGCACCGAATGGGAGTTCGAAGATGCGGTGCGGGCCTATCGCGAGAGCGGCACGCCCGACCTTCTCGTCTACAAGAAGCGCACCCGCATCGCGACCTTCCTCGACGACGAGGGCGAGCTGGAACGCCAGCGTGATCACAAGCGGCAACTGGAATCCTTCTGGCGCCGCTGGTTCGAGGATCACGAGGCCGGCGGGATCAAGGCCGCTTGGCATGGTTTCGACGCGAGCGAGGAATTCGAGACGGCGCTGGAACTGCATCTGCGCAGTCTGATCGAGGAGAAGGTGCGGACCTCCTCCGGCGTCACGCTGGCGCCCGAGGAGGGCGGCGGCATCCATTGGTTCAAGGGGTCGCCCTTCCGGGGCCTGCATTCCTTCGAGTTGGAGCACGCGGCGGTGTTCTTCGGCCGCACCCGTGCGCGCAACCGCCTGCGGGAACTGGTGCAGACCCGAGACCTGAAGCGCGAGGGTTTTCTGCTGGTCTTCGGCGCCAGCGGCAGCGGCAAGAGTTCGCTGGTCAAGGCGGGCCTGCTGCCCGACCTGCTGCTGCCCGGCATGGTGGGCCGGGTGGCCTTGGTGCGCCATGCGATCTGGACACCGGCGCAGGGCGTCGACCGGCTGGCGGCGGCGCTGTTCGAGGCCCTGCCGGGGCTCACCCCGCTCGGCTGGACCCCCGATACGCTGCGGCCGCTTCTGCTGGAGAACCCGGAGACCGCGCTGGTGCCGATCCGCCGGGCGCTCGCCGATGCAGGCCGGGAGGCGCAGCTGACCGAGCATGCCGAGGCCCGGTTGCTGCTGGTGGTCGATCAGCTGGAGGAAGTCTTCACCGGTGCGGACATGCCGACCGAGGTCTTCGCCCGCCTGGCGCGGGTGCTGGCCGAGAGCGGTGTCGCCTGGGTGGTCGCCACCATGCGCAGCGACTTCTTCGACCGGCTGGAAGGTGCGCCGACCCTGGCGGCGTTGGCCGCCGGCGAGGGGCAGTACCAGCTCCTCCCCGTCGAGGCCGGCGAGATCGCCGAGATCGTGCGCCGGCCGGCGCGCGAGGCGGGCCTGCGCTTCGAGACCGATCCGGAATCGGGCGTGGCGCTGGACAACGAACTGATCGCGGCCGCCTCGGCCGATCGCGCCGCACTGCCGTTGCTGGAATTCACCCTGGACGAACTCTGGCAGCGCCGTGCCCCCGACGGGGCACTCACCTTCGAGGCCTATCGCGCGCTCGGCGGCCTCGCCGGGGCGCTCGCCCATCGTGCCGAGGAAGTGTTCCAGGGCCTGCCCGCCGATGTGCAGGCGCAGCTGCCGGCCCTGGCCCGGGCGCTGGTCACGGTCACCGACGAGGGGACGCCCACCGCGCGCACGGCGCGCCTCGGCGAACTGGGCGGCGCCGGGACACTGGTGGATGCCATGGTCGGTGCCCGCCTGCTGGTCGCCGATGCCGGGGTGGTGCGCATCACCCATGAGGCGCTGATCCGGCACTGGCCGCGGCTGCAGAAGCAGATCGAGGAGAACCGCGCCGATCTCATGGTGCGCGCCCGCATCGAACAGGCGGCGCGCCGGCACGCCGCCCGTCCGGATCCCAGTCTCCTGTTGCCCGACGGCTTGCCGCTCACAGAAGCGGAAGACCTCCTGCGCCGCCGCGGCGGCGAGATCGATGGCGCCATCGCCGGCTTTGTCACGCAGTCCGCCGACTTCCATCACGCGCGGCAGCGCCGCGGCCGCCGGCGCTTGGTCGGGACGGCGGTCGGCTTCGCCGTCCTGGCGTTGATCGCGGTTAGCCTGTTCGGCTACTCGGCCTATGTGAACCGCGCGCTCGACGCGCAGATTTTAAATGCCCAGCGTAGTTACCGCCTCGCCCAGGCGGCGGAAAGGGAAGCGCTGACCCAGCGCAACGCCGCGGTCGCCAATGCCGCGGAAGCGCAGAAGCAGCAGGGCGTGGCGGAGGCGAATGCCGCCGAAGCCGCAAAGCAGCGCGACGCCGCCGAGGCGGAACGCGCCCGGGTGCTGCGCCAGCAGTCGATGTTCCTGGTCCGCGCCGCCGAGAAGGAAGGCGGCGAGGGCGGCCTGCCCTTCCTGCTGATGCGCGCGGCGCTGCCCCGGGACCTTGCTACGCCGGACCGTCCCTTCGTGCCGGAGGCCTTCGCTGCGCTGTACGGCGTGCTGCAGAAGTTCGAGCGGCCGGTGGTCTTCCAGGGCGAACGCGCGCGGGTGCATTCGCTCGCGCTCTCCCGCGACGGGCGCCGGCTCGCGGCCGGCGCCGGCGGTTTCGCACGGCTCTACGACATGGAAACGCGCCGGCCCCTGCTCTCCTTCGAGGGGCACGAAGGCGCGGTGACGGCGCTCGCCTTCTCGCCCGACGGCCGCGAGGTAGCGACCGGCGCCGAGGACGGCAAGGTCCGCGTCTTCGGCATCGACGGTAAGGAGACGCGCCGCTTCGAGGGGCGCGGCCTGCCGGTGTCCCAGTTGCTCTGGGGCCGGTCGCTGCATGCGCTCGGCCGCGACGGCCTCGGCATCGACACCGACGGTACACTGCCCGCCTCGCCCGACGGCACCACGATCCGCAGCATGGCCGAGGATGCGCAAGGCAATCTCGTGATCGGCCTCACCGACGGCCGCGCCGTCCTCCCCGGTTCATCGCCCGTGCTGCTGGCGGCACATGACGGACCGGTCTACGGCATCGCCGTTTCGCCCGACGGGGCTCTGACGGCGACGGCCGGCGGCGACGGCACGGCGAAGATCTGGCGTGCCGGCAATCCGGCCGCAACCCTGCGGCTGGGCCGGACCGCCTTCCTGTCCATCGCCTTCTCGGCCGACGGGGCGCGGGTGCTGACCGGGCATGACGACGGGCAGGCGCGGCTGTGGTCGGTCGCCGACGGCATGCTGCTCGCCGCCTATCGCGAGGACGGCGTCGGCCGGCACGTGGCCTTCACGCCCGACGGGCGCAACATCGTCACCGGCAACGACTTCGGCCTCTTGAAGCGCTGGAACGCCTTCGCCGACGATGCGGCGCTGCAGACCTATCTCGGCATGGGTGACCTGCTTGCGCTGCTGATCGGGCGCGACATCGGCCCCGAACAGCGCCGCGCCTTCTTCCTGCCCATGCCGGCGCCCGGCCCGGAATCGACCGAGCCCTGCGACCGGCTCGCCGGCCATCCCTATGATCCCGGCCGCGCCGGGCCGGCTGTCTTCGCCGACCTGATCGACAACCGGCGCGCGGCTGCCGCCTGCGCCTCGGCGGCGGCCGGCGGCGAGCCGCGACACCTCTTCCAGCTCGGCCGCGTGCAGGAACGCTCGGGCGATG
>JALHMN010000085.1 GCA_022844005.1 bacterium | reverse complement strand
ATTCACGACGCCTTCGTAGCCGAGGTCGACGCCCGCCACGAAGAGATGATCTGGACCCACCCGGGCATGTCGACCTACTACCGCAACAGGCACGGACGCGTGGTCTCCGTCACGCCCTTCAGCCTGGTCGAATACTGGACGATGACCCACGACCCGGATCTGTCGCAGTATCACATCACCGCGGCGTGACGCGGCGGGCGCGCCGCCCTCGCCCGGCTGCCTTTCAGATGCTGAGGTCGAGGAGGTTGTAGTCCTTGATCCCGGCCTTGGCCTCTGCGTCCCAGCTGAGCCGCTGGCCGCGCTGCGGCTGGTAGTCGTAGGGCGTCTCGTCGGGGAAGCGCCGCCGCCGCGCGTCGATGCCAAAGCCGATCAGTTCGGCGCGTTTGGCGATGCGGGCCTCGTCATAGACGGCGCGGGCGTTGTGGATGCCGCCGGCTTCCACGCCCAGCACCGAGCGCCGGCGATGGAAGCCGAAATTCACCGTCACCCGCCAGTCCTTGCTGGTATTGGCGAAGGAGCCGTGCACGGCCTGGCGGTTGGTGATGGCGACGTCGCCCGGCGCGCAGATCAGCGGCACGGCATCGGGCAGCCGGTCGCTGCCGGCCGCCGCCACCATCGCCTTGATGTCGACCTTGCGCAGCTTGTGCGAGCCGGGCACCACCCAGACGCCGTTCGCCGCGGTGCAGCCATAGAGCTGGGCCATGAAGTTGAAGCCGTGACTGCCTTCGTCCCAGTCCGGTGAATCCCAATGAGTGACGCCGTCGCGATGCCAGGCGACCGAAGCACCGAGGCCCGGCTCCTTGATGAAGAGGGCCTCGTTGAAGGGTGCGAAATCCTCGCCATTGATCGCCGCGGCGACGGCCAGCAGTCCCGGATGCCCATAGACGCGAAGCGCTGCTTCCGAGAACTGCAGCGATCCGAGGATCAGGTACACCACCTCTTTCGGTGCGTCCGCCGCCGCCTTCGGCTCGAACATCTTGACCGGGTGCCTGCCGCCGGCGGCATCGGTGCCGCCGAAGGGGTCGGCGAGCGGTTTCGACCAGAAGAGCGTCGGCGCCATGCTGTCGGCGCCCAGCGCCGGGCGGCCCTTGGCGTCCAGGGCAGCGCCCTTCTCGGCCGGCAGCCTGTCCAGGATGTCCTTCAGGTCTGCCTCGATGTCGGCCAGTTCATCAGGCTTCAGCACGCCCTCGAAGACGTAGAAGCCGCACCGCCAATAGGCATCGAGGATGTCGGGATGCAGCTTGCCCTCGGCGGTAAAGCGGATGGGGCCACGATTGCCGAGCGCATAGGCCGCGCGTTCGCCCTGGCGCAGATAGGCCTGCATGGCGGCTTCTTCGCTGCCGTAGTCGGTTTTCGGGATCTTCACGACCTCGTTCATCGGCGTCCTCCTGAATGGGTCGGCAGTTCGGCCTGCCTTTATGGCTTGCGCGGAAGGATAGAGCCGGATTGCCGATTATGACAAATCGCCGGGAACGATTGTTGCGACCGGCACGTTGCGCCCAATGAAAGGCGCGTCGGTCGCGCCGGTTGTTCGGGAGCGCATCATGAATCTCCTCGTCGTCGTGCTTCTGCTTCTGCTGCTCTTCGGGGGCGGTGGCTACTATGGCTATGCGGGCGGCTATTACGGCGGGGGCGGGCTCGGCATCGTCGGTCTGCTGATCGTGGTGCTGATCGTGGCGGCCTTCTTCGGGCGTGGCCGCTTCAGGGCTTAAGCGTCGCCTGGACCGATGGCCGCCAGCGCCTGGGTCAGGTCGGCGATCAGATCGCCGGCATTCTCGATGCCGATGGAGACGCGCACGGTGCTCTCGGAAATGCCGAGACGCTCGCGCGTCTCCTTCGGCACGCCCGAATGCACCGTGGTGGCGGGATGGCAAATCAGTGATTCGGTGCCGCCGAGACTGACCGCCAGTTTCAGGATCTGCAGGGCGTTCAGCATCTGGAAGGCGGCAGGCTGGCCTCCCTTCACATCGAAGGCGAAGGTGGAACCGCCGCTCTGGCACTGCGCCTCGAACACGCGCCGCTCGGCGCTGCCGGCGGGAAGAAGCGGCGGGTAGTAGACCTTCTCGATCCTCGGATGCTCGCTCAGGTACCGAGCCACGGCGATGGCATTGTTCGCCGCCTGGGTCATGCGCAGCGACAGCGTTTCCAGCGAGCGGGTGATCATCCAGGCCGAATGCGGGTCGAGCTGGGTGCCGATGGCGCCGCGCAGCAACTTGACCGATCGCATCGCCACCTTGCCGCCCAGCGCCGCGCCGGCGACGAGGTCGCTGTGCCCACCGACATATTTGGTCAGCGAATAGATGACGATGTCGGTGCCGAACTTCAGCGGTTGCTGGAAGATGGGCCCCAGAAGCGTGTTGTCGCAGACGATCACCGGGCGCCGGCCCTGTTGCGCCTCGATCCGTTCCGCCACGCGCCGCATCAGCGCCAGGTCGACCAGGCTGTTGAGCGGGTTGCAGGGCGTCTCGACGAAGATCACCGCCACCGGGCCCTTCTTCATCGCTTCCTCGGCGGCGGCGTGGACGGCCACCTCGTCGACACCGTCGTGGAAGCCGACGGCCGAGATGCCGAAGGGCTTCAGCGTGGTCGCGATCAGGACCTCGGTGCCGCCATAGAGCGGCTGGCTGTGCAGCACCACTTCGCCGGGCCGCACATGGGCCAAGAGCGTGGTGGCGATGGCCGACATGCCGCTCGAGAAGATGGCGCCGACCTCCGCCCCTTCCAGGATGGCGAGGCGGTCTTCCAGGATCTCGCTGTTGGGATGGTTGAAGCGCGAATAGACGAGGCCGGGATCGACGCCCTCGGCCGGTTCACGGCGGCCGGCGGTGTAGTCGAAGAAATCGCGGCCCGCTTCCGCCGACTTGAACAGGAAGGTGGAGGTGAGGAAGACCGGCGGCTTGATCGCCCCTTCCGACAGCATCGGATCGTAGCCGTAGCTGATCATCAGCGTTTCCGGCTTCAGGATGTGATTGCCGATGCGGTCCTTCTTGGAGCGGCTGACGGGCATTGCTTTCGCCTCTCCTCATGGTTCCTCGGTCAACCTAGGGCGCTTGCCGTTGCGAGGCCAGGGCGGCGCGCCTTCGGCCTTCTTCGGTTGGCCTCATTCTGTCGGTCCGCGGACGAGAGCCTGCTTATAGGCCATATGGCATAGGGAGCAGGCAAGGGAAGGTTTACCATCGGCCGACAGGCTCAGCGGCTGCCGGGCGCGAACAAGCTCGAGCAGTACGGAGGGCGGATGTCGACCAGGGATGAGATCAGCCGTGCGATCGGCGCGCATGGCATGTGGAAGCAGCGGCTGCGCGCCGCCATAGCGAGCGGCAAGTCCGAACTGGCGCCGGCCGATGTCGCCAGGGACAATCTCTGCGACTTCGGCAAGTGGCTGCACAGCGACAGTACCGCGGGCGACCGCGCTTCACCCGAGTATCGCCAGGTGCTGGACCTGCATGCGCAGTTCCATCGATGCGCGTCCGGGGTGCTCTCCGCCGCGCTCGCCGGCAACCATACCGTGGCCGAGAATGCCATGGGGCTGTCGGGCGAATTCACCTCGATTTCGGCCGACCTCACCAAGGCGATGATGAACTGGAAGGCCAAGGCCGGCGGCTGAGCCTCCCATGGGGCTGCGGCCTGTACAGCGCGCCGGCCGCATGCCCTAATCCTCCGCGCTGTCCTCGCGCAGCGGGCAGGAGGAGACGAGGATGAACGAAGCCATCGGCGCCACGCGCTTCGGCCACATCTATCCGCCGCGGCCGGACTGGCTCGCCCGGGCCGAGCCGGAGGTGGTGCTGGAGCCGGATCTGCCGATCGTCGATACCCACCACCATCTCTGGCATCGCGACGACCAGCGCTACCTGCTCGACGACTACTTGGCCGACATGAGCCTCGGCCACAACGTCGTCGCCTCCGTCTTCGTCCAATGCCACGCGATGTATCGCGCGGATGGACCGGAGGAGATGAAGCCGGTGGGCGAGACCGAGTTCGTCGCCGGCATCGCGGCGATGAGCGAGAGCGGCCGCTACGGCCCCGCCAGGGTCGCGGCCGGCATCGTCGGTTTCGCCGATCTCACGCTCGGCGATCGGGTCGATGCAGTGCTGGAGGCGCATATCCGCGCCGGCGGCGGGCGGTTCAAGGGCATCCGCCACTCGGCCGCCTGGGATGCCGATCCGGTGATCGGCAATGGCTGTCCGAGGCCCGGCCTCTACAGCCGTTCTGAGGTGGGCCGCGGCCTCGACCGGCTGACGGCGCATGGCCTGTCGCTCGATGCCTGGGCCTTTCACACGCAGCTGGACGAGGTGCTGGCGCTGGCCCGCGCGCATCCGGATGCCAACATCATCCTCGGACATTGCGGCGGCCCGCTCGGCTATGGCCCTTACGGCGGCAGGCGGGAGGAGGTTCGGAAGGTTTGGCTCGCGAAGCTGACCGAGATCGCGACATGCCCGAACGTCTCGGTCAAGCTCGGCGGCATGATGATGCGCCTCGCCGCCTATGACTACGGCGCGCTTCCGGCGCCACCGACGTCGCAGCAACTCGCCGACTGGTGGCGACCCTATATCGAACCGTGCATCGAGCTCTTCGGCCCCGAGCGCTGCATGGTCGAAAGCAACTTCCCGGTGGAGAAGATGGGCATCGGTTGGCTGCCGATCTGGAATGCCTTCAAGCGGATGACCGCCCGCGCTTCGGTGGCGGAAAAGACGGCGATCTTCAGCGGGACGGCGCGGCGCGTGTATCGGCTTCCCTCTTGACGCCCGCGCCCCACCTGCTACCGATCCGCTCCCGATGAGCGACCTCCCCGCCTCCACCCCGCCTGCGCCGCCGAAGAAGGTCTTCGTGAAGACCTATGGCTGCCAGATGAACGTCTATGACAGTGGCCGCATGGTCGACACGCTGGCCCCGAAGGGCTGGCAGAGCGTCGAGACGCCGGAGGGGGCCGATCTCGTCATCCTCAACACCTGCCATATCCGCGAGAAGGCGGCCGAGAAGGTCTTCGCCGAACTGGGCCGGCTCCGCGGTTTCCAGGCCGAACGCGCCGCATCCGGTGGCCGGATGATGATCGCGGTGGCCGGCTGCGTGGCCCAGGCCGAAGGCGCGGAGCTCGCCCGGCGCGCCGGCAATGTCGATATCGTGGTCGGGCCCCAGGCCTATCACCGCCTGCCCGAACTGGTCGCCCGGGTCGAGGCGCTGCCGGCCGGCCGGGCGGCGCGGCTGGTCGATACCGACTTCCCGGTCGAGAGCAAGTTCGACGCGCTCCCGGAAGAGGCGAGCACGCGCGGCGCCTCAGCCTTCCTCGCCATCCAGGAAGGCTGCGACAAGTTCTGCACCTTCTGCGTCGTGCCCTATACCCGCGGGGCAGAATTCTCGCGGCCCGCCGCCGATGTGCTGGCCGAAGCCCATCGCCTGGTGGCCGGCGGCAGCATCGAGCTCACGCTTCTCGGCCAGAACGTCAATGCCTGGCATGGTGACGGACCGGAGGGCGGCCCCTGGAGCTTCGGCCGGTTGCTTCGCACGGTGGCCGAGATTCCGGGGCTCGCACGGTTGCGCTACACCACCTCGCATCCGCTCGAGGTGGATGACGAGCTGATCGCCGCGCATCGCGACCTCGACCTCTTGATGCCCTTCCTGCACCTGCCGGTGCAGTCCGGAAGTGACCGCATCCTGGCGGCGATGAACCGCCGGCACACGGCCGAGCACTATCGCCGCATCGTCGGACGCTTGAGGGAGGCCCGGCCCGACCTCGCGCTGTCGTCGGACTTCATCGTCGGATTCCCGGGCGAGACCGAGGCCGATTTCGAGGCGACGCTCGACCTCGTGCGCGCCGTTGGCTTCGCCCAGGCCTATGCCTTCAAGTACAGCCCGCGGCCCGGGACACCGGCGGCGGAGATGAAGGACGACGCGGTGCCGGAGGCGGTGAAGACCGAGCGCCTCGCCCGCCTGCAGGCGCTGCTGGGCGAGCAGATGGCGGCTTTCAACGCCGGTATGCTGGGCCGGCGGATGCCGGTCCTGCTGGACCGCCCGGGCAAGCGGCCGGGCCAGCGCCTCGGCCGCTCGCCCTTCATGCAGCCGGTGCATCTGGAGGCGCCCGCCGCTCTGCACGGGCGGATCGTCGATGTCGTCATCGAAAGCGCCGGGCCGATCGCCCTCGGCGGCCGTCTGCTGCCGCTTGACGAAGGCGCCCGCCCTGCTGCCTGATAGGGAGACATGACAACCACACCCCGTTCGGCGAAGGCGAAGCACGAGGCGGAAAGCCCCGCGCTGATCATCAACTTCGACAACAACGCCCGCCTGCCGGAACTCTATGGCGACCACGACCGCCACCTGGCCCGGATCGAGCAGAAGCTCGGCGTCTCGCTCACCTCGCGCGGCAATCGCGTCGCCATTTCCGGCGCCGGCGACCGCGTGGCGGCGGAGGAGGTGCTGCGCGCCCTCTACCAGCGGCTCGAGCGCGGCGAGGGCGTAACCCTCGGCGATGTCGACGGTGCCATCCGCCTCGCCCGCGAGGGCGTCGATCCTTCCGGCGACGCGCTGCAGATCCGCACCCGCCGTCGCGTCATCACGCCCCGCACGCCGACCCAGGCGCGCTATCTGGCGGCCCTTTCCAAGCACGAGCTGGTCTTCGGCCTCGGGCCGGCCGGCACCGGCAAGACCTATCTCGCCGTGGCCGTCGGTGTCGCCATGCTGATCGCCGGCAAGGTCGACCGGCTGGTGCTGTCGCGACCGGCGGTGGAGGCGGGAGAGCGGCTCGGCTTCCTGCCCGGCGACATGAAGGAGAAGGTCGATCCCTATCTCCGCCCGCTCTATGACGCGCTGGCCGACATGCTGCCGCCCGAGCAGATGGCGCAGTGGATGGAGACCGGCAAGATCGAGATCGCGCCGCTCGCCTTCATGCGCGGGCGCACGCTCTCGCATGCCTTCTGCATCCTGGACGAGGCGCAGAACACCACGCCGATGCAGATGAAGATGTTCCTGACCCGCCTCGGCGATCATTCGCGCATGGCGGTGACCGGCGATCCCAGCCAGACCGACCTGCCGCCCGGAGCGATCTCGGGCCTGGGCGACGCGCTCGATGTCCTGGAAGGCGTGGGCGAGGTCGGCATCGTTCGTTTCACCGAGACGGATGTCGTGCGCCATCCCCTCGTCGCCCGTATCGTCCGCGCCTACGACGCCCGCGAGCAGAAGCACCGCTGAGCGCGCCGGGCATCCCGGCCGCCGTTGAACCTTTCCGCCCTGCCTGCGTTGTTGATCGTCCGAAGGGCGATCCAGGCAAGATGCGGATTTCGCAGGAACAGTTTCGACCGGGTCCCGCCGCCCTCGCGCCAGGGGAAGCCCAGCCTGCCGGTGGCGGCTTCCGTCCCGGCGTCACGTGCTGGCGCGTGACGACGGCGGCGCAAGTCAGCGTACTGGTCGATGCGGCCTCCTATTTCCGCTTCCTGGAACAGAGTTTGCGCTCGGCCCAGCGATCGATCGTCATCATCGGCTGGGACTTCGACGGGCGCATCCGCCTCGGTCCCACCAGGAAGCACCCGACGCTGGGAAACCTGTTGTGGTCGCTGGCGGAAGAGCGGCCGGAACTCGAGATTCGCATCCTGGTCTGGAGCTTGGCTCCGTTCTGGGGGCCGGGATCGGCCAAGGAACTGTTGTTCGGCGCCCCCTGGCAGCGGCACCCGCGTATCCACCTGGTTCTGGATCGCAGGCAACCCGTCTATGCCGCACATCACCAGAAGATCGTCTGCATCGACGACCGTCTCGCGGCCGTGGGTGGGATGGATCTGACGGCGGCCCGATGGGATACCAGCCAGCATCGGGCCAAGACGACGCAAAGACGCGACCCGGATGGTGCGCACTATCCTCCCGTGCATGACGTGCAGGCCGCGGTCACGGGCGAGGCCGCCGCGGCACTTGGTGTTCTGACACGCGAACGTTGGTGCCGGGCGACGGGGCAGGTCGTGCCGGCGACGCCGGTCACGGCAGCCGCCGGGTTGGAAGCCTCCGATTTCATCGATGTCCCGGTCGCCATCTCTCGCACCGAGCCGGGAAGGCCGGTGGTCCGGGAAGTGGAACGGGGCATCGTCGAAGCCATCGCCTCGGCCCGACGCTGGCTCTACATCGAAACCCAGTATCTTACCGCGCGGGTTGTGCGTGGTGCCCTGCTGGAAAGCCTGCAGGCCCCCGAAGGGCCGGAAATCATCATCGTCTCGACCCAGGTCTCGGCCGGGTTGATGGAACATCTGGTCATGGGCCGCAACCGCGACCGGCTCGCTCGGCGGCTTCGCCGCTTCGATCATGCGGGGCGGTTCCGGCTGTATTTCCCGGTCGTGCCGGCGGCGCAAGGCGAACGCCAAGTCAAGGTCCATTCGAAGGTGATGATCGTCGACGACCGGCTGCTTCGGATCGGCTCCGCCAATCTGAACAACCGCTCCATGGGGGTGGATACCGAATGCGATCTGGCGATGGAGGCGCGGACGCCGGCGCATCGCGATGCCATCGCCGGCCTGCGCGCGCGTCTCCTGGCCGAACACCTGGATGCGGCGCCGGAGGCGGTCAGGCGGGTTCTCGCTGAAACCGGGTCGTTGATCGCCGTCGTGGATCGCCTGAACCATCGCCCGCGCGGTCTTCGCCCGATGCCCGACCGTTATCCGGATGGACCCGTGCGGCCGATTCCGCTGACCTGGGCGCTCGATCCGGCGCGGCCGATCGGCGGCTGACCTTCCGCAAGAGCAGTTCCGACAGGCCGAACAACGGCAGGCCGATCGCCAGCGGCAGCAGAAAATAGACGACCCTGAAGGCGATGACCGCGCCTACCGCCTCGGCTGCCGGCAGCAGCAGCATGACGACCGTTTCGATCACCCCCAACCCGCCGGGCACGTGGCTGATCAACGCGGCCGCGTTCGCCAGCACGTACACCGCTGCCGCGCTGGCATAGGGGACGTCGTCGATCGCCAGCAACGTCTGCTGCAGACAGGCGGCCACGCAGGCGAAATTCAGGGTGCCGAGGCCGATCTGGCAGAGCGCGAGACGCACGCTTGGCATGCAAAGCGTGATGTTCCGAATCCTGAGTGGCTGCCGCATCCAGGCGGCGAGCCCGACCCAGCCGCCGACGAGTCCAAGGCACAGGAGGCCGATCGCCAGGACCAGCGGGACGGGCAGGCGGAGAATCTCGCTCGCGAGATCCGAGCGCAGCAGCAGCGCGCCGCCGCCGAGGGTGAGCAGGCCCAGTCCCACCGTCAGGCCGCAGAACAGAATCACCTGGCCTACCTCGGCCATGTCGAGGCCCCAGCGGGAATAGAAGCGATAGCGGATTGCGCCGCTGCTGACCGCGGCGAAGCCGAGATTGTGGCCGATCGACAGGCTGCAGAACGACGCCAGGGCCACCTTCGGCCAGCGGATCGGCCGGCCGACATGGCGCAGCGCGCACCAGTCGAAACCGCTCAAAGTCAGGTAGCTGGCGGCGGCGAACCCGATTGCCGCGAGGATGCGAGCAACGGGAATGGCGGTGATCGCCGCCTTGATCTCCTCGGCGTCATAGCGTGAAAGCGTCCGATGCAGCAGGAACGCCGCAAGGGCGGTCACGCACAACGCCAGCGCGATCTTGCCCGCCATGCGCAGGAACTTACCTGTTCCGTCCTTCCGCTCGCCCTGTTCCCGCTCTGCCAATGGCCCGCGCCTCCCGAGGAACGCCTGCCGCCGCTCTCACCGGATGCAGACCTTCGAGGAAAACGCGGCAGGGGCGGCCGGC
Source organism: bacterium (assembly GCA_022844005.1). Lineage (GTDB taxonomy): Bacteria > Pseudomonadota > Alphaproteobacteria > Ferrovibrionales > Ferrovibrionaceae > Desertibaculum. The sequence goes on along the minus strand of JALHMN010000085.1, from coordinate 10,960 downwards.
GTTCCGCCTCAGGTCGGGTGCCACCACCTTCCCGCGAGCACCACGCCGCTCGACACCAGCTTCTGCTCGCCGATCAACGTCTCGCCGATGCAGTCGGCATAGTCGAAGCGCCCCTGCTTCAGGTCGATGATCGCGGCTTCGCCCACCGAGCCCGGTTTCAGCGTGCCGAGGTCCGGCCGGCCGATCGCCGCCGCGGGCGATGCGGTGGCGAGGCGGATGACGGTGGAAAGGTCGAGGCCGAGGCAGAGAAACTTCGACATGGTGGTGAGAAGGTCGTAGGCCGGCCCCTCGATCGAGACGGAATGCACATCCGAGGATATGGCGTCGGGCAGGAATCCGGCCTCCAGCATGGCACGCGTCGTGCCGAAGCCGAAGGATCCGCCGCCATGCCCGATGTCGAAGAAGACACCGCGGGCGCGTGCTTCCAGCACTTCTTCCCGCACCCTTCCGTCGGCCCGAACCGGCGCATTGGGGAAGGGCCGGAAGCAATGGGTCAGGATGTCGCCGCGGCGCAAACGTTCCACCACTTCCCGGCGCGAAGGCGGCGGGTTGTCCAGATGCGCCATCACCGGAAGGCCGGCGGCCTCCGCCACCTCGAGCGCCATGTCGAGCGGCTGGATGCCGGCGGCACCGCTGGCCGATTTCCCGACGCGCACCTTGATGCCGATGATCAGGTCGGCATTCTCCTTTGCCACCCGCAGGCATTCGCGCAGGTCGAGAAGGCGCACATCGGCCGCCTCGCCCACCATCACCGCCTTGGAGAAGGCGAAGATGCCGGGGAAGGAGACATTGAGGTAAGGCAGGATTCGCACCGGCGAGGGTTCGATCACATGCGCCCGGAAGCCGTGGAAGTTGCCGGCGCCGGCGCTGCCGGCATCGATCGAGGTGGTGACGCCGCCCGTGCGGGCGAGCAGTTCGGCCGAGACCCCGAGCGAGGTGCCGCCCCAATAGACGTGGGTGTGCAGGTCGATGAGGCCGGGCGCCACGACCTTGCCCGATACGTCGCGCGTATCGGCGCCGGAGAGCCCATCGCCGATCGCCGCCACCTCGCCACCGGCGAAGGCGATATCGGTCACCTTGTCGATGCCCTGCGAGGGGTCGACCACCCGCCCGCCCTTCAACACCAGGTCGTTCATGCTTGCGTCTTCCCCCTCATGCGGCGGCTGCCCGGCGCCGGCGGTTCTTCCGGCGGGCCGGCGAAGCACTGGGCAATCGCCATCCAGGCTTTCGCCGGCTCTCCCGTCACCTTCAGTCCAGTATCGGCGACACTGCGCGTCTGCGTCACCACCTGACAGAACTCCACCGCCGAGCCTTCGACCCGATTGTCTTCCGACGGCGGGTTCCAGGTCCACAGGGCACCCGAAGGCGCTGTCAGACGTACATGCGGCGCATCTCCCGGCAGCGGCAGGCCGCGGTTGGCGAAGGTCCAGCCGAAGGTCTTCACCCCGATCACGGCAATGTTCTGCAGCCGCTCGCCGTCGCGGCGCTCGAACCCGAAGAGATCGTAGATGGCCTGGCCATGGGCCCAGGTTTCCATCTGGCGGGCGGTGGTGAACATGCGCACGCCCATATCCGGCCCGACCCATTTCAGCCGTTCGTCCGGGGCGCGGACCTCGAGCCGGTCGCACAGGGTCTCCAGCGTCTCCTGCCAGCGCGCCAGCAGGCGGCGGCCGAGGAGGTCGCCGAAGCGCGCCCGCGTCGCCTCCACCCGCGACAGGCCTTCCGCCCGGCGGGCCCGGGTTTCGGCCCAGTGGCTCTCGAAGGCTTCCGGGCTCTCGGCCGAGGCTGCGGCCAAGAGGTCGGAGGAGTGGAGGTGCTGGATGATGTCGTTGATGCTCCAGCGCTTGAAGGCCGTTTCGCGGCCCCAGTCGTCCTCCTTCAGCGAGTCGAGCAGGCGGTGCAGTTCGCGCGCCTCCGCGCGCAGATCCTGGGCTTCCTTCAGCACTGTTCCTCGACCCCCTGTGTGCAGCTTCTGTGATCCGCTTCCTGAATACACCGGCCGTGACGGCGCGTCATCGACTCGACCGGCGCGGCCCGTATCGCCAGAGTGGCCGGCATCGAGTCGCAAAAAGTTGGAGGGACACCAAGATGATCAAACGCAAGCAGCGCATCCCCATGCGCGACCTCTCGACCATGTCGCCGGAAGAGCGCGAGGGCGTCGAGAAGAACAAGATGAACGGCGAACTCTTCAACATCTTCAAGGTGCTGGCGAACCATCCCGCCCTGGTGAAGCGCTGGACGCCCTTCGCCGGCCATATCCTGTCCAAGCAGACCCTGCCGTTCCGCGACCGCGAGCTTCTCATCCTGCGCATCGGCTGGCTGAACCAGGCGGAATACGAATTCGCCCAGCACGAGTTGATTGCCAAGAGGGGCGGGGTGACCGAGGCCGATATCGAGAAGATCAAAGAGGGCCCGGCGGCCGATTTCAGCCCGCATGAGAAGGCGCTGATGCAGGCCGCCGACGACCTCTACAACGATTCCGTCGTCTCCGATGCCACCTGGGCCACCCTGTCGAAGACCTACTCGACCGAGCAGATGATGGACGTGGTCTTCACCATCGGCCAGTACAACCTGGTCTCCTGGGCGCTGAACAGCTTCGGCGTGCCGCTGGACGATTTCCTGCCCGGTGCGCAGAAGAAGTAGGCTTTGGCGGTTCTGCGACCTCCTCGTCCTTCGAGACGCGGGCTGGCGCCCGCCCTCAGGATGAGGAGATCGACTTTGACCTCTCAGCAGTCCTCATCCTGAGGAGCATGCGCAGCATGCGTCTCGAAGGACGAGGGCATCACCGACCTCACCCCGGCGTCAGGATGTCGAACATCGGGGGGAAATCGTCCAGCATGGCGAAGAGGGCGTGCAGTACGGCCGCCTCCCCTTCGACCTTCAGCCCGCCTGCCGCCAGTGCATCGGCGACGCTCGACTGCTTCACCATCAGCGCGTCCAGCACCGGCCGTGTGGTGGTGACGGTCGCGGTGGGGGCGGAGGAGGCCTGGCCGAACAGCTGGGTCAGCGTCGCGTTCTCCAGCGTCAGCGCCACGACTTCGCCGGTATCGGTGAAGTGCCAGTCGATAACGAAGCGCTTCCCCGTCGCCCGGCCCGCGTTCAGCCGCACGCCCATGAAATCGAAGAATATGTCGGTGCTGACGGCGCGGATCAGGTCCGGGCTCAGGATCGGCCGGGGCGGGATCTGCATGACGCCGCCGCGCAGTTCGCGGGCGCCATAGAGATAGGCGTTCCGCCAGGTCGCCGATTCCGCCTGATAGCCGAGCTGCTCCAGCGCATCGGCGCCCAGTTCGCGCGCTTCGCGGTCGGACGGATCGGCGAAGACCACCTGGTACATCGCCTGTGCCACCCAGCGGTACTCGCCCTTCGCGAAATCGGCCCGGGCGCGGGTGATCACGGCTGCGGCACCACCCATGTACTCGATCGTCTTCTTCGCGGTTTCGACCGGCGGCAGCGGGTTCAGGTTGGCCGGATTGCCATCGTACCAGGAGAGGTAGCGCTGGAAGACCGCCTTGGCGTTGTGGCTGACGGTGCCGTAGTAGCCGCGCACCGACCATTCCCGGGACAAGTCGGCCGGCAGGGTCAACTCCTCCGCGACCTCGGCCGGTCGCCTGCCCAGATTGGCGAGCCTCAGCGCCTGGTCGTGGATGTGCTTGTAGAGGTCGCGCTGCTTGGCGAGGAAGGCCATCACCTTCGCCTGTCCCCAGGTCGGCCAGTGGTGCTGGGCGATCAGCACTTCGGTCCGGCCGCCATACATCCGCATGGCTTCCGCTATATAGCGCGACCACAGCCGGGGATCGCGGGCGACCGATCCTCGCAGGGGGATGAAGTTGTGCAGGTGCCGCGTGGTGTTCTCGGCCATGTTGAGCACGCCGAACTGCGGGTAGAACATGTGCATCTCCGCCGGCGCCTCGCTCTCGGGGGCCAGCTGGAACTCGATCTCCACGCCGTCCACCACCCGCCGCTCGGTCGTCTCCACGATCAGGTCGGTGGGTGCGATCAGCGTCACCGTGCCGCGCGCCGTCACCTTGCCGAGGCCGGCATCCACCTGGCCGCGTTCGCCGGGGGGAAGCAGACCGCCGAACTGGAACTGCGCCCGGCGCGTCATGGCGACGCCCGCCAGCACGTTCTCGCCCCCCACCGCTTCCATGAAGCCGTTCGGCGCGATCACCTGGATCCGCCCGGCGCGAACGTCCTCCTCGCTCGCCACGCCCTTCACGCCGCCATAGTGGTCGACATGACTGTGGGTGTAGATCACGCACCTGACCGGCACTTTCGGCCGCTGCGTGAAGTAGAGATCGAGGCCCGCGCGCGCCACTTCCGCGGTGGTCAAGGGATCGATCAGGATCAGGCCGCTCTCGCCCTCGATGATGGTCATGTTGGCGAGATCGAGGCCGCGGATCTGCCAGATCCGGTCCACCACCTTGAACAGCCCGTTGTTCATGTTGAGCTGGGCGATCCGCCACAGGCTGGGGTTCACCGTCGGTGGCGCGTCGCCCGACAGGAACTCATAGGCCTTCAGGTTCCACACCACCGTCCCGCCGGGCGCGCGGATCACGCCTTCCGGCAGGGTGGCGACGAAGCCGCGCTTCGAGTCCTCGAAATCCTCGCGATCATCGAAGGGCAGGGCGTCGACGATCCGCGCATTGGCCTCGCGGGTACGCGGCTCGGCGGGTTTCGGCGATGTGGTTTCGGCCATGGTTCTTTCCCCCTTGTCCCCGGCTCAGGGCATCAGCAGCGACGATCCGGTCGTCGCGCGGCCTTCGAGTGCCCGGTGCGCGGCTTCCGCTTCCTTCAGGGGCCAGCGCTGGTTGATATGCACTTTCACCTTGCCCGATTGCACCACGTCGAAGAGGTCGTTCGCGCATTCCAGCAGGCCGGCTCGGGTGGCGGTGAAGGTGGCGAGGGTGCCGCGGGTGAGCGTGAGCGAGCCCTTGTTGCCGAGTTCGGCAATGTCGATCGGCGGTACCGGTCCTGAGGCATTGCCGTAGGAGACGACATGCCCGCGCGGGCGCAGCGAATCGATCGAAGCCTGCATGGTGTCCTTGCCCACCGCGTCATAGACCACGGTCGCCATGGCCCCGTCGGTGATGCGCTTCACCTCGGCCACCACGGCATCGCGGGTGTAGAGGATCGGGTGGTGACAGCCGTTCGCCCGCGCCAGCGCCGCCTTCTCGTCGGTCGAGACGGTGCCGAGCACGGTGGCCCCCAGCGCGTTCGCCCATTGGCAGAGGAACAGGCCCATGCCGCCGGCCGCCGCATGCACCAGCACGACGTCACCGGGTCCCACCTTGTGGATCTGCCGCAGCAGGTACTGTGCCGTCATCCCCTGCAGCATCATGCCGGCCGCCGTCTCGAAGCCGATCGAATCGGGCAGCGCCACCAGCCGCTCGGCCGGGATCACCCGCGCTTCGCTATAGGCGCCGGGGACGGGCGCATAGGCGACGCGGTCGCCCACTTTGAAGTCGCTCACGCCCTCGCCCAGCGCTTCGACCACCCCGGCCGCCTCATTGCCGGGAACGAAAGGCAGGCGGAAGGGGAAGGTGCCGGTGCGCTGCACCACCTCGACGTAGTTGAGGCCGATGGCTTCGTGACGCAGCCGCACCTCGCCCGGACGCGGGGTACGCAGCTCGACTTCCTCCCAGCGCAGCACTTCCGGGCCGCCGAAGGCATGGATGCGGATCGCATGATTCATCGGGTTTCCTCCTCCACCGTTTTTGTCTGCCGGCAGTATCGACGCCCGCGCCGGGCCGGGCCAGTCCTCTCACATGATTGAGGCGCCGGAACCAGGAGCCTCGCCGAACGTTGGGGAACTCGAAAGAACGCAAGCCGTGACACCAGCGACGGTTCGGTGCCAACACCGTGGCCAAGCTGAAGCACGGCGATACAACCGGAGGAAAATCCGATGACCGCCGCCGCATCCGCCCTCGCGACCACGACCATGCGCACAGCCGGCCTGCTCGGGATCCTGGCGCTGGCCGCCTGCGCGCAGCCCTATTCCGAGCCGCAGCAGGTCCAGGTCAGCAATCCCAGCGTCACCTACAAGTACCGCACCGATCAGGAACTGGTTCAGGCGAACGACCGCGCGGCCGCCTATTGCAGCACCTACCAGTCGACCCACCGCACGGCGACGTTCGGCACCGATCCCGACGGCAGCAAGCGGGTCGTGTTCGATTGCGTGAAGTCGGCGGCCGTCGCTGCGCCGCCGACGGTCGCGGTGGCGCCCAGCATGCCGCCGAACCAGACCTACACCTATTTCACCGATCAAGAACTGCTCGATGCCTCGCGCAGCGCGCAGAACTACTGCATGAGCCGCGGCTCCAGCCAGGTGTCCTCCACCATCACGACCAACCCGAACGGCAGCCGCACCGCCACGTTCCAGTGCGTCCCGCGTTGAGGTCGGATCAGGCCGCGGCGAAGGCGCCGCGGCCGAACACCTTGTCCAGCATCTCCGGCTTCGCCTTGTCGAAGGCGGTGGTTTTCGCCCGCACGTCGTCGACCGCCGCCAGCGCCTTCACCACCGCCGGCCGGGTGGCGATGCCGGCCACCCAGGCCATCAGCTTCGGGTAGTCGGCTTCGGCCGCCTTGCCCAGCAGCGGGCCCACGTTGCGGGCCCAGGGGAAGGTGGCGATATCGGCGATGGAATACTCTGGCCCGCCGAGGAAGGGCGTCTCTGCCAGCCGGCTCTCCAGCACCTCCAGCACGCGCTTTGCCTGGGTGCGATAGCGCTCCAGCGCATAGTCGTTGCCGGGCGGGGCGAAGCGCATGAAATGCACGAACTGGCCGAACATCGGCCCCATGCCGGTCATCTGCACCATCATCCATTGGATGGCATCGAAGCGCCGGGCCGGGTCCTGGGGCAGGAACTTGCCCGACTTCTCGGCCAGGTACAGCAGGATCGCGCCCGATTCGAACACCGTGTAGTCGCGGCCCCCCGGGCCCTCGTGATCGACGATCAGCGGCACCTTGGCGTTCGGGTTCATTTTCGTGAAGGCGGGGTCGAATTGCGCGCCGCCGAACACGTCGACGGGGATCACCTTGTAGGGCAGCCCCATCTCCTCCAGCGCCAGGTAGACCTTGACGACATTCGGGCTGCCCATCGCATAGAGATCGATCATTCCTGCTTCTCCCACCGTGGCGCCGCCCCATCGGCGGCCGGGCCCTGGCCCATGCTATCAGGCCGGGGCCAGGGGCAGGGAGCGCTCTATTCGGCCGGCGCCAGGATCCTTGCCGGCCGTTGCGCCCGCGACAGCACATAGGCCGGCAGCAGCGCGGCGAGCGCCACGCAGCCGACGATGATGAAGGTGTCCTGGAAGGCCAGCATCTGGCTCTGCCCGTTCAGGATCGCGGCCAGGTAGTCGAGCGCGGCCGATTGCTGGATTCCTTCGGGCAGGCCGGCCCGCCCGAACAGCGCCTTCAGCTGGACCAGCATCCGCTCGGTCGTCTGGTTGCCGTAGTTCTGGGTGGCGGTCAGCGCCTCGGCATGGAAGCGGGTGCGGATGTCGAGGAAGACGACCGCCAGGTTGATGCCGAAGGCGCCGCCCAGTTGGCGCATGAAGTTTGTGGCGCCGGCGCCCTGGCGCACCAGTTCGGGCGGCAGCGACTTCAGCGAGGCGGCGTTCAGGCTGGGATTGATGAAGCCGAGGCCGAGGCGTGACAGCATGGTCACGAGGGCCAGCGTCCAGAAGGTACTGTCCGCATCAGCCGCGGCCATGATCAGGAAGCCGGCGCAGAACAACAGCAGCCCGCCCATGATCATCAGCCCGGGCGACAGCGTGTCCGACATGCGCCCGGCCAGCGGGAAGATCACCGCCAGCATCAGTCCGGCCGGCATCATCATCAGCCCGGCCAGCAGCGGCGTGAATCCCTGCACCGTCTGCACGAAGACCGGCACCAGATAGGTCGAGCCCATCATGCCGGCGCCGAAGATGAAGGCGACGACGCCGGCGGAGGCGAAGGCGGGGCTGGTGAACATGCGGATGTCGAGCAGTGGTTTCTCCAGCTTCAGTTCCCACATGACGAAGCCGATGCCCGCGCCGATGCCGGCGATCAGATGCAGCAGCACGCCGTCCGACTCCCAACCTTCGCGTTGTCCGTTCGCGACCCCCGTCATGCTGCCGTAGAGGCCGGCGCAGAGCAGCCCGAAGCCGATCCAGTCGAAGGCGGGTATCTGCCGCGGCCAGGGCCGCGTCGGCATGAAGAGCGCCCCCAGGATGGTGGCGATCAGGCAGAAGGGCAGCGAGATGAAGAAGACGTAGCGCCAGGAGAAGTACTCGATCATCAGCCCGCCGAGGGTGGGCCCGATCGCAGGAGCGAAGACGACGCCCAGGCCGAAGATGCCCATGGCGGTGCCGCGCCGCTCCGGCGGGAAGGAGGAGAAGATGGTCGCCATCACCAGGGGCTGGGCGATACCGGCGCTGAAGCCCTGCAGCACCCGCGCGAAGATCAGCACGTCCTCCGTCGGCGCGGTGCCGCCCATGACGGCGCCGATCGAGAACACCAGAAGTGTGGTGATGAAGACGCGCCGCTCGCCGGCAATATTGGTGAGCCAGGCGTTCAGCAGCATGCCGGCGGTCATCGTCGCCATATAGGCCGACGACATCCACTGCGCCTTGTCCTGGCCGATGCCGAAGGCACCCATCACATCCGGCACCGCGACATTGACCGTGGTCATCGCCAGCACCATGGCCAGGATGCCGACCATGCCCGAAACGGTGACCAGCCAGCGATAGGCCGGGCCGTAGCGCGCCGCCAGGTCCTCGGCGCTATCGTATGTCAATATCGACCTCGACCATCATGCCGGGCGAGAGCGGCTTCGGCATTTCGGTGAAGGTGATCTTGACCGGCACGCGCTGGGTGATCTTGGTGAAATTGCCGGACGGGTTGGGCGTCGGCAGCAGGGCGAAGCGCGACGTCGCGACCGACCCGATGCGGGCGACCACGCCCATGAAGCGGTCGTCGGGAAAGGCATCGACGGCGACATGCACTTCCTGGCCGACCTTCAGCTTGCGCAGCTGCGTCTCCTTGATGTTCGCCTCGACCCAGACTTCCTTCGGGTTGTGCAGCATCAGGATGCGCTGGCCGGCAAGCACGTATTCGCCGGGCTCGACGAAGACGCGGTCGATGATCGCCGGTACCGGGCTCCGCAGGGTCCGGTCGCCGACCTCGACCTCGAGCTGACCCAGTTGCGCGCGGAGCGCGGCCTCGGCCGGCTCCAGCGCCGCGATCTCGCCGTCGATCACCTCCAGCCGGTCGCGCTCGGCCATCGCCTCGCCCAGGGTCCCTTCCGCCTGCTGGCGTTCGGCATCCAGCCGCCGGCGCTGGTTCTCCAGCCGCTGCACGTTCGCCTGCGCGGTCTCCAACTGCTTGTCGGTGATCACGCCTTTCTGCGACAGCGCGCGGCTGCGTTCCAGCTCCAGGCGGGCGAGCAGGATGTCGGAATCGAGTGCGGCGCGCGCCGCCGTCGTCATCTGCACGCCCGAGACGCGCGTCTTCGCCTTCGCGGTCGCCTGGTTCTCGGCCAGGCGCCGCTCGGCCAGAAGCCGCACGCGCTCCGCCTGCACCGCCTGGATCTGGGCCTGCACCGCCTCGGCCTTCAGCCTCGCGATGCGGTCGTCGATCCGTACCACGACCTGGCCGGCTTCGACCGTCATGCCCTCCAGGGCGGGCATCTCGACCACCCAGCCGTCGACCCGGCTCGACATGGTGACGATGTCGGCGGTGACGCGGGCATCGTATTCGGACACATGGGTCATCCGCAGGTAGACCTGATAGGCCCCGTAGGCGATGCCGCCCAGCAGCACCAGCGCCATGACCAGGAAGCGCAAGGGGCGCAGGTTGCCCCGCCGCCTGACCGGCACCGTCGCCGCCACTGCCGGCTCGATCGGCGCCTCGGCCGCCGGATCGGCCTTCATCTTGGCCTGCAGTACCTGCGCCATGGTTCAGCCGGCCTTGGCCAGCGTGGGCGCCTCGGCGGCGCTTTCCAGCGGCCGCAGACGCTCCTTCAGGTGATCCAGCAGCGCGATGCAGGCATGGATCTCGGCCTCATCGACGCCCTCCAGCAGTTCGGCCCGCAGCCGCCGTCCGACGGCCGAGATCGACTTCAGCGCCGGCTTCGCCTTCGGCGTCAGGAAGACCAGCTTGACCCGGCGGTCGTGCGGGCTGTCGCGCCGCTCGACCCAGCCGTCCGCCTCCAGCTGGTCCAGCTGGCGGACCAGGGTGGGCCCCTTGATGCCGACGCGGAGCGCGAGCGCGTTCTGCGTCATCCCCTCGGGATGGGCGGCGAGGTTGACCAGCGCCACCCAGCGCGCCGTCGACAGGCCGAGCGGGCGCAGCCGCGCATCCAGCGCGAGCCGCCACAGCCGCGATACCTCGGCCAGCCTGAGGCCGAGGCGGTAGGACGGGTCTGTCACCTGGTCCAGCTTTGTGTCTCCGCGGATCGATAGCACGCGAACGATTAGCGCCCGAATGATCGTCACGAACCTGTCACGAAGCAAGGCCGCCCGTGCATGGCTGTGCTGCTCCGCCGGGGTTTCGCGGCGACAGCGCGATATACCCCCGCCCGGCCGGGGGGTAGTATCCGGCAGGAAAGTGGCCGCAAGGCCGGGGAGGGACCTTGCCCGAAAGCGCGCGCGGTGATGAGGGCGGCGGCCACGATGTCTTCATCAGCTTTTCGTCGCGCGACCGGCGGACGGCGAAACTCGTCTGCAAGGAGCTCGAGAAACATGGGCTGCGCTGCTGGATTTCCTCGCGCGACGTGCAGCCGGGGGAGAACTACCAGTCGGCCATCGTCCGGGCGATCAAGTCGGCCAGGGTGGTGATCGTCCTGTTCACGGCCCACGCCAATCATTCCGAAGAGATCAAGAAGGAGATTTCGCTCGCCAGCCGCTTCAAGGCCGCGGTCATTCCCGTCCGCGTCGAGGATGTCAGCATGGACGAGGCCTTTTCCTACGAACTGGCG
>JALHMN010000084.1 GCA_022844005.1 bacterium | reverse complement strand
ATCCCCCCCCACAGCCACGGGGCCGGCCCGACCACCTTCTGCTTCAACGCCGCGCGGCGATGCGCCCGGGAGGATGGTGGCGGCGATCCCGCTTTCGACGCCCGGATCGCCCAGGACCCCCTCTACCGGTTCGGTACGGGTGAAACCCGGACGAACCACGTTCACGCGGATCCCCTTGCGCCCCACTTCCAGGGCGAGGCCGATGCTGTAGGCATCGACGGCGCCCTTGCTGGCGGCGTAGTGCGAGCTCCCTCCGCGTCCGCCCGACAGCGCCGCTATCGAGGAGACGTTGACAATGACGCCGCCGCGGCCACCCGAAGCGGTCGACATTCGCAGTTCGCCGTCGGCGTGCCGCCGGTGATCAGGACGACCTTCGCCTCGGTCACTTGAAGACCGTCTTCAGGAGATCTGTGGTGCGGGCGGCCGGGTTGCTGCGGATCGCCGCCTCCTCGACCCCGATGTAGTGGAACAGGCCATCCATCGCCTTCTGGGTGACGTAGCCGGATAGGTCGAAGTTGAGGCCGCTGGCACCGGGAATCGCCTTGGCGCTGGAAAGCAGCGATTCGTAGGACTTGAGCGCGCCGACGTCGGCGATGCTGCTCTCCACCACCGGCTTCATCGCACTCATCAGCCCGTCCGACGAGGTCTTCTTCAGGTACTGCGTGGCTGCGTCCTGCGGACCGGAGAGAATCTGGCGCGCATCGTCGATGGTCATCTTGGAAATGGCGTCGACGAAGATCGCCTGTGCCTTCGGTGCCGCCGCTTCCGCCGCCTTGTTCATGCGAGTCTCGAGATCGTCGACCACGTTGCCGTAGCCCGCCATCTTCAGGAGCGGCTCGGCCTTCTCGACCATCGACGGCGGCTTGATGCGGATGGTGGAATCATTCAGGAAGCCGCCGGGCTTGCTGACCTTGCCCACCGTGCGCTCGGCACCGACCTTGAGAGCCTCGCGCAGGCCGTCGCCGATCTGCCCCTGGCTGAGCGAGGAAGTGGAGGAGGAACCGCTGCTTCCGCCCCCCTGCATCATGCGCTTGCCCTGCTCCAGGAGGTTGCCCTGGGCCAGCACCGGCGCGGCGATAGCAAAGAGGCCCAGCAGGCCCATCGTGGTGGCGCGCATGCGATCTTCCTTTGTCTGTAAAGGGTTGCAGCTCCCCCGAAATGACCATAGGCGCCACTCCCGCATCCCGCAAAGCGGCTTTGCACCTCTCGCGGGGTTGAATTTCCGCCCCCGGCCCCGTAAAAGCCCCGGAATTCGGATGGCAGCCGCGTCTCGGCACCGCGCCGGCAGGAGAGCCGGCTGGCGGTGCCTTGCCGCGCGCCGGCCGAAGGCCCCGACCGTCCGTCCAAGGCCCAAGATCACATCATGCCCAAACGCACCGACATCTCCTCGATCCTGATCATCGGCGCGGGGCCCATCATCATCGGCCAAGCCTGCGAGTTCGACTATTCTGGAACGCAGGCCTGCACGGCGCTGAAGGCGGAAGGCTATCGCATCATCCTGGTCAATTCGAACCCGGCCACGATCATGACCGATCCGGAGCTGGCGGATGCGACCTATGTCGAGCCGATCACGCCCGAGATGGTGGCGAAGATCATCGAGAAGGAACGGCCCGACGCGCTGCTGCCCACCATGGGCGGGCAGACGGCGCTCAATACCGCGATGAAGCTGGACGAGATGGGCGTCCTGAAGAAGTTCGGCGTCGAGATGATCGGCGCCTCGCGCGACGCCATCGCCATGGCCGAGGACCGCGACCTGTTCCGCCAGGCGATGCGGCGCATCGGCCTCGACATGCCGAATTCGGAGATCGCCCATACCTTGGCGGAGGCGCGGGAAGCGCTGCCGAAGATCGGCCTGCCGGCCATCATCCGCCCGTCCTTCACGCTGGGCGGCACCGGCGGCGGCATCGCCTACAACCGCGAGGAATTCGAGGAGATCGTGGCCCGCGGCCTCGACGCGTCCCCCGTTACCGAGGTGCTGGTCGAGGAGAGCGTGCTGGGCTGGAAGGAGTATGAGATGGAGGTGGTCCGCGACAAGGCGGACAACTGCATCATCATCTGCTCCATCGAGAACATCGACCCGATGGGCGTGCATACCGGCGATTCGATCACGGTGGCACCGGCGCTGACGCTCACCGACAAGGAATACCAGATCATGCGCGACGCCTCGCTGGCGGTGCTGCGCGAGATCGGGGTGGAGACCGGTGGATCGAACGTGCAGTTCGCCGTCGATCCGGCGACGGGGCGTCTGGTGGTGATCGAGATGAACCCGCGGGTGTCGCGGTCCTCGGCGCTCGCCTCCAAGGCGACCGGCTTTCCGATCGCCAAGGTCGCGGCCAGGCTTGCCGTCGGCTACACGCTGGACGAACTAACCAACGACATCACCGGCACCACGCCGGCCTCCTTCGAACCGACGATCGACTACGTCGTCACCAAGATCCCGCGTTTCACCTTCGAGAAATTTCCCGGCGCCGAGGCGACGCTGACCACCGCGATGAAGTCGGTGGGCGAGGCGATGGCGATCGGTCGGACGTTCAAGGAGAGCCTGCAGAAGGCCCTGCGCTCGATGGAAACCGGCCTCGATGGTCTGGACGAGGTGCCGATCGGCGGGACCGGCGACAGGGACGCGGTCATCGCCCAGCTGTCGCGCCCCACGCCCGACCGCCTGCTGGTGATCGCGGAAGCCTATCGGCGGGGCCTGACGACGGCCGAGATCAATGCCGCCTGCAAGTACGAACCCTGGTTCCTGGAGCAGATCGGCGAGATCGTGGCGACGGAGAAGGCGGTGCGTGCCGCGGGCCTGCCGAAGACGCACGACGCGTTGCTGCGGCTGAAGGCGATGGGTTTCTCCGACCGCCGGCTCGCGAAGCTGTGCGGCACGACGCCGGGAGACGTTGCGGCGCTGCGCGGCGAACTCGGCGTGCTGGCGACCTACAAGCGGATCGACACCTGCGCCGGCGAATTCGCCTCGCGCACGCCCTACATGTATTCGACCTATGCCCATGCGGGTTCGGGCGCCGGCGAATGCGAGGCCGAGCCCAGCGCGCGGCGGAAGGTGATGATCCTGGGCGGCGGCCCGAACCGCATCGGCCAGGGCATCGAATTCGACTACTGCTGCGTGCATGCCGCCTATGCCCTGAAGGAGGCCGGCATCGAGACCATCATGGTCAACTGCAACCCGGAAACGGTTTCCACCGATTACGACACCTCGGACCGGCTCTATTTCGAGCCGCTGACGGTGGAAGACGTGCTGGAGATCGTGCGGGTCGAGAAGTCGGCCGGAACCCTGCTCGGCCTCATCGTGCAGTTCGGCGGGCAGACGCCGCTCAAGCTGGCGCGCGGCCTCGAAGCCGCGGGGGTGCCGATCCTGGGCACGACGCCGGATGCGATCGACCTCGCCGAGGACCGGGAGCGGTTCCAGCATCTGCTCGACGACCTGAAGCTGAAGCAGCCGCCGAACGGCATCGCCACCTCGACCGAGCAGGCGTTGGCCGTCACCGACCGGATCGGCTTCCCCATCGTCATCCGCCCGTCCTATGTGCTGGGCGGGCGCGGCATGGAGATCGTGCGCGATCGCGCCGGCATCGAGCGCTACATGACCGAAGCGGTCCGCGTGTCCGGCGACGCGCCGGTGCTGATCGACGGCTATCTGCAGGATGCGATCGAGGTCGATGTCGACTGTCTCGCCGACCGCGATAGCGCCTTTGTCGCCGGCATCATGGAGCACGTGGAGGAGGCCGGCATCCATTCCGGCGACAGCGCCTGCTCGCTGCCGCCGCACAGCCTGAGCCCGGCGATCATCGCCGAGATCGAGCGGCAGACGAAAGCATTGGCCAAGGCGCTCGGCGTCGTCGGCCTGATGAACGTGCAGTTCGCGGTCAAGGAAGACGACATCTACATCCTGGAGGTCAATCCGCGCGCCAGCCGCACGGTCCCCTTCGTGGCAAAGGCGATCGGACTGCAGATCGCCAAGATCGCCGCCCGGGTAATGGCGGGCGAGACGCTGGCGAGTTTCAACCTGAAGCACCGGAAGCTGAACCACGTCGCGGTGAAGGAAGCCGTCTTCCCCTTCGCCCGCTTCCCGGGCGTAGACATCATCCTCGGCCCGGAAATGCGCTCGACCGGCGAGGTCATGGGCATCGACCGCGACTTCGACACCGCCTTCGCCAAATCGCAGCTGGCTGGCGGGACCTCGCTGCCGCGGCAGGGGACCGTCTTCATCTCGGTGCGCGACCGCGACAAGGCGGCGATCGCACCGGCGGCGCGGAAGCTCGCCGACATGGACTTCAAGATCCTCGCCACCATCGGCACCGCCGCCTATTTTGAACAGCTCGGCATACCCGTGACGCGGATCAACAAGGTTCTCGAGGGTCGTCCGCATATCGTCGACGCGATGAAGGACGGCACCGTGCACTTGGTTTTCAACACCACCGAAGGCGCGCAGGCGATCAAGGATTCCTACGAACTGCGCCGCAGCGCCTTGATGTTGAAGATTCCCTATTACACTACGGTTGCAGGCGCGCGCGCCGCAGCACAGGGTATTGCGGCACTCAGGTCGGGTGGGCTTGATGTAACGCCGCTTCAGTCCTATTCTCACTGACGGTTTTTCGACCGGTTTTCCTTAAGCCGTGCTGACGCTCCCATCGCGGGCGGCGATTGTCGCCCGGGAGCGGCAGTGTTTTTGCGTCGACGAGGTCACCATGCAGAAGATTCCGATGACGGCGGACGGATTCCGCCGGCTCGAGGACGAGTTGAGGACGCTCAAGACCGTGGAACGGCCGGCCGTGATCCGGGCCATCGCGGAGGCGCGCGCGCATGGCGACCTGTCCGAGAACGCCGAGTATCACGCCGCCAAGGAAAAGCAGGGCTTCATCGAGGCACGCGTGGCCGAGATCGAGGACAAGCTGTCGCGGGCCGAGGTGATCGACGTGTCCAAGCTGTCGGGCAAGGACGTGAAGTTCGGCGCGACGGTGACGATCGCCGACGAGGATACCGACGAGGAACTGACCTATCAGATCGTCGGCGCCGACGAATCCGACATCAAGCAGCATCGCCTGTCGATCAGTTCGCCACTGGCGCGTGCGCTCATCGGCAAGAAGCCGGGTGATTCGGTGGAGGTTGCGGCACCGGGCGGCTCCAAGGCCTACGAGATCGTCAAGGTGAAATTCGGCTGAATCAGCCCCGGGGGCGCGCGATGAGCGTGCCCCCGCGAGGCTTCATCGGTCAGGCGATCGACAGCCGGACGTCGATATTTCCGCGCGTGGCGTTGGAATAGGGGCACACGATGTGCGCCTTTGCCACCAGGGCTTCCGCGGTCGTCTTGTCCAGACCGGGCAGATTGATCGCGAGCGCCACGTCGAGACCAAATCCCTGCCCGTCGTCACGCGGGCCGATGCCGACATCGGCGGTGACACTGCTTTCGTCGGAAAGCTTCACCTTGCCCTGCCCGGCGACGTACTTCAGCGCCGAGAGGAAGCAGGCGGAATAGCCGGCGGCGAACAACTGTTCGGGATTGGTCGCTTCGCCGCCTTGGCCGCCGAGCTCCTTCGGGGTGGCGAGCTTGACCTGCAGATTGCCGTCCTTGCTGGCGGCGCGGCCGTCACGGCCGCCGGTTGCCGTCGCTTCCGTGCGATAGAGGATCTTCATGGCGAACTCCTGTGCTTGCGTTGCAATAGCATAAATATCGCGCACGATTAAATCGCGATCAATGCATGAGTCTGCATGCCGGCCATGCGGAATGCGCGGCGCGATCTGATCGCGCCCGATATATCTTATGCAATTGCCTGGGAGACACGGATGACGGACGCGCTCCTTCAACTCGACAACCAGCTCTGCTTCGCGCTGCATTCGGCCTCACATGCCTTTGCCCGCGCCTACAAGCCGCGGCTGCAGAAGCTCGGGCTCACCTATCCGCAGTATCTGGTGATGCTGGTGCTGTGGGAGGGCGACGGGCAGACGGTGAACCGGATCGGCGAGCGGCTGTTTCTGGAATCGAGCACGCTGACGCCGCTTCTGAAGCGCCTGGAGGCGGCAGGCCATGTCACCCGCCGGCGCGGCGTCGAAGACGAGCGAGAAGTTCGGATACACCTCACCGAGCGAGGCCGCGCCCTGAAGGCGGCGGCGGCCGAGATTCCGGCTCAGATGCTTGCCGCCTCGGCGCTCGATGCCGGTGAACTCGGCCGGCTGCGTGAGGAGATCGCCGCCCTTCGCGCGGCGCTGGACGCCGCCGGTGGGTCCCGCTCCCGACCCATGGGGTCTTTGAATCAGGTGTAACCGCACCTATTCTGCCCGAGGCATGGCCGCGGCCAACCCGCCCGCCCCGCCACACTCAAGGAGAATCGTCCAATGAAGCTCTATTATTCGCCCGGCGCCTGTTCGTTGTCGCCGCATATCGTGCTGCGCGAAGCCGGCCACAGCTTCGATCTGGAGCAGGTCGACCTCGCGGCCAAGAAGCTGAAGAAGTCCGGCGAGGACTATCTGGCCATCAACCCGAAGGGCCAGGTTCCCTGCCTGCAGATGGATGACGGCAGGATCCTGACGGAAGGCCCGGCCATCGTTCAATACCTGGCCGACCAGAAGCCGGAGTCCAAGCTCGCGCCCGCGGCCGGCAGCTTCGAGCGCTATCAGTTGCAAGAATGGCTGAACCTCATCACATCCGAACTCCACAAGGGCTTCAGCCCCCTGTTCCGCCCGACCACGCCGGATGCCTACAAGAGCATCGCCAAGGAGCAGCTGGCGGCGAAATTCGCCATGCTCGACAAACATCTGGCGAAGAACGCGTACCTCATGGGCGACGCCTTCACGGTCGCCGACGCCTACCTCTTCACCGTCACCAACTGGAACAACTTCCAGAAGATCGATATCGGCCAGTGGCCGAACGTGAAGGCCTTCATGGACCGCATGATGGCCCGGCCGAAGGTTCAGGAGGCGCTGAAGGCCGAAGGCCTGATGAAATAATCTGCGCGGCCGGCCGGTATGCATATACCGGCCGGCCCATGGCGGACGCAGTAAACGGCTTAACCCTGACACGCGAGCCCGATAGAGTGCTGTCCGACCGGTTGAGGCGCCGGGTATCAGGGAGGAAAGTATGAAAGAAGCCGGGAAGGCGGAGGGCAAGCAAGGCCCCGATCCAGTAGAGCTGGCGCGCCGGCTGGCGGCACTGGCCGAACAGGGCCAGGGCGTGATGAGCGACGGCATCAAGACGGCGGCACAGGATGACGGCTTCCAGATCCCGGCGCCCGAGGTTGTCGGCGACGCCTTCATGCAGATCGCCAGGCAATGGATGTCCGATCCCTTCCGCGCCGCCGAGGCCCAGGTCGCGCTGTGGCGCGACTACGTCACGCTCTGGATCAACCTCGGCCGGCGCATGCGCGGCGACGAGGTCATCCCCGTGGTTGCGCCCGCCCGCGACGACAAGCGCTTCGCCGACAAGGCCTGGAACGAGGAAGTCGCCTACGATTTCGTCAAGCAGGCCTACCTGATCGGCTCGCAATGGATGGTCGGCCAGGTGAAGGCCATGCCGGGCCTGGACGCGGAGACGAAGCGCAAGGGCGAGTTCTATACGCGCCAGTTCGTCGACGCCCTGGCGCCGACCAATTTCGTCGCGCTGAACCCACAAGTGCTGCGCGAGACGGTGGAGACCGGCGGCGAGAATCTCGTGCGCGGCCTGGAAAACATGATCGCCGACATGAAGCGCGGCCGGGGCCGGCTCGACATCTCGATGACCGATTTCGCCCAGTTCGAATTGGGCAAGAACATCGCCACCTCACCGGGCAAGGTGGTGTTCCAGAACGATCTCATGCAGCTGATCCAGTATGCGCCCTCCACGCCGCAGGTCTATCGGCGTCCGCTGCTGATCGTGCCGCCGTGGATCAACAAGTTCTACATCCTGGACCTGCAGCCCAGGAACTCCTTCATCAAATGGGCCGTCGACCAGGGCCTCACCGTCTTCGTCGTCTCCTGGGTCAACCCCGACAAGCGCCTGGCCGCCAAGACCTTCGACGACTACATGACCGAGGGACCGCTGGCGGCGCTCGACGCGATCGAGAAGGCTACGGGCGAGAAGAGCGTCAACATCATCGGCTATTGCATCGGCGGCACGCTCACCGCGGCGACGCTCGCCTACACGGCGGCGAAGGGTGACGACCGCATCAATGCCGCCACGTTCTTCACGGCACTGACCGATTTCGAGGATTCCGGCGAACTGCGCGTCTTCATCGACGAGGTCCAGCTCGAGAAGCTGGAAACGCATGTTCGCGAGAAGGGGTATCTCGAGAGCCGGCACATGTCGAACGTGTTCAACATGATGCGCGACAACGACCTGATCTGGTCCTTCGTCGTCAACAACTACCTGCGCGGCCGCAAGCCGATGGCTTTCGACCTGCTCTATTGGAATGCCGACGCGACCCGCATGCCCGCCGCGATGCACAGCTTCTACCTGCGCAAGATGTATCTGGAGAACAAGCTGATCGAACCGGGCGGCATCGAGATGAAGGGCGTGCCCATCGACCTGCGCAAGATCGAGATTCCCGTCTACCAGCTTTCCACCGAGACCGACCACATCGCGCCGTGGCGGGCCACCTATTCGCCGAGCCAAATCTACTCCGGCAGCTACAAGTTCGTACTGTCCGGTTCAGGACATATCGCCGGCGTGGTCAACCCGCCCTCGGCACGCAAGTACTGCTATTGGACGAATCCGAACAATCCGCCGAAGCCGGACGACTGGCTGCGCGACGCGACGCGTCACGAGGGGTCGTGGTGGCCGGACTGGTTCTCCTGGATCGAGCCGCTTTCGGGCGACAAGGTGAAGGCGCGCGTACCCGGATCGGGAAAGCTGAAGCCGATCGAGGAGGCGCCAGGCTCCTACGTCAAGCTGAGGGCTTCCGACTGAGGATCGCTTCGAGCTGGGCCACCCTGAGCGGCTTCGTCAGCACTTCGACGTCGGCGAGGCCGCTGGACCGGGCGATGATCTTTGCCATCTCCAGATAGCGAAGATCATAGCCCGAGGTCAGGACAAGCCGCCCCCGAAAGCCGTTACCGGCGAGCCAGCGGATGTATTCGATCCCGTCGGCTTCCGGCATGACCATGTCGATCATGACCACGTCGGGGCTGAAGGCGATCGCCACCGCCTGAGCATCCTTGCCGTCGCGCGCGCTCAGCGTCTCGTAGCCGCAACCCTCGGCCACATCCTGGACCATGCGGGCGAATGCTTCCTCGTCGTCGACAACGAGGAAGCGAAGACGGCGCGTCAAATCACCGGCCAAGGGCTGGGGCGGTCGAAAGAGGCCCCATGCCCGAAGCGGCTGCGCGCGCACGCTGTCGACAAAGCAGCGTGCAAAAATTCTCTGCCAATCGCGCCTAGCCCCGCTAGAGTAAGGTTCTCCGCCTTAAATTAACACCCTCGATGTCATTGTCTCGTAAACTTGTGTAAACCTCTATAAAATACCACCTTTACTATAAAATACATTTGATGATGGATATGGTTAACCTACAAATACTCCCCGGCGCTTCTCTGCACTTATTCAATTTTCGAGATGCACCATCATAAGAGAGATATTTTTTTTCTTCGCCTGTCAAACTATTGATCTTGGGATAACTTCTCGCTAGCGCGTGAAAATCGGCACGAAGGACCATTCTGGTCGGGCTTTGGCAAAGTCAGAATAGACAAGACCGTTATTTGTATCAAAATGCAACCCTGAGCCGTTTGACATGACGGCTACTCAAAAGTTAACAAGCTCACGAAATCGAGAGCCCCGGACACCCGAAGGACATTTTGATGCCGCCGCCGCCTCCGAGCTTGCTGGTCGTCGCGCACGATCCGAGCCTTCGGCAGATCTACCGGGAGTACCTAGCCGGAGAGGGCTTCCGCATCGCCCTTGCCGGAAGCGCTGCCGAGTTTCGCGCGCTGATGGAGCGTGAGCAATTCGATCTCATGATCCTGGACCTCGGCCTGCCGGGCGAGGACGGATTGGAACTGGTGCGCCAGATCCGCCTGTCGAGCGCCATGCCGATCATCATCGTCAGCACCCACAACGACCCGCTCGAGCGGGTGGCGGGGCTGGAATCGGGGGCCGACGACTTCATCGGGAAACCCTTCTTCAATCGCGAACTTTCCGCTCGCATCCGCACCATCCTGCGCCGGCTAGGGTGGTCGCGGCAGCCCGCGGCGGTCTCAGCCGACGGGATTCGGCGATTCCAGGGCTGGAGCCTCGACATTCCGGGACGACGCCTGAAGGCGCCGACCGGCAGCCTGGTGCGGCTGACCTCGGCCGAGTTCCAGGTACTGGTCGAACTGGCGCGCAACATGCCCGACGCGGTCACCCGCAACCAGTTGCTGCATGTCGTCCACGGCCGCCCCTGGACGCCCGAGGACCGGTCGATCGACATCCACATCTCCAACCTGCGCCGCAAGATCGAATCCGATTCGCGCGAGCCGCAGATCATCGTCAGCGTCCGCAACATCGGCTACGCGCTGGCGCCCTGATCAGAAGTCGAGCGGCTCGGCCTGGCGCACCGCCGGGATCGCCCGCACCGAGGCCAGCACGGGAGCCGGGATCGGCCCGTCCACCTCGACCAGGGCAATCGCTTCCTTGCCCGGCGCGGCGCGGCCGAGATGGAAGGTCGCGATGTTCAGCCCGGCATCGCCGAGCAAGGTTCCCAACCGGCCGATGAAGCCCGGCTTGTCCTCGTTGGTCACATATAGCATGTGCGGGCCGAGCTCGGCCTCGACCTTGATGCCCTTGATTTCGACGATGCGCGGACGGCGATCGGCGAAGAGCGTGCCGGCGACGTCGCGGGTCCGCTCGGCCGTCTCCACCTCGAGGCGGATCAGCGTGTGGTAGTCGCCCTCGCGGTCGTTCTTCACCTCGACCACGTCGATGCCGTTCTCCTTCGCGATCACCGGCGCGGAGACCATGTTCACGCTGTCCATGATCGGCCGCATCAGGCCCTGCAGCATGACGGCGGTGAGGGGGCGGGTGTTCAGGCTGGCGACATGGCCCTCGTAGGTCACCGTCACCTTCTTGATCGCCGGGTCGGAGAGCTGGCCGGCGAAAGCGCCCAGCTGCTCGGCGAGCTTCATGTAGGGGCGCAGCTTCGGCGCCTCTTCCGCCGTCACGGAGGGCATGTTGATGGCGTTGGTGACAGCACCCAGAAGCAGGTAGTCGGACATCTGCTCGGCCACCTGCAGCGCCACGTTCTCCTGCGCCTCGTTGGTCGAGGCGCCGAGATGCGGCGTCGCCACCACGTTCGGGTGATCGAAGAGCGGATTGGCCTTGGCCGGCTCCTCGGCGAAGACGTCGAGCGCAGCACCCGCCACCTGGCCGGAATTCAACGCTTCGAGGAGGTCGGCCTCGACGATCAGCCCGCCGCGGGCGCAGTTGACGATGCGCACGCCCTTCTTGCAACGGGCGAGGGTCTCCTTGCGCAGGATGTTCTTCGTCTGCTCCGTCATCGGGGTGTGCAGGGTGATGAAGTCGGCCCGGGCCAGCAGTTCGTCCAGCTCCACCTTGTCGACGCCGAGGTCGAGGGCGCGTTCGGGCGACAGGAACGGATCGAAGGCCGCCACCTTCATCTTCAGGCCGAGCGCGCGGTCGGCGACAATGGACCCAATGTTGCCGCAACCGATGACGCCGAGCGTCTTGCCGTAGAGTTCCACCCCCATGAAGCGGGACTTCTCCCACTTCCCCGCGCGGGTGGAACGATCGGCCTCGGGGATCTCGCGGGCCAGCGCGAAGAGAAGCGCTATGGCATGTTCGGCCGTGGTGATGGAGTTGCCGAAGGGCGTGTTCATCACGCAGACGCCGCGGGCGGTGGCCGCCGGGATGTCGATGTTGTCGACACCGATGCCGGCGCGGCCCACCACCTTCAGCTTCGCCGCCGCCGCCAGCACCTTCGCCGTCGCCTTGGTGGCCGAGCGGACGGCGAGACCGTCGTAATCGCCGATGATGGCGAGCAGCTCGTCGGGCTTCAGGCCCGGCTTCACGTCGACCTCGATGCCGCGGTTGCGGAAGATAGCGACGGCGGCCGGCGACAGCTCGTCGGAAATCAGAACCTTGGGCATGGGATCAGGCCGCCTTCTGCAGAGCCGCGCGGGTCTCGGTGAAGGACCAGTCGAGCCAGGGAATGAGGGCCGCCACATCGGCGGTCTCGACCGTGGCGCCGCACCAGATGCGCAGGCCCGGCGGCGCATCGCGATAGGCGGCGATGTCGAGTGCCACGCCCTCCTTCTCGATGCGGTCGGCAATCGCCTTGGCGGCGGCGGCCTTGTCGGCGTCCGACAGGCCGGTGAACCAGGGGTCGACCACCTTCAGGCAGACGCTGGTGCAGGAGCGCGTGGCGGCATCCTCGGCCAGGAAGTCGACCCACGGTGTCCTCGCCACCCAGTCGGCGATCACCGCGAGGTTCGCTTCCGAACGGCCGATCAGACCCTGCAGCCCGCCCACGCCCTCGGCCCAGCGCAGCGCGTCGATCTGGTCCTCGGTGGCGAGGAGCGAGGGCGTGTTGATGGTCTCGCCCTTGAAGATGCCATCGATCAGCTTGCCGCCCTTGGTCATGCGGAAGATCTTCGGGAGCGGCCAGGGCGGGGTGTAGCTTTCCAGCCGCTCGACCGCGCGCGGGCTGAGCACCAGCATGCCGTGCGCGGCTTCCCCGCCCAACACCTTCTGCCAGGACCAGGTGACGACATCGAGCTTCGGCCAGGGCAGGTCCATGGCGAAGACGGCGGAGGTGGCGTCGCAGATCGACAGGCCCTGCCGGTCGTCGGCGATCCAGTCGCCGTTCGGCACCCTGACCCCCGACGTGGTGCCGTTCCAGGTGAAGACGACGTCGTGGCTCCAATCGACCGATTTCAGGTCGGGCAGCCTGCCGTAGGGCGCGGCGATCGAGCGCACGTCCTTCAGCTTCAGCTGCTTGGTCACGTCGGTGACCCATTCGGCGCCGAAGCTCTCCCAGGAGACCATGTCGACGGGCCGCGGGCCGAGCAGCGACCACAGCGCCATCTCGACCGCGCCGGTGTCCGAAGCCGGGACGATGCCGACGCGCCAGTCGGCGGGAATGCCGAGCAGTTTCCGCGAGCGATCGAGCACTTCGACCAGCTTCGCCTTGCCTTCCTTCGAGCGATGCGAGCGCCCGAGCGCGGCATCCTTCAGGTTTTCGGGGGACCAGCCGGGGCGCTTGGCGCAGGGGCCGGAAGAGAAATGCGGCACGGCAGGCCGCGTGTTCGGCTTCGTCATCCTATGGCGTTCCTTCCAGAACGATGCGCCCCGGTGGGGGGGCGTGGCCCACCGCGGGAAGTAGGGAGGAGCCCCTTCCCTGTCAACAGAGAATCGGGCCAAATAGGGGAAACGGGGATCAGCACCATGCCGGCGCGCGTCATCACGGTCGCACAGCAGAAGGGGGGCGCGGGGAAGACTACCCTCGTCGCCCATCTCGCCGCCCATTGGGCGGGCCAGGGGCGGAAGATCGCGCTCATCGACATCGACCCGCAGGAGAGCCTGACGGCCTGGTACAAGGTACGGGCCAAGGCGAACGGGGCCGACGAACACATCGACCTGCGCTGGGTGTCGGGCTGGCGGGCGGGATCGGAGGTCGACCGCCTGAAGCGCGAGTTCGACCTGATCCTGATCGACAGCCCGCCGCATGCCGAGACCGGTGCCAAGACCGCCATCCGCGCCGCCGACCTGGTGCTGGTGCCGCTGCAGCTCTCGCCGATGGACCTCTGGGCCACCAAGCCGACGCTGCAACTGATCAAGGCCGAGAAGCGCGACTGCCTCCTGGTCCTCAACCGCGTTCCCCATCGCGGCGTGCTGGCCGACGAGATGCGGGCGGCCATCGCCGAGGAGCGCCTGCCGGTCGCCGCTTCGACGCTCGGCAACCGGTCAGTCTTCGCCGCCAGCCTGACCAAGGGCAAGGGGGTCAGCGAAACCGCCGCGCGCAGTACCGCCGGCGAGGAGATCGCCGCGCTGGCGGCAGAGATCGACCGGCGCCTCGCGAAAGGGTGACCGTAGTCACCTTGGCCGAAGGGTTGCGATTCCTATAGTCAGGTCGTCCGAACCACGGGAGGAGCCTCCAACCATGCGCGCATTCATCAGAGCCAGCCTCATTGCCACCGCCCTCGGGACCGCCCTGATGGTGGCCGGCTGCCAGCAGCCTGCAATGGAGCAGAAGCCGCAATATGCCGCGCTTTACGATCGCCTCGGACAGAAGCCGGGGATCGTCGCCGTGGTCGACCAGTTCGTCGCCAACATCGCCGCCGACAACCGCATCAACGGCCGCTTCGCCAAGACCGACATCCCGAACCTGAAGGCGCAATTGGTCGATCAGGTCTGCGAGGCCGTGGGCGGCCCGTGCAAATACACCGGCAAGGACATGGTCACGTCCCACAAGGGCATGAACATCACCAATGCCGAGTTCAACGCCACCGGCGAGGCGATGCTGAACGCTCTGAAGAAGTACAACGTCGCCGAGGCCGACACGAACACGATCATGACCGTGCTGGGCGGCATGCAGAAGGACATCGTGGGCAAGTGATTTTTTCCCCCTCCCTGGGGGAGAGGGTGGCGGCGAAGCCGTCGGGTGAGGGGCACGCCCGACGGTGAATCTTGCGGACAGGCTGCCCCTCATCCGCCCTCCGGGCACCTTCTCCCCCAGGGAGAAGGCAATGTCAGGCATCAGTAATTTCCGCCGGGGGAGGGCTAGACAGAGCATCCGCCGCCGGCAGGAAGCAGCGCACCTTGGTTCCCTGGGTGACGCTGGAGTCGAGTTCGACGCGGCCGCCATGCAGTTCGATGAAGGACTTCACCAGCGCGAGACCGAGGCCGGCGCCGGTCTGCCGCTGGCCGGCGCGCCCCTTGGCGAAGCGATCGAAGGCGAAGCGGCGCTCGTCGTCGGGAATCCCGATGCCGGTATCCGACACCCACATCTCGACTTCCCCGCCGCTGTGTTTCGCTCCCAGCACGATCTGACCGCCCGCGGGCGTGAACTTGATCGAGTTGGAGACGAGGTTGAACAGCACCTGGCGCAGCCGGCGCTCGTCGGCGACGACGCTGCCGACACCTTCGGGACAGTCGAGATCGAGGGCGAGGCCCTTCTCGCGGGCACGGTGGCGGGCGAGGCGGACGACCCCGTCGAGGGTGCCGTGCAGATCGACCGGCTTCGGCGCCAGCGCCATATGGCCGGCCTCGATGGTGGCGAGATCGAGGATGTCGTCGATCAGGTGCAGCAGGATGTGCGAGCTTTCCAGCACGCCTTCGGCGTATTCGCGCTGGCGGTCGTTCAGCTCGCCGAAATACTGGTTCACCAGAATCTCGCCGAAGCCGATCACGGTGTTGAGCGGCGTGCGCAACTCGTGGCTGACATTGGCGATGAATTCCGACTTCAGCTGGTCGGCGGCCTGCAGCGCCTGGTTCCTCTCGATCAGCACGCGTTCGACGCTGACCGAATCGGACACGTCCCAGAAGGTGAAGAGCATGGCCCCGTCGGGCAGCGGCACGGCCCCGTAGTCGAGGACCGGCCCGGCGCCCGATTCGATCCGCCCCGAGGCATGCTCGCGCGCATGGAAGGGCGCGACGAGACGGTTGCGCGTCGCCTCCCAGTCGCCGTTGTCGCCGAGGACCGGGCGCAGCAGTTCGGCCACGATATCGATATGCGGATCGCCCTCGAGGCGGGCCGGCGCGATCGACCAGATGCGGGCGAAGGCGGGGTTGTAGAGGCGCAGGCGGCCGTCGCCGCCGAAGACGACGACGCCTTCGTAGAGATTGTCGAGGGTGGCGCGCTGGACGGCGGCGAGGGTGTTGCGGGCGCGTTCGAGGACGAACTGGTTGGTCACGTCCTCGTAGGTCATGAGCAGGCCGCCGAAGGGATGCGGCGTGGTGACGACGCGAAGCGTGCGTTCGTCGGGAAGGTGCATCAGCTCCTCCCGCGGCTCCAGCACGGTGGTGAAGAGCTGCTGGCGCGCGCGCTTCCACTGCGCCCAGTCGGCCTGTTCGGGCAGCTTGCGCTGGTCGCGCAGGTGTTCGAGCAGCTCGCCATAGGTCGGGCCCTGTTCGAGGAAGGCGTCCTCGATGCCCCAGATGCGCGCGAAGGCGCGGTTGTGCAGGACGAGGCGCCGGCCGGCATCCCAGACGCAGATCGCCGTGGCCAGGTTCTGCAGCACTTCGGCATGACCGGCGATGTGCCGCTTCAGCTCGGCCCGCAGCGCCTCCTCCTCGGTCGCGTCGACGGCGACGCCGAGGCAGCCTTCGCCGAGCGGCATCTCGGTCACCCGGAAGCGGCGGCGCTCGCCCGCCACCACCAGGCTGCGCAGCTGGGTCTCGGGACGGCCGGCCTTGATCGCCCTGGCCGCCAGGGCCCGGGCACCGCCGCGGTCGAAGGAAGCGGCGAGTTCGACCCGGTCGGCCAGGATGGAGGCGACCGGTATTTCCAGCAGCCGCGCCATGGTGGCATTGGCCCAGACGAGTTCGCCGGCGGCGTCGCGCCGCCAGAGGGCGAGCGGCAGCGCATCGAGGAGCGACAGGCGGTGGGCGGATTCGGCCTCCCCCGCCTTGCGGGCGGCGGCCGCCGCCTCGGCCGTGGCGCGCGCGGCGGTCACATCGCGCAGGAGGAGAGAGGTCGAGCCGGCGCGCTGGCGCCCTTCGACCGCCAGGACCCGGCCTTCCGCCGTCAGGATGTCGATCACGATGCTCTCGCCGGAAGCGAGCGCGCCGCGCAGGCGCTCGGCCGATTCCGCTTCCAGCGCCGCGCTCACCGCGTCCAGGGATTCGGGGCGGGCGGCGGTACCCAGCAGTCCGGCCACCCGGTCCGCAACGAAAACGGCGCCATCGGCTTCGCGATGCCAGAGGGCCGCGCCGCTGTCGCGCATCCCGGCATGCAGGATCTCGACCTCGCGGGCGGCCATCCGCGTCCGCGCTTCGGCGCGACGCCAGAGCCCGCGGAAGCGCCAGGCGGCTCCGGCGGCGATAACGAGGGCGAGGCCGGTGAGGCCCAGGGCCGGGCCGAAGCCGGCAAGCACGGAATCCGGCCCCGCGGCGGCGGCCGGTCCGGCTTCGAGCAGCAGGCCGAGCCCGGCGGCGGCCCCGGCGGCCCGTTCGACGATAGGACGCGACAGCGCTTTCGGCATCACCCTTCCCGTGGCCACGACCCTAGGGCACAAGAAGCCCGCCGTCATCGGGCCGATATACAAGGCAATCCGAGTCGTTGCCGGAACGTCCCGGCCTCGGCCCCAGATGTTGTGGCGGGACGGACGCGGACAATTTTGTCCGCCTGCCGCGCGCCGATGACGGCTCCGAGGCGCCGGACAATTTTGTCCGCCGATCTCGCGCCCCTCCGGCAGAAAGCCGCCGTCGCCGGCGGCGGGGTTCGGCGCCGGCCCGCAGCCGAGAATTCCCGGCGAAGAGCCCAAAATGGCATAACCTCTTGAGATATAATAGATATCCCCAGTTTCAGCGGGGATCGACCCTGCCAATTCGAGCCAATTCGTGCCAATTCGAGCCAGGCAGGGCCGCTCCGCTGCCGGCTTTCGCCGGCATCGCGCCAGTCCACGCCAGCTTGCGCCAGTCTACCTGTGCCGTCGGGCTGCAGCGTCCATGCAGTACTGTATGCAAATGCCCCCGAGGCGGATCGCCGGCACCCAGACAACCATACAGATCTGTCCGGACAAAATTGGCCGCGCCGGATCGCCGCGCCGGGAGGGCGATGAAGGATTCGGGATTGGGGCTCCATCTGCAAATCGCCGGTCAATGCACGTCACGAGGCGTTTCACGAAATTACCGGCGATCAGTCTACCATATTTTGAGCATGGGTTCAATTTTTCCAACCAACGCATCCACACCGATGAAAGGGCAAGAAACGCGACGACCCTGGCCCGCGCAACGGCGCATCTAGCGGTCTTTCGGCAGCCCGAGGCCATCGCGATGTCCATCCTCTCGCCCGCGATCAACCGCCCGATGCAAGGGGCCGACGGGGGGCTGCTGGCGTTGCTGTCGATCCTCTGGGGCGGGTCGTTCTTCTTCGTCGGGGTGGCCGTGCGCGAGCTGCCGCCCTTCAGCATCGTCACCGCCCGGGTCGGGCTCGCCGCGCTCGCACTCGTGATCGCGCTTCGCCTGATGGGCCAGGCGCTGCCGCGCGAGCCGCGCATCCTGGCCGCCTTCCTCGGCATGGGCCTCCTCAACAATGTGTTGCCCTTCAGCCTCATCGTGTGGGGGCAGGGACACATCGACAGCGGCCTCGCCTCGATCCTGAATGCCACCACGCCGCTGTTCACCGTGCTGGTGGCGCATGCCCTGACCTCGGACGAGAAGGTGACGGCGGGGAAACTCCTGGGCGTGGCCCTGGGGTTCTGCGGGGTGACGGCGATGATCGGCGGGGCGGCGCTGCGGGAACTGGGTCAGGGAGGCCTGGGGGTCGGCCTGCTCGCCCCCCTCGCGTGCCTGGGGGCGGCGCTTTCCTATGCCTTCGCCGGCCTCTACGGCCGCCGCTTCCGCGGCCTGGGGGTGTCGCCGATGGCGACCGCGACGGGGCAGCTCTGCGCCTCCACCCTGGTGCTGACGCCGGTCATGCTGGTGGTGGACCGGCCCTGGACACTGCCGATGCCCTCGGCGGCGACGCTCGCGGCGCTCGCGGGCCTCGCTCTCGTCTCAACCGCCGCCGCCTATGTGGTCTATTTCCGCCTGCTGGCCAGCGCCGGGGCCACCAACCTGCTGCTGGTGACCTTCCTGCTGCCGGTCAGCGCCGTGACGCTCGGCGTCCTGGTGCTGGGCGAGAGCCTGGAGGGCAAGCACCTCGCCGGGATGGCGCTGATCGGGCTGGGGTTGGCCGCGATCGACGGGCGGGCCTGGCGGGCGCTCGCTGGAGGAGTGCCCGGTAGAAAAGAACTCTGACCCCTTTTCGCTCGTGATCGGCGATGACGGCGGCCTCGCGCGCGCCGTCTACCGCAGGTGAGGCGTCACCTTCGCTTCCAGGAGCCGCACCAGCGCGCCATCCATGAAGCCGTAATCGTCAGGGATATCGAGGCAGACGACGCGGGCCTTCAACGCCTTGCGGAACCGCCGTTGCAATTTTGCCCGGTGCCGCTTTTCCATGACGAAGATGAGATCGGCCCATTCCACCAGTTCGGGGGTGAGCGGATTGTCGGCGTCGTTGTCGGTGCCGGCGGACTCGACCTCGATCCCGGGACGCGCGGAAAAAACCTGCTCGGCCGTGGGGCTGCGCAGGCGATTGCGGCTACAGACGAAGAGGACGCGCTTCAGGCGGACCGGCTCACGCGGCGCGCTTCAGTTCCAGGCCCGCATCCTCGGGCAGGCCGAGCAGCAGGTTAAGGTTCTGCACCGCCGCCCCGGAGGCGCCCTTGCCGAGGTTGTCGAGCCGGGCGGTGAGCACGGCACGGCCGGTCGCGGCATCGGCGAAGACGAACAGTTCCAGCATGTTGGTGCCGTTCAGGGCCTGCGGGTCGAGTTCCTTCAGGCCCGCAGCCTCGCCCAGCGGCGCCACCCGCACGAAGCGGGCGCCGGCATAGCGTTCGGCGAGCGCCGCATGGATGTCGGCCGGGGCCGGACGCTTCGGCAGGGCCCAGAGCGCCAGCGGCACATTGACCAGCATGCCCTGGGCATAGGCGGCGACCGCGGGCTGGAAGATCGGCGGATGTGCGAGACCGGCCCAGCGGGTGATCTCGGGCACGTGCTTGTGCGCCAGGGTGAGGCCATAGGCATAGAAGGGGTCGGGCTTGAAGCCTTCCTCGCCCTTCGCCTCGTAGCGGCGGATCAGCGCCTTGCCGCCACCGGTATAGCCCGAGACGGCATTGACGGTGACCGGGAAGTCGGCCGGCAGCAGCCCGGCGGCCGCGAGCGGCGCCAGGAGGGCGATGGCCCCGGTGGAATAGCAGCCCGGGTTGGAGACGCGGCTGGCGCCGATGACGGCCTCGCGCTGGCCGGCGCGGAATTCGGGGAAGCCGAAGACCCAGCCCGGTGCCGTCCGATGCGCCGTCGAGGCGTCGATCAGCTTCGTCGGGGCGCCTTCGACCAGGGCCGCCGCCTCGCGCGCGGCATCGTCGGGCAGGCAGAGGATGGCGACATCGGCGGCGCGGAGCGCGTCGCGCCGGGCGCCGGCGTCCTTGCGGGCGGCATCGTCGAGCGAGATCAGGTCGATATCGCGGCGGGCAAGCAGACGCTCGCGGATCTGCAGACCCGTGGTTCCCGCTTCGCCGTCGATGAAGACCCGTGCCGCCATGACCACCTCCCGGTCGAACGTCGTGGAAGATCAATGCGCCGAGGTTATGTCGGATTGCATCCCCGGGTGCAACGGCGCGCTCAATGGTCGTGATAGACGAAGCCGACCAGCAGCATGTCGACATTCACGCCGTCGGCGGAGAGCGGCAGCATCAGGGTGTCGTAGTTCATCCAGCGATCGCCGATCATGCGCTTGCGGGTCCAGGCGCGCGGGCGGCGCTTGGCCACGACATGGGCGAAACTCGCTTCGGTGGCGGCCCGGAACTCGGCATTCGGCAGTTCGTCGGTGAAGCGGCCGGTCATGTCGTAGCCGGCGCGGGCGACCATGTTGGTGCCGTGCAGCCGGATGCGGAAGCGCAGCGGGTCGCGCAGCACATCGACCAGCAGGACGTTGCCGAGGATGAAGGCGATGTCGATCGGATCCAGATCGGCGCGCGACGGCATCTCCCGGCCGCGGCGGAGCGAGCGCCAGTGGTCGTGCAGGCGGATCAGAAGCGGATCGTCCAGCCCCTGCGGGCGGACCTCCGGCTCGGCTTCGAGCAGGGACAAGGGTTTCCTCGGCCTCCCGCCGCCCGAGCGGGACGGCGCATCGGGCAAGACTGCCCCGGCCCGCGTTAAGGAAGGCCCCCCAATTGGTAACCCAAGCGTTACGACTCCAGCACGGCGG
>JALHMN010000083.1 GCA_022844005.1 bacterium | reverse complement strand
GTAACGCAGAGCGAATTTTCGTCACCGCCCCCACCCCGGCGCTCCCCCACGCCGCTGTCGCAGCGCGAGGGAGGGAGAGGCTGGCCGGCTTTGGCGGAATCAGGCCCCGAACCGGCCGTGGCGGGCACCGCGCGGGACCAAACTGGCTCGAATTGGCTCGAATTGGCTGACTTAGGCTGCCCGCAGAATGGGCACCAATCCGAAAAGCTCATCCCGATCAGCGACTTGCTGGAAAAGCCGATCTTCGCTGCCGAAAAATCCTGGCTCGCCGGCCGCCACGACACCTCCCAGCGCCCCTTCTGGCTGAACGGCGTCTCCGCCGCCGCACTCGCCAGCGGACAGAATTGTCCGCCGGTTTCCCCGCCGCCCGGACAGCCGTCACTATCAAATCCGCAATCAATATTGGTATAGACATCGAAACAGGCCTCAACCCACGCCATACCGCATATGCGCCCGCCCCTGACCCCGCCCGATCGCGATGCACCGCGCATGCGCCGGGTGCTCGGCCGGGCCATGCCGCATTTCCTCGTGGCGGCGCTGTTCAGCCTGGCGATCAACCTCCTCTACCTCACCTCGCCCATCTACATGCTACAGGTCTACGACCGGGTGCTGGCCAGCGGCAGCGAGGCGACGCTGATCGCGCTCACCCTGGTGGCCGCCTTCGCCTTCCTCGCTCTCGGCCTGCTCGACGCGGCCCGGGCCCTGGTGCTGAACCGGGCCGGCATCCGCATCGACGAGGTGGCCACCCGGGCGCTCTACCCGGCCGTGTTCGAACGCCCTTCGGCCGCGGGCGCGACCCAGCGCGCGCAGGCCTTCCGCGATCTCGACACGGTGCGCGAGTTCATGGCCGGCAACGGCCTGACCGCGCTGTTCGACCTGCCCTGGCTGCCGGTCTATCTCGCCATCATCTTCGTGCTGCATCCCCTCCTCGGCATCGTCACCTCGGCGGGCGCGCTGGTGCTCCTGGCCCTGGCCGGGCTCAACGAACTGCTGATCCGCCGCTCGACCGGCCTCGCGGTCGAAAGCACCATCCGCAACCACGCCGCGCTGGAATCGGGCCTGCGCAATGTCGAGACCATCCGCGCCATGGGCATGCTGGGCGGGCTGACCGCCGTCTGGCGGCGCGGGCGCGGGCGGCAGATCGGCCTGCAGGCGATCGCGCGCGACCGCGGCGCCTGGATCCAGTCCTCGATCAAGCTGGTCCGCCTGATGCTGCAGTCGCTGGTACTGGGCGCCGGCGCCTGGCTGGTCATCGAACAGCAGGTCACCATCGGCGTCATGTTCGCCGGCACCATCCTGGCGACGAGGGCGCTCGCCCCGGTCGAGCAGGCGGTGGGCGTCTGGCGGGCGCTGATCGCCACCCGGCTCGCCTATCGCCGCCTCGACCGGGTGCTGGAAGCCTCCGGCGCACCCGGCGGCGACGCCACGGCGCTGCCGACCCCCCAGGGCGCGGTTTCCGTCGAAGGCCTGATCCTGGCGGCGCCCGGCGGCGACAAGCCGATCCTGAAGGGCGTCTCCTTCCAGGTCCGGCCCGGCGAGGTGGTCGGGATCGTCGGCCCCAGCGGCTCCGGCAAGTCCACGCTGGCCCGGCTGCTGGTCGGCGCGATCCGTCCCTCGGCCGGCGCGGTCCGCCTCGACGGCGCCGACGTCTATACCTGGGACCGGGCCGATTTCGGCCGCCATGTCGGCTATCTGCCGCAGGAAGTCGATCTCTTTCCCGGCAGCGTGCGCGACAACATCGCCCGCTTCGGCCCGGCCACCGACGAGGACGTGGTCGAGGCCGCCCGCCGCGCCGACGTGCACGAGTTGATCCTCCGCCTGCCCAAGGGCTACGACACCCCGCTCGGCGAGGACGGGTTCCGCCTCTCGGTCGGCCAGCGCCAGCGCGTGGCGCTGGCCCGCGCCTTCCTGGGCGAACCCCGCCTCGTCGTCCTGGACGAGCCCAATACCGGCCTCGATTCCGAGGGCGAAGTGGCGCTCGCCCGCTCGATCCAGCGCCTGAAGCGCGCCGGCCGCACAGTCATCCTGGTGGCGCACTGGCCGCGCCTGATCAAGCTCGCCGATACGCTGCTGGTGCTGCGCGGCGGCGCCGTCGATGCCTACGGCCCGGCGGAGGAGATCCGCGCCCGCTATCTCGCCGGCGCCGCCGGGGCGCAGGCGGCCCAGGCGCAGGGCGGCCAGCTGGTTCCGGCCCGCGCAGCGGGAGCGGCGGATGGCTGAGGAAATGCGCCCAGCATGCATTCGCCTCTCCCTTGGGGAGAGGATGCCCGAAGGGCAGGTGAAGAGCACGCTCCACGAAAGAGTCGCACCGCCGAAACGGCACCCTTCATCCGGCGCTGCGCGCCACCTTTTCCCCC
Organism: bacterium; assembly: GCA_022844005.1. Lineage (GTDB taxonomy): Bacteria > Pseudomonadota > Alphaproteobacteria > Ferrovibrionales > Ferrovibrionaceae > Desertibaculum. The sequence continues at coordinate 18,707 of JALHMN010000083.1, read as the reverse complement.
AGGGAGAAGGAAAATGACATCCACCATCCACGCCGATCCCGAAATCCGCGTCTCATCCAGCCTGCGCGGGCCCTTCGTCTTCGGGCTGCTGGTGATCGCCGTCTTCTTCGGCGGCTTCGGCACCTGGGGATACCTCGCACCGCTCGCCAGCGCCGTGGTGGCGCAGGGCACGCTGGTGGTCGAAGGCCAGCGCAAGACGGTGCAGCATCTGGAAGGCGGCATCGTCGAGCGGATCCTGGTCAAGGAAGGCGACAAGGTCGAGGCGGGTCAGCTGCTGGTTCAGGTCGAATCGACCGCCGCCCGCTCCCTGGTCGAGGTGCTGCGCAGCCAGCTCGCCGGGCTCCTGGTGCAGGAGGCGCGCCTCACCGCCGAGCGCGAGGAGCGCGAGGGCTTCACCCTCCCCCCCGAACTGGACGACCTGCGCGCCACGCCGGTGGTGATGAGCGCCATGGCGAGCGAGAGCAGCTATCTCGCCGCCCGCACCGCTTCCTATCGCGGCCAGGTCGAACTGGTGAACAAACGCATCTCCCAGCTGGAAGAGCAGATCCAGGGCTTCCGCGCGCTTCGCCAGAGCCAGAGCGAACAGAGCCGGCTGATCAAGGACGAGCTGTCGGGCCTCCGCCAGCTCCTGGAACAGGGCTACGTATCGCGCAGCCGCGTCCTGGCCCTCGAGCGCAACGCCGCCCAGCTCGATGGGCAGGCGGCGCAATACGCCTCCGACATCTCCCGCGCCCGCCAGCAGATCACCGAATCGCAGACCCAGATCGCGCAGCTGCGGCGCCAGCGCGAGGACGATGTCAGCCGCGACCTGCGCGACGTGCAGCAGAAGATCAGCGAATTGCGCCCCCGCCTGCAATCGGCGCTGGACGTGCTGGACCGCACCGAGATCCGCAGCCCCATCGGCGGTCTCGTGGTGGGCTTGAGCGTCTTCACCCAAGGCGGCGTGATCGATCGCGGCCGGCGCCTCATGGACATCGTTCCGGCCGACTCGGTCCTGGTCGTGGAGGCGGCGGTGCGCCCCGAGGACGTGAACGAGGTGAAGATCGGCGGGCGGGCCGAAATCCGCTTCACCACGGCCAATCAGCGCAACCTGCCGGTGGTCGAGGGGGAAATCCGCGGCGTCTCCGCCGACCGTCTGGTCGAGGAACGCTCCGGCCGGCCCTACTACACGGCGACCGTCACGGTCGACCCCGCCTCGCTGTCGCGCCTCGGTACCCTGGTGCCGCAGCCCGGCATGCCGGTCGACGTGATGTTCCCCACCGGGAACCGCTCCGCCCTCGACTACATGCTGTCGCCGCTGCTCCAGCGCTTCGACAAGGCGATGCTGGAGCCATGAGAACGCCGCCCGCCAGCGGCTGGACGCACCGATGGGCCGATGCCATAGTCCGGCCGCGCAGATTCACACCGCAAGTGGCTGAAATTCCGGCATGACCGTCCGTACCCGTTTCTTCACCTGGCGCCACGGCGAACAGGTCGGCTCCGATCCCTACGGAAACCGCTATTTCCGCCATAAGAAGGCGGGGGAGAAGCGCCGCTGGGTTCTCTACAACGGCGAGGCTGAGGCCTCCAAGGTGCCGCCCGAGTGGCACGCCTGGCTGCACTACACCACCGACGAGTTCCCGACCGCCGGGCAGAACCTCGCTTGGCAGATTCCGCACGAGCCGAACCTCACCGGCTCGCCGGCGGCCTACAAGCCCGCCGGCGCCGTCGATCGTGGCGGGCATCGCGCCCAGGCCACGGGCGACTACGAAGCCTGGCGGCCGGAATAGGGGCCGGCGATGTCGGGTAGCGTGGTCGAGACGATCATCGGCGCCATCGTGCTGGCGGTGGCGGGATTCTTCCTGGGCTATGCCTATACCAATACCGGCGGGCGGACGGCGGCGGGCTACGCGCTGACCGCCAAGTTCGACCGCGTCGACGGCCTCACCATCGGCGGCGACGTCCGCATGAGCGGCATCAAGGTCGGCGCCATCACCAGCCAGACGCTCGACCCGGAAACCTACCGGGCCGTCATCGGCTTCACCGTCGACCGGGCGGTGAAACTGCCCGACGACAGTTCGGCCAAGATCGCGTCCGTAGGCCTCCTCGGCGGCAACTATCTCTCGCTCGAGCCCGGCGGCTCGGACAAGCTGCTACAGCCGGGCCAGGAGATCACCTATACCCAGGGCGCGGTCAATCTGATGGATCTGATCGGCCAGGCGATCTTCTCCGCCACCGGCGGCGGCGAGAAGAAGTAGCCCTGAGGTGAACACCTCTCTCCCGGCGGGCCAGGACTGGCACGCCGACACCTATGCCCGCAATGCCCGCTTCGTCGCCGATCTCGGCATGCCGGTGGTCGAATGGCTGGCACCCCGGCCGGGCGAGCGCATCCTCGACCTCGGCTGCGGCGACGGTGCGCTGACCGAAAAGCTGGTGGCGGCGGGCTGCACGCTGGTGGGCGTCGACCCCGCGGCCGACATGGTGGCCGCGGCCAGGCTGCGTGGCCTCGACGCGCGGGTGGAAAGCGGCACCGCCCTCCCCTTCGGTCCCGAATTCGACGCCGTCTTCACCAACGCGGTCCTGCACTGGATCAAGGACGCCGATGCCGTGATCGCGGGCGTGCACCGCGCGCTCAAGCCCGGCGGCCGCTTCGTCGGCGAGTTCGGCGGTTTCGGCAATGTCGCCGCCTGCCGCACGGCGCTGCATGCGGTGCTGGCCCGCCGCGGTGTCGACCCGGCCGCCTTCGATCCCTGGTACTTCCCCTCCCCCGCCTCCTATCGTGCCCGGCTCGAGGCGGGCGGCTTCACGGTGGAGCGGATCGAGCTGATCCACCGTCCCACGCCGCTTCCGACCGGCTTCGCCGGCTGGGTGGAGACCTTCGGCTCGGCCTTCTTCGCGGCGCTCCCCGCCACGGATCGGCCGGCCGCGATGGCCGAGACGGAAGCCCTGGTGCGGCCGATGCTGCGGGACGATCAGGGCAACTGGTTCGCCGACTACGTCCGCCTGCGCTTCAAGGCGGTGCGGGGGTGAGGCTCGCGGCCGCCCTGCTGGTGGCGGGATTCGTCTGCCCGGCCGCGGCGGAATCGCTGCAAGGGACGGCGGCGGTGCTGCAGGGTCTGGACAAGGTGACGGCGCGGGTGCGCCAGTTCGACGTCGGCATCGACCAGACCGTCGCCTTCGGCACCCTCGCGATCACCGTGCGGACCTGCCGCAAGAGCCCGCCGGAGGAACCGCCCGAGCAGGCGGCCTTCCTGCAGATCGTCGACAACCGCCCGCAGCGTCCGCCCGAACCCGTCTTCTCCGGCTGGATGTTCGCCTCCAGCCCCGGGATCTCCGCCCTGGAGCACCCGGTCTACGACGTCTGGGTGATCGATTGCCGGCTGCCCGGCGCTACTCCGCCGGCTGAACCGCCGTCGCCGCGCTCACCGCCCGCTCGCTCGGGAGGAACAGCACCGCGGTCGCGGTGAGAAGCGCCACCCCGCCGACCAGGTAGAGCAGCAGGTCGAAGCCGCCGGCTTGGCCGTGCAGGTATCCCACCAGCGGCACGACGGCGGCGCTGACGGTGAGGCCGACGGTCAGGCGCAGGGCATAGACGCGCGAGCGCCAGCGGTCGTCGAAGAAGCGGGCCACCATGGTGTCGCCGAAGGGAATCTGCCCGAAGACCAGGAACATGCCGGCGGTGGCGATCACCAGCAGGCTGACATTCTCCGCCGTGGCGGCGAGCCAGAACAGCGGCGCCTGCAGGAGCGCCACCGGCAGGAAGATGCTGCGCAGCGGAAAGGCGTCGATCATCTTGCCGGCGATCAGCTGGGCCAGGGCCGCGAGCGTGAAGACGACCGCGACCCAGAAGCCGACCTCCGTCCCGCTGCTGGCAAAGTCGCCCAGCCGCTCGCTGAACAGCTTCGGCATCGAGATGGTCGTCATGTTGAAGATGGCGCTGCCGCAGACTGAGGTCGCGGTCAGCACCAGGAAGACCCGCAGCACCAGCGCGCGCGGCAGCGGCATCAGCTTCTGCGGCCGCTTCGCCGGTGCCATGTCCTCCCGGGGCACCAGGACCCAGAAGGCGATGCCGAGGACGATCGACAGCGCGCCCGGCGCATGGAAGGCCATGCGCCAGCCGAACTGGTCGATCAGGAAGCCGGTCACGATCGCCGCCAAGGCGACGCCCAGGTTGCCGGCGACGCCGTTGACCCCGAGGGTGAAGCCCACCGCCCGCGCGTTCTGCACCAGCATGGCGATGCCGACCGGATGATAGATGGCGGCGAAGACCCCGATCACGGTGAGGGCCACGGCCAGCTGCAGCGGCGAGGTGGCGAGACCGGCGCCGATGGAAGCGCAGCCGATGCCGATGAAGAAGACGATCATCATCGCATGCCGGGACCACTTGTCGCCCAGCCACCCGGCCGGCAGCGAACCCACGCCGAAGGCGATGAAAGCGCCGGTCGCATAGGGCAGCATCTGCCCATAGGTCATCCCGAATTCGGGAGCCATGGCGATGACCGCCGTGGTGTAGATCAAGAGGAAGAAGTGATCGAGCGCGTGCCCGAGATTGAGCAGCAGGCTCCGCGCGGTCGTTTCCGGCATGGTAAGCTTTCCCATCCACCCTAAGCCGGCAGTCTAGGTGATGGCGGTCACTGGCCGCTCTGCCGGAAAAGGCCAAAGCATACCTCTCGATGGACAAGCTCCTCTCCGCCTCCGTCCGGCGCCTGCAGCGCCTCCCAGCCCCGGTCGTGGCCTATGCCCGCGATTTCGAGGACGGCGATGCGCTCCCTTCCCATCGCCATCCCCGCGCCCAGCTGCTGCATACCCTTTCCGGCGTGATGGAGGTGGCCACCCGGAACGACACCTGGGTCGTGCCCGCCCATCGTGCATTGTGGGTGCCGCCGGGCGTCCGTCACGGCATCCGCATGATCGGCCGGGTCCGCATGCGAACCATCTACGTCAGGCCAGCCGCCGCCAGGATCCTGGCGGAGCGCAGCCGGGCGGTGGCCGTCACCCCGCTGCTGCGCGAACTGATCCTGCGCGCCATCGAGCTGCAGGCGACCGGCGCCGAGGCGCGGCTGCTCGATATGGTGACCGCGCTCATCCTGGAGGAGATTCGCCTCCTCCCCATCGAGCCGCTAACGCTTCCCATGCCGGCGGATCCGCGGCTGCGGCACCTCGCGGAGGCCCTGGCACAACACCCGACCGACCGGCGTGGCGGCGCCGAACTGGCCCTGGCGACGGGCAGCAGCGCCCGCACCCTCGCCCGCCGCTTCTCGGCCGAGACCGGAATGACGCTCGGCAGCTGGCGCCGGCAGGCGAGACTGCTGGCCGGCCTCCGCTTGCTGGCCGAGGGGCGCAAGATCACGACTGTTGCCCTCGACCTCGGATATGACAATCCCAGCGCCTTCGGAGAAGCCTTCCGCCGCGCCTTCGGCACCACGCCGGGGCGCTACTTTCGTGATCCACCGACCGACTGAGGAGACACCGACCTTGATCCTGCGAATCCTTGCCGCCGGCAGCCTGACACTCCTGGCCCTGACCGGAACAGCCCTGGCCCAGGGCACCACCGTGCCGCCCTTCGCCGTAAAGATCGCGAACGTCGCCGATGACGCGGTGATCCCGGGCGTCAAGGTCGCCTACTGGTATGCGGAGTTCGAGCATGTCGATAAGTTCGCCAAGCTCACCACCACCAAGCAGGGCTGGTCGCCGAAGCCGATCGCCGCCGTCAACGGCTGCGATGCCAATGGCAAGCTGTTCGACGCCGGCGTCATCGAGAACTATGGCATCAAGGGCTCGGGCTTCCTGCGCTTTCCCAAGGAAGGCGAGTGGAAGATAGCGGTGAAGTCGAACGACGGCGTCCGCCTCTGGCTCGACGGCACGGTCGCGGTCAACGACCCGGAAGTGCACGGCAGCCGGATGAGCAAGCCCGCCGTGGTGACGGTCCCGGCCGCGGGCGCGGTGCCCTTCGAGTTCCTGTACTTCCAGAAGAAGGGCCTTGCCTGCCTCGAGATGCACTGGCAGGGCCCGGGCGACGCGGCGCTGACGGCGATCCCCGCCAGCGCCTACGTGCACCAGAAGCCCTAGCCGCGGAAGTGGATGCCGCCGTCGATGTTCAGCATCACGCCCGTCGTATAGGACGACAGGTCTGAAGCGAGGAAGCAGACGGCGGCGGCGATCTCGTCCGGATCGGCGGCGCGGCCGAGCGGCATGGCCTTGGTCAGTTCCTGCCAGCGCTCCGGGTCACCTAGGCTGTCGGCCGCGCGCTTCTTCATAAGGGTGACGAGGCGGTCGGTCGCCACCGGGCCGGGATTGATGCCGAGCACCCGTACACCCTTGTCGATCGACCCGGCGCCGAGCGCCTTGGTCATGGCGATCAGCGAGGCATTGCCGGCCGTACCGGCGATGTACTTGTGATCCAGCTTCTCGCCCGCCATGCCCACCACATTGACGATGACGCCCTTGCCCCGGCTGGTCATGCGGTCGAGAAAGGCACGACACATGTCGATATAGCCGAAGACCTTCAGGTCCCATGCCTGGCGCCAGCGATCGGCGTCGATCTCGGCGATGCTGCCGCCCGGAATGGCGCCGGCATTGTTGACCAGAATGTCGGCATCGCCGAAGCGATCGACCACGCCGGCGACGCCGGCACGGGTGGCGAGATCGGCGGCCAGCGTCTGCACAGAGACATTGGCCGCACCTCGGATCTTGGCGGCGGCGCCCTCCAGCGTGGCGGCATCGCGCGCGACCAGGACGACATCGACGCCTTCCTTCGCCAGCATCAGCGCGCTGGCGGCACCGATGCCCTTGGAACCGCCGGTGATCACGGCCTTGCGGCCCGCGAGCTTCAAGTCCATTCGTTCTCTCCCCAGAGTATTCGTTCAGCGATCCGCGATCGGTGGCGGATCGAAGGCGCGGATCGGTGGCAGGTCCCCCGTCCAGGCCTCCACCTCGACCAGGCAACTCATGGCACTCGGGGCCTGGCCGAGCCGCGAGGTGCCGACGTCGCGGGTCAGCACGTTCGGATTGCCGTGTACGCAAAGGCTGTCCGGCCGCCCCGGCACCAAGGGGTCGTACCAGGCGCCGGTCGGCAGCTGGGCGATGCCCTCCGGCAGGCCCGGATCGACGCGGAGACCGGCCAGGCAGGCGCCGCGATCGTTGAAGACACGCACCACCTGCCCGTCGACAAGTCCGCGACGCGTCGCTTCGCCGACGCCGAGGCGGAGCGGTTCGCGCCCCTGGATCTTGGATTCGCGACTGTAGCTGCCGTGGTCGTACTGGCTGTGCAGCCGGGTGGAGGGCTGGCAGGAAAGCAGATGGAGCGGATAGGTCGCGGCCTTCTCGGACCCCAGCCATTCCGAAGGCTCGAGCCACACCGGCATCCCGGGACAGTCCTCGTAGCCGAAGCCTGCCACTTCCTCGGAATACAGCTCGATCTTCCCGGAAGGCGTATCCAGAGAGTTCTTCTCCGGATCCCGGCGGAACGCCTCCATCAGGACAGTCGGCCGCGGCGGCGGCGGCATCTCGTAGTAGCCGGCGCGCCAGAAGCTGTCGAAATCGGGCATGTCGAGGCCGGTCTCCGCCCCGCGCTGACGGGCCATGCCGAACAGGTAGCGCAACCAACTCTCCTCGTCGCGCCCCTCGGTAAAGCTCTCGGCGAAGCCGAGCCGTTCCGCCAGTCCGGCGAAGATGGCGTGGTCGTCACGTGCCTCGCCGACCGGTGCGATCGTCCGGCGCGCGGCGATGACGAATGAATCACGCGTCGCCGCGCCGATGTCGTTACGCTCGAAGGTCGTGGTGGCGGGCAGCACGATATCGGCGTGCTTGGCCATGGGCGTCCAGTAATTCTCGTGCACCACGATCGTTTCCGGCACCCTGAAGGCCCGGACCAGCCGGTTCAGGTCCTGGTGATGGTGGAAGGGATTGCCGCCCACCCAATAGACCAGCCGGATCTCCGGATAGATGCGGCGCTCGCCGTCGAAGTCGTAGGGCTGGCCGGGATTGAGCAGCAGATCGGCGATGCGGGCGACCGGTATGGGTTCCTTCAGCGGATTCGGCTCGGCCGGCAGCTGTGGCGCCTTGAAGACGCCACTAGCCGCGCCCGTCCCGTTCACCGCGCCATAGCCGAAGCCGAAGCCACCACCGGGCAGGCCGATCTGGCCCAGCATCGCGGCGAGCGCGATCGCCGCCCAATAGGGCTGCTCGCCATGCTCGCCGCGCTGGATAGACCAGCTCATCGAGATCATCGTGCGGGTCGACGCCATCCTGCGGGCGAGGCTCGCGATCGCTTCCGCGGGGACACCTGTGATCGCCGCGGCCCAGGCCGGCGTCTTCGCCACCCCGTCCGCCCGGCCCGACAGGTAGTCGGCGAAGGGCGCGAATCCCACCGTGTAGCGATCGAGGAAGGCGCGGTCGTGCAGCCCTTCGGCCAGCAGGACACCCGCCAGCGCCAGCAGCAGCGCCGTGTCCGTGCCCGGGCGGATGAAATGCCATTCGGCTTCCAGGAAATCGGGCGCGTCCGCGGCCACCGGCGAGATGTTGACGAAGGCCGCGCCGGCCGCCTTGGTCGCCTGCAGGTTTTCCTTGCCCGTATGCCGCCCGGCGCCGCCGGAACTGACCTGGGCGTTCCGCAGCGGCATACCGCCGAACATCACCACCAGCTTCGTGTTCTCGGCGATCGACCGCCAGTCGGTGTGGCCGTTCAGGCAGCCCTCCACCGAGCCGATCACATGCGGCAGCAGCGCCTGGGCGGCGGCATAGGAATAGGAATGGATCGATGCCGTGCAGCCGCCGAACAATCCGGTGAAGCGCCGCAGCTGGCTCTGGGCATGATGGAACCGTCCGGCCGAGGCCCAGCCGTAGGATCCGGCATAGATGGCCGAATGTCCGAAGTCCCGGCTGACACGGCCCAATTCTCCGGCGAGGAGGTCGAGGGCCTCGTCCCATGGCACTTCGACGAAGGGCTCGGCCCCACGCCCCTCGGCATTGCGCCGCGGCCCGTGCTTCAGCCAGCCCTGGCGGATGGCCGGGCGGCGGATGCGGGTCGGCCCGTCGACCGCACCCACGAAGGACTGACCCACCGGCGAAGGATCCGGATCACGCTCGAATGGCCGGATGCCGACGAGACGCCCGTCCCTGACTTCCGGCCGGAAGGTCCCCCAATGGGTGGCGATGATCGCTTCGGCGCCCTCGGCATCGAGACTCATGACGGTTCCCATCATCGGCTTGATATGCTGCGCCTCCAACCCTAACACGCCGGACCCCATGCCCCGCCACACTGCCGCCGATCTCGTCCTCTTCGCCAATGCCCTCCTCGAGAAATCCGGCGTGCAGCGATCGGCCTCCCTCGCCACGGCGGAGGTCCTGGTCGAAGGAGACCTGCTCGGTCACGACACCCATGGTCTGGCGCAGCTGCCGGCCTATCTGGACGAACTGGCGAACGGGCGGATGGCGAAGTCGGGCGCGCCCGTCGTGGTCAACGATCGTGGCGCCGCCGTCACCTGGGACGGGCAGCGGCTGCCCGGCCCGTATCTGGTGCGCCTCGCGATCGATCTCGCGGCGGAACGGGCGAGCCTGCACGGGCTCTGCGCCATCGCCATCCGCCGCTCCCATCACATCGCTTGCCTCGCCGCCTATCTGAAGCGGGCGACCGACCGGGGCCTCGCCCTCCTGATCCTCTCCTCCGATCCGAACCAGGGCTCGGTTGCGCCCTTCGGCGGGCGCAAGGCGCTCTACACCCCGAACCCGATCGCCATCGGCTGGCCCACAACCGGCATGCCGGTGCTGGTCGATATCTCCGCCTCCATCACCACCAACGGCATGAGCGCGCGGCGGATCAAGGAAGGCAACCGCTTTCCCGGACCCTGGCTGCTGGACGCGGCCGGCAACGCGACCGACGACCCCGCCGTGGTCTTCGCCGATCCGCCCGGCAGCATCCTGCCGCTCGGTGGCATCGAGGCCGGGCATAAGGGCTATGGCCTCGCGCTCTGGGTGGAAGCGATGACCAGCGGCCTCGGCGGCCAGGGCCGCGCCGACCCGCTCGACGCATGGGGCGCCAATGTCTTCCTCCTGGCGATCGACCCCGAAGCGTTCGGCGGCCTGGCTGCCTTCACGGCCCAGACGGGCTGGCTCGCCGATGCGGTGCACGCGAACCCGCCTCGCCCCGGTGTCGATGCCGTGCGCCTGCCCGGCGAGCGCGCGCTCGCGCACCGAGCCAGGGCGCTGAAGGAGGGTCTGGAGCTGCACCCCTCCATCCTCCCCGCACTCGCTCCCTGGGCTGAGCGCCTGGGCGTCGGCATGTTACCTTAGGGTCCGGGGCAGATACGCGAGGGAACAGAAGAAATGGCCTCACCGATCACCGGCATCGATCATGTCGTCATCCTGGTCCGCGACCTGGACGCAGCAGCCGAGCGCTATCGCAAGCTCGGATTCACACTGACGCCACGTGGCACTCACAGCCCGCACATGGGCACCGGCAACTACTGCATCATGTTCCGCACCGACTATGTGGAACTGCTGGGCGTGATTGCCCCGACCGAGCACAACGCGCCCTGGCGCGACCGGCTGCAGGCCGGCGAGGGCCTGAAGTCGGCCGCGCTGGCGAGCGAGGACGCGGCTGCCTGCCAGGCGCATTTCGCCGCATTGAAGCTCTCGCCGAGCGCGCCGCTGGAATTCGGCCGGCCGGTCGCCATGGCGGACGGAAGCCGGGATGCGAAGTTCCGGATCGTGCGCCTGCCGGATGATGCGGTGCCGGGCCTCGGCCTCTTCGTATGCCAGCACTTCACCCGGGACCTCGTCTGGATTCCGGACTACCAGCATCACGCCAACGCGGTGATCGGCCTGGGGGCGATCGTGGTCGCCAGCATCAATCCGGCCACCACCGCGGCTCCCTATGCCCGCATCTTCGGCGCCGATTCTCGCATGGACGAATGGGGCGACATTCATGTCGCCGCCGGGCAAGGCCGCAGTTTCCGGTTCATATCCCACGACCGGGTGAAGGTGCTGTATCGAGGCGCCGCCGCCCCGCAGGGCGAGGTCTATGTCGCCGCCGTGGAAATGTGGACGCAAGCGACAGGACGCGCCGCTGCCGCCATTGCCCGCGGCGGCCTGCCGCATGATCGGCCCGAGGACGGCCGGGTGCGCGTGCGTGCGCCGAATGCCTGCGGCGTGGTCATCGATTTCGTCGCGGCGCCGCGATGACAAATCCGCCGGCGCACGCCCCGTCTCTCTGGGCCGCGACGGCCCCGGCCGGGCCGGAGACGCTCCCGCTTCAAGGCGAGCGCACGGCCGACTGCATCGTAATCGGCGGCGGATATACCGGCCTGTCGACCGCGCTGCACCTCGCCGGGGCCGGCAAGGACGTGGTGGTGCTGGAAGCCGCCGCACTCGGCTGGGGTGCTTCGGGGCGCAACAACGGCCAGGTCATCCCGACGCTCTCGCGCGCCGACCCCTCCGACCTGATGACCCGCTTCGGACGGGAGAAGGGTCTGGCGATGAGCGGCGTCGTGCGCGATTCGGCGGCGCTGGTGTTCGATCTGATCCGCCGGCATGGGATCGAGTGCGAGGCGGTGCAGAACGGCTGGATCCAGCCTGCGCATTCGCCCGGACGCTTTCACCTCGCCCAGCGGCGCGCCAAGCAATGGGCCGAGCTCGGTGCGCCGGCCAGCGCAATCCCCAAAGCCGATCTCGACGCCCGGCTGGGCTCCACCTATTGGCACGGCGGCTGGATCAACCCGACCGGCGGCCATATCAATCCGCTCGCCTATGCGCGCGGGCTCGGCGGCGCCGCGATGCGCGCCGGGGCGAGCGTCCACGAGAGGTCGCCAGCGGTCCGCCTGGAGCGCCGGGGAGACCGGTGGCGGGTGGAAACACCGAGCGGCGCAGTGACGGCGGAATGGGTTGTCCTGGCGACCGGCGCCTATTCCGACGACCTCTGGCCGGGCTACCGGCAGACCGTCATCCCGGTCCGGTCCTATCAGATGGCGACGGCGCCGATATCCGACAACCTGCGGAAGTCGATCGTGCCCGGCAACGAAGCCGTATCGGACACCCATGGCGATCTCTATTTCTTCCGCTGGACGGCGCAAGGGCGCCTCGTTACCGGCGGAGCGCTCTTTTCCTATATCGCCGACGAATCCAGGCTGCGGCGGCGAATCGGGGCGCGGCTGCAGCGACTGTTCCCGCAATTGGGCGAGGTGAAATTCGATCACGTCTGGCACGGTTTCATCGGCGCCACGACCGACCGCATTCCGCATCTCCACCTTCTCGCGCCCGGACTGCTGGGCTGGATCGGCTGCAACGGCCGCGGAGTCGCCTTTGCCACGATCATGGGCCGCGTCATGGCCGAGGCGGTGGCCGGCCGCCCGGTTGCGGATGCACCCTGGCCGGCCACCCGGATCGAACCGATCAGCGGGCACGGCCTGGCGCGCCAACTCGCCCGCGGCATGCTCCTCCTCTACCGCTGGAACGACCGCAAGGAATGGCGCGCACCGGCATGATCCAGCGCCGTTCCCATGGTCCGGTCAAAGCGACGCGAGACAGCCGGGGCCCCGTTTGCGATAGGTGCCGGCGCGCTTATGTTCCGCGCCATCCTCAGCATTTCCGCTGCACACGCGCGCATTCCCCGCTAGGTTCCGCCCTTCAACTGGACACGAGCATCATGATCCCGCGCTATTCCCGCCCGCAGATGGCCGACATCTGGGCGCCCGAAAACCGTTTCCGCATCTGGTTCGAGATCGAGGCGCATGCCTGCGATGCCCAGGCCGAACTCGGCGTCATCCCGAAGGAAGCCGCCAAGGCGGTATGGGAGCGCGGCAAGTTCGAGGTCGCCCGGGTCGACGAGATCGAGCGCGAGACCAAGCACGACGTCATCGCCTTCCTCACCAACCTCGCCGAATACGTCGGCCCCGAAGCGCGATTCGTGCACCAGGGCATGACCTCGTCGGACGTGCTCGACACCTGCCTCGCCGTGCAGTTGAAACAGGCAGCCGATCTCCTGATCGCCGACATCGACCTGCTGCTGGCGGCGCTGAAACGGCGTGCCTTCGAGCACAAGCTGACCCCCTGCATCGGCCGCAGCCACGGAATCCACGCCGAACCGGTCACGTTCGGCCTGAAGATGGCCCAGGCCCATGCCGAGTTCGCCCGCAACCGGGCGCGACTGGTCCAAGCGCGGGACGAGATCGCCACCTGCGCCATTTCCGGCGCGGTCGGCACCTTCGCCAATATCGATCCCCGGGTAGAGGAGCACGTGGCGGCCAAGCTCGGCCTGAAGCCCGAGCCGATCTCCACCCAGGTGATCCCGCGTGACCGGCACGCGGCCTTCTTCGCGGCGCTGGCGGTGACCGCCTCCTCGATCGAGCGGCTGGCGACCGAGTTCCGGCACCTGCAACGGACCGAAGTGCTTGAAGCCGAGGAGTATTTCTCGCCGGGCCAGAAGGGCTCGTCGGCGATGCCGCATAAGCGCAACCCGGTCCTGACCGAGAACCTGACAGGCCTCGCCCGGCTCGTCCGCTCGGCCGTCATCCCGGCACTCGAGAACGTCGCGCTCTGGCACGAGCGCGACATCTCGCACTCCTCGGTCGAGCGCGGCATCGGCCCGGATGCGACGGTCCATCTCGACTTTGCCCTCGTGCGGCTGGCCGGCGTGGTCGACAAGCTGGTGGTCTATCCGGAGAACATGCGCCGCAACCTCGACCGGCTGGGCGGCCTCGTGCATTCCCAGCGGGTGCTGCTGGCGCTGACCCAGGGCGGCGTCAGCCGGGAGGACGCCTACCGGCTGGTACAGACGCACGCGATGAAGGTCTGGCGGGGGGAAGGCGATTTCCTCGCCTTCCTGAAGGCCGATCCGGAGGTGAGCGGCGCTCTAACCGACCAGCAACTCGAAGCGCTGTTCGACCTCGGGCACCACTTCGCCCAGGTCGACACCATCTTCCGCCGGGTGTTCGGGGAGGCCTGAAAAAGCCTCCCCTCCCCGACAGGCTATTTGCCGGCGATCTGCTTGCGGGCATCCTCGCGCAGCGCATTCATCTGCTTGCGTACATCCGCCTCCGTGACGGTGGCGTGCTTCGCCTTGAGGTCGCCCATGACCTTCTCGAAGACGTCTTCCTCGCCCGGCTTGTCGAAATCGGCCGCGACCACCGTCTTGGCATAGGCTTCGGCAGCGTCGCCCGACATGCCCATCCTCTCCGCGACCCAGAGGCCGAGCAGCTTGTTGCGCCGCGCCTCGATCTTGAATCGGGTCTCCTCGTCGAAGGCGTATTTCGCTTCTTCGCCCTTTTCGCGCTCACTGAAGGTCGTCATCCCTACCTACTCCCAGGAATTACATGCCCTGCCGGGGCTCGCGCCTTCTATGTAGGGGGCGGGGGGCCGTTTGTCAGGCGGGTCTTGCGCCGTTGTGCGGGCGGCACCGGTTGCGGTATGGTCCGCCCTTACGGACGCCTCGGCCCTTGGGCCGTCGGCGTCCGCTAGCGTTCAGGGCCCGTGCCCGGGAAATCTGTCCCCCATCCCGGCTGCGCAAGCCGCGCGCCCCGAGAGGAATGAGATGAGCCGCCGCCGCCAGATCTACGAAGGCAAAGCCAAGATACTGTTCGAAGGGCCGGAACCCGGCACGCTCGTGCAGTATTTCAAGGACGACGCTACGGCGTTCAACAACCAGAAGCGCGGCACCATCACCGGCAAGGGCGTGTTGAACAACCGCATCTCGGAATACCTGATGATGCGGTTGAACGAGATCGGGGTTCCGACCCATTTCGTGCGCCGGCTGAACATGCGCGAGCAGCTGATCAAGGAAGTCGAGATCATCCCGATCGAGCTGGTGGTGCGAAATGTCGCAGCCGGCTCGCTGGCCCAGAAGCTCGGCATCAAGGAAGGCACGGTCCTGCCGCGCTCGATCGTCGAGTTCTATTACAAGTCCGACGAGCTCGGCGATCCGATGGTCTCGGAAGAGCACATCACCTGTTTCGGCTGGGCGACGCCCCAGGAAATCGACGAGATGATGGCCCTGTCGCTCCGCGTGAACGACTTCCTGTCGGGTCTGTTCCTCGGCATCGGCATCAAGCTGGTCGACTTCAAGCTGGAGTTCGGCCGGCACTGGCAGAATGAGGAAATGCGCATCCTGCTGGCCGACGAGATCAGCCCCGACAACTGCCGCCTCTGGGACAACCAGACCAACGAGAAGATGGACAAGGACCGCTTCCGTCGCGATCTCGGCAATGTGGCGGAAGCCTATCAGGAAGTGGCGCGCCGCCTCGGCATCCTGCCCGAGGGCGGCCCCCGCGATCTCAAGGGCCCGGCGGTGATGCAGTGAAGGCGAAAGTGCATGTCAGCTTGAAGTCGGGCGTACTCGATCCACAGGGCAAGGCGATCGCGAACGCTTTGCATACGCTCGGCTTCCCCAATGTCGGCGATGTCCGCCAGGGCAAGCTGATCGAATTGCAGATCGCCGAAACCGATCCGGCGAAGGCGCGGGCCGCCATCGAGGAGATGTGCAAGAAGCTCCTCGCCAACCCGGTGATGGAATCCTACTCGATCGAACTGGTCGGCTAAGGTTTCAACGCCCGCCAGCCGATATCGCGCCGGCAGAACCCCTCCGGCCAGTCGATCGCGTCGACGGCCCGATAGGCCTGTTTCTGCGCCGCGGCGATATCGGCGCCGATGGCCGTGACGCCCAGGACCCGACCACCGTTCGCGAGCACCTTGCCGCCCTTCGTAACCGTGCCGGCATGGAAGACCGTGACGTCCGGAACGGCGGCGGCCTTGTCGAGACCGCGGATCTCAGTCCCCTTGGCATAGTCGCCGGGATACCCCTTCGCGGCCATGACGACGCAGACCGCCGCCTCCTGGCGCCATCGCAGGTCGAAATGATCCAGCTGGCCATCGGCGGTGGCGAGCAGCGCGGGCAGCACGTCGGACCGCAGGCGGGCCATCAGCACCTGGCATTCCGGGTCGCCAAATCGGCAATTTATCTCGATCAGCTTCGGCCCGTCCTGCGTCAGCATCAGCCCGGCATAGAGCACGCCGTTGTAGGGCCGTCCCTCGGCCGCCATCGCCGCCACGACGGGATCGACGATCCGATCCATCACCTCGCGCTGGATCTCGGCCGTGCCGCGCGGCGCGGGTGAGTAGGTGCCCATGCCGCCGGTATTGGGGCCCTGGTCGCCATCGAACACACGCTTGTGGTCCTGGGCGGTGGCAAGCGGCAGCGCGGTCTTGCCGTCGACCAGGGCATGGAAGCTCATCTCCTCGCCGTCGAGGAACTCTTCGATGACGAGCTTCGCTCCCGAAGCCCCGAATCGTCCGCCCAGTATCCCGGCAGCCGCCTCGATCGCCTCCTCCACCGTCGTCGCCACCACGACGCCCTTGCCGGCCGCGAGACCGTCGGCCTTGACCACGATCGGGGCGCCCCGCTCGCGGATAAAGGCGCTGGCCTGCACGAGATCGTCGAACTCGCCATAGGCGGCCGTCGGGATGCCGTGGCGCCGGCAGAGATCCTTCATGAAGGCCTTGGAGCCTTCCAGGATGGCCGCGTTGGCGGCGGGGCCGAAAACCCGGATCCCGGCCTCGTGCAACCGGTCGGCGAGACCGGCGACCAGCGGCACTTCCGGCCCGACGACGACGAAATCAATCTTCGTCTCCCGTGCGAAGGCGACGATCCCGTCCAGGTCCTCCACGCCGATATCGACGCAGGTCGCCACCTCGGCGATGCCGGCGTTGCCCGGCGCGCACCAGAGCCGGTCGAGCATGGCCGAACCGGAGATCGCCCAGCAGAGCGCGTGTTCACGTCCGCCCGATCCGACAACCAGAACATTCATCGGCCTTCGTCCCGCCGTTCCTTCTCAAGGGCGCCTCTTGTAACATGCGCCTCCCACCCCGCAACGCCCGAGCGCATGTCCTCCTCCCCCTCCGCTGTTCCGGCCGGCAACCTGCCGGAACTGACCGTCTCCGAACTGTCGAACCGCCTGAAGCGGACGGTCGAGGACGCCTTCGGCCTAGTGCGTGTGCGGGGTGAGATTTCGGGCTTCAAGCGCGCCGCCTCGGGACACATCTACCTGACCCTGAAGGACGCCGACGCCAACCTCGATGCCGTTTGCTGGAAAGGTACGGCAGGGCGCCTGCCCTTCAAGCCCGAAGACGGGCTGGAGGTGATCTGCACCGGTAAGCTCACCACCTACCCGTCGCGCTCGCGCTACCAGCTGGTGATCGAGCGGATGGAACCGGCCGGCGTCGGCGCGCTGATGGCGCTCCTGGAAGAGCGCCGGAAGAAGCTCGCCGCCGAAGGCCTGTTCGATACCGCCCGCAAGCGCCCGATCCCGAAGCTTCCCGTCGTCATCGGCGTCGTCACCTCGCCGACCGGTGCGGTGATCCGCGACATCCTGCATCGGCTGCGCGACCGCTTTCCCCGTCACGTGCTGCTTTGGCCGGTGCTGGTGCAGGGCGAGGGCGCCGCGGAACAGGTGGCGCGTGCCATCCGCGGCTTCAACGCCCTTCCCCCCGATGGCCCGATCCCACGCCCCGACGTGCTGATCGTGGCGCGCGGTGGCGGCAGCATCGAGGATCTGTGGGCGTTCAACGAGGAAGTGGTGGTGCGTGCCGCCGCCGCTTCCGACATCCCGCTGATCTCGGCCGTAGGGCATGAGACCGACACGACCTTGATCGATTTCGCCTCCGATATGCGGGCGCCCACGCCGACCGCCGCCGCCGAGATCGCCGTGCCGGTGCGGGCCGAACTGATGGCCCAGCTGGCCGACCTCGAGCGCCGGTTCACTGTCGCGGGCCTCCGCGCGATCGAACAACGCCGGGAGCGTGTCACCTCCCTGGCGCGGGGCCTCGGCGATCCGCGCCGGTTGATAGAGACCGCATCACAACGACTGGACGACGCGGCCGAGCATCTGCGCCGGTCGCTCACCGTGATCCTGAAGGACCGCCGCCTGCATCTGGCCGAAACCGCTGCGCCCGGCCGGATCGAACGGGCGCTCGGCATCGCCCTCAGGCGCAAGACCGACCAGGTCGAAGGCCTCGCGGCGCGCCTGCGCCCGCAGCCGATCACGACCGAGATCGCCCGCGCCCGCCGCGAGCTGGCGCGGCTGCAGACGGCACTCGGGGCAGCCTTCACCCGCACGGTTTCCGAACGACGCAGGCAGCTGGACTCGACGGGCAAGCTGCTGGACAGCCTGTCCTACCGCGGCGTGCTGGCCCGTGGCTTCGCCTATGCCCGCACCGAGGACGGGAGCGCCATCGCGAGCGCCACCGTGGCGCGGACAGAAGGCCGGTTTCTGATCGAATTCGGCGATGGCGCGGTGCCGGTCCTGGTCGAGGGTGAAGCCCCGCGCCGCGCGCCTTCGAAGCGCGACGGTTCGCGGCCGCCGGGCCAGGGGTCGCTGCTTTGACCTTCGCAGCCACCCAGAAGGAGGCGAGACTGCGCTACCTCGATGGGCGCTTCGAGGTGGTCGTTCCCGGCGACTACGTGCTTTGCGCCGTCACCGGCCGCCGTATCGCGATGGACGAACTCCGCTACTGGGATGTCGCCCGCCAGCGGGCCTACGCCGATGGTGATGCGGCTTCCGCCGACCTCGCGGTAATCTATCAGCCATGATCGGACACCGGCTTTTCGTCTTACTGCTGTATCTCATCGCGGCCACGCCGGCCGTGGCGAAGGGGTCCCTGGTCGAATTCGCCGGCGAAGTACGTCAAAGCGCGCTGATTGTCGCCCGCACGCTGCCCGGCGCGAAGGTGGCGCTCGACCACTC
>JALHMN010000082.1:9926-21077 GCA_022844005.1 bacterium | reverse complement strand
CGAGGACATGGTGCAGGAGACCTGGCTGCGCTGGCACCAGACCAACCGGGCCGGCATCCAGAGCCCGCGCGCCTGGCTGATCACCGCCTGCACCCGGCTCTGCCTGGACGAGCTGCGCTCGGCCCGGGCCCGGCGCGAGACCTATGTCGGCCCCTGGCTGCCCGAACCGCTGGTGGAACCGGCCGCGCCGCCCGATCCGGTGGAACGGCACGAGGACCTCTCCATCGCCTTCCTGCTGCTGCTCGACCGCCTGAAGCCGGTGGAACGCGCCGCCTTCGTGCTCCGCCGGGTCTTCGAGCTCGACTACGAGGCGATCGGCCGCGCGGTGGGGAAATCGGCCCTCGCCTGCCGCCAGCTGGTCAGCCGGGCAGGCCGGCGGATCGAGGCGGAACCACCGCTCGGCCAGCCGGAACCGGAGCTGACGCGCGATTTCGTCGCAGCCCTCGCCGCCGGCGACCAGGCCCGGCTGATGCGCCTTCTGGCCGGTGACGCGGTGCTGCTCTCCGACGGCGGCGGCAAGGCGATCGCGGCGCTCAACCCGATCCTCGGGCCCGATCACATCGCCCGCTTCCTCCTCGGCATCCGCCGCAAGTTCAATGCCGATGTCCGGATCGAGGCGGCGCGGGTGAACGGCGGCCCGGGCCTCATCCTGCGCCGGGCCGGCGGCATCCACTCGGTCTTCGGCTTCGCCGCCGAGGCCGGGCGCATCGCTCGCCTCTATGTCATCCGCAATCCCGACAAGCTCCGGTTCTGCTAGACTCCCCGCCAAAATACCGGGAGAGCCGCCATGCACAGATCAGTCGTCCGTTCACCCGCGAGCCGCCGGGTCTAGCCATGCTCGATCTGGTGATGATGTCCTCGGTCGAGGACCTGATGGGCTTCATCGAAACGCATGGCGATGCGATCTACATGCTGGGCTTCACCTTCGCCTTCGCCCGCACCGGCTTCCTGCCGCTGCTGCTCGCCGGCTATGCGGCCAATCGCGGCGCGCTCGATCCCGCCTATACCTTCCTCGTCTTCGCCGCCGGCAGCTGGCTCGGCTGCGAGCTGCGCTTCTTCATCGGCCGGCGCTGGGGCCATGCCCTGCTGGCCCGGGTGCCGGCGCTGCAGCCGGCGATGCAGATGGTGCTGGGCGTGCTCGACCGCTGGCCGACGCTGTTCATCCCGGTCTATCGCTTCGCCCGCGGGCTGCGCTCGGTCGCCGCCATCGCGCTCGGCATGACCGGCGTTTCCCGCGCCCGCTTCATGCCGCTCAACCTGCTGGGCGCCGTGCTCTGGGCCGGCGTCTTCACCGGCGCGGGCTTCGCCCTCGGCCATGTGTCCGAGGCGGTGCTGGGCAAGACCGCGAACACCGCGAGCCTCGTGCTCCTCGCCCTCTTCCTCGGCGTCGGCTGGCTGCTCTCCCGCCGTCTGGCGGCGCCGCGCTGACCTTCAGGCGGCGGTGCGGCCGATATAGACGGTGCTCCTGGCCTCGCGGTTCTGCAGCGGGTTGGGGAAGGCCACGACCTCGGCCCGGACGCCGGTGAACGCGCCCGCCAGCGCTTCCGCGAAGGCCGCATCCGGCGGGTCGTTCGACCACAAGGCGAAGACTCCGCCGGGCAGCAGGTGCCGGGCGAGCGCCCGCAGGCCGTCGGGCGTATAGAACCCAGCACTCCCCTCGTTCAGCAGCGCCCGCGGCGAATGATCGATATCGACCAGCACGGCATGGAAGCGCCGGCCCGGCGCCTGCGGATCGAAACCTTCCCCACCCGCCGCCAGGGCGAAGAAGTCGCCGGCCACGAAGCGGGAGCGCCCGTCGGCGGTGAGGCCGGGGCCGAGCGGCAGCAGCCCCTCGCGGTGCCAGTCGATCACGCCCTCCAACGCCTCGACCACCAGCAGCGAGCCGACCGACGCATGCGCCAGCACCGCCCGCGCCGTGTAGCCGAGGCCGAGCCCGCCCACAACCACGTCGAGCCCGCCACCGGCAAGCTCGCCGAGGCCGAGATCAGCCAGCGCCACCTCGGACACGGTGAAGCGGCTCGACATCAGGAATTCGTCGCCGAGCTTGATCTCGTAGACGTCCTCGCCCCCGGGCGAATCACGCCGCCGCCGCAGGCTGAGCGCGCCGATCGGCGTCGGCCGCCAGTCCAGTTCCTCGAAGAGGAGGCTCATTCCCGACCGATCTTTCCTGAAGGTGTCCGCGCAGCCTAGCCGCGGGATTGGCCCTCAGTCGCCCCGCTCGACGATAGATACAAGTGAGTGTGATTAGAGAACATGGAAACATGGTCTGCTGAGGCTGAAAAGTTCAGAAGCCGTCGATGCCGCCCAAAGAACTAAATCTTCATATGCTCAGACTACGAAACCCCTTGAAGCAGATTTTCCAGATCAGGCACAAGAGTGCATCGTTGCTGATTTGTGCTAGCGAGCTCGGCAATCTGGGACTTAAGAGTCAATATCATACCCCGGCGTTGTATTTTTAGTATTTTTGGATTGTTGACGTATTCTATAAATTCTCTCGATCTTTCACTTGCTATAGAACAATCTCCCAATGATAACTCCGCTATTATCCAGTCTGCCATAATAAAAGCTCGTGCGCCACTGATTCCAAAGGCATCTATATTACGAATTGAATTTATAGCATCTTCGTAAGATTTCCTTGCGTCTTGAAATCTTCCAGTAACAAAGAACAATCTTGCCCTGTATCTCTTGGCCTCCGACTTGAGTGAAAGGGGCGCCTTATCTATTTTAACCGCCTTCTGTATAAATAATTCAGCAGAGTCCCAATTATAGACTGTCATTGCCTCGGACGTCAGCACTATCAACTGTGGAATTCCAACATCATTTTCTATATCCGACATTAAGATCTCTGCCGTGTGCAGGTTAGCCAGTATTTGGGGGAGAACCATTGATGTCGCAGCTTGAAGCAAAGCAGGATCTGCACCTTGAACGTGCATCTGAACTAGGCCCTGCCTCAGATTGGCGACAGAGCTAATAACTTTATTAAATTCTGAAATAGTCTGGATACGACTTTCCCCTGGCTTCTTCCAAAATATGTCAAAAATTGATACAACACTTAGGAATATCCCAATCATAAGAGCAAGGAACGATCCATACTCTTTTACATATCCGAATAATGACCTTTCTGAACTCATTTTAGTCTCCAAAGTGGACATAAGCTGCTCTCCAGAAAAATTAATATTATCCAATAACTATTGCCGCCGACCATATTCCTATCAATTGATGATATCCAACTTCACTACTAAATATGTTCATTGGGTCATTTACTAACAATATAGGCATTACTCCCATTGGCGTTGGAACCCAACGCATTCCGCGAAGTACTATAACGTGGCCACCATTTATATTGGTTTGTATCGATAGTATTATAGGCCTTCTCGACCGAAGAGTGTTGTAGAGTGTCATCGGATCCGCAGGCGGCGCTATTGATGCTACTGCACCGCCGTAATGACGTATCAATCCCCGGATTTGCTGAAGGTGCCCCGTCGTCACACAGGCAGGATTCATCTGTGCGCAGCAAACTCCAGGGTGCGCACCGTTCGCAACGGCCACAAGCTCACATTGATGAGGTGGTCCGCCCGGATGAGTTCCGTTCAACCAGTGAATGATTTGCTCGGCGACAGCAACCCAGCACCAAACCTGCGTTTGCTGTGGAATATTTAGGATACCGAGGTCGATAGGGGGTGGGGCTTGGGCAGCAACCGGCCGGCCTAGCATGGCGACGAAAACCAAGCAAAAAGCGATTAGCATCCGTCGCTTCATGTCTGCCCCCACAATCGGGGCGCATTATACAACCTTTGATCAACATCTCAACAGCACAATAAAGTAGCCAAATTGCTCGCTGTGGATGCCTCTACGGCACGATCCGCTTCGCCCGGAAATCCCTCAGCATGCGCACGATCATCGCCTCCGTATCCTCGAACTCGAAGAAGCCGGCGCGGCGGATCTTGAGCGTGTCGGTCATGACGTCCCAGTCGGTGCCGAAGACGTAGTCGCCGAAGGGCCAGGCGGCGAGATCGGCGTAGGCATGCGGCACCAGGTCGTGCCGCGCCACCATCGCCTCCCACAAGAGCGCCTTGTCGGCCATGAACGTCGTGAGCGGGATGGTTTGCGGCGGCGCCCAGTCCATCTCGAACACCTCGGCGATCCGGGGCCAGACATTCATCCAGCGGAAGAAGTCGCCGTTGGTGATGTTGAACACCTCGTTCCGCGCAGCGGGCGCCGTCGCGCAGAAGGTCATCGCCTTCGCCAGCAGTACCGAATCGGTGAGCTGGTACACGGCGGCATAGGCCCCGGGCTTGCCGGGGAAGCGGAGCGGCAGGCCCAGCTCCTTCGAGATCGCCGCATAGACGGCGATCACCGTCATGATGTTCATCGGATTGCCGAGCGCGAAGCCGCAGACGGTATGCGGGCGAAGCGCCGACCAGGACCAGCCCTTCCCCTTCTGGAAGCCGCGAAGCCAGGTTTCCTGGTCGTAGTAGAAGTTGGGCAGCATATGCGGCGGGTCGCTCTCCTTCGCCGGCGTCTTGAAGGGCCCCAGATGGCTGCCATAGATCTTGTTGCCCTCGACCAAATGCACATGCTCGAGGCTATTGGAGGCGGCGGCGATGGGGCTCACCGCATTCACCAGCATGGCGAGGTTGGGGGCGTTGTGCTCGGCCCAGGAGGGCCGCGCCTGGAAGGCGCAGTAGAAGACGTGGGTGACATCGGCGAGGTGCCCGAGCTTCGCCCGCGCATCGGCCTCGTCCAGGAGGTCGACCGAGATGTATTCGGCACCGGTCTTCTCGGCAGGCGCGCGGCGCGACAGCCCCACCACCTGCCAGCCACCGAGGCCGAGCAGATGCTCGACGATATACCGCCCGATGACGCCCAGCGCGCCGACGACCACGGCCTTCTTCATCGGCGGTTCTCCCTTCCGTTTCAGATGCAATCCTGGCGAAGAGCCGGCCTCGAACCGCTATCCCCTGAAGGGAATCACCGATCGCCCAATATCGACGCCGTGATAGCCGAGATATCTCAGCAGCTGTTCTAGCGAGGATCGATTTCTCTGATAGTCGACACCTGGCCCTGTCACGATGCTTCGAATAGGCAGCTTAGGGGCTGGAAAACCGTCTCTCAGTGGTTGAAGCAACATTGGGATGTAGGGGACCACGTCTGGCCCGCGAGCCCGAAACCGGAGAGGAGCCTCTTCACGAAAGAGGTCGTCTTCTCTGTCGTTCGGCGACACCAGTACTCTTGTCTCTTTTTCCTCGTGGTAACCTCTATCTTTGAATCCCAAGCTCAGCCAACGGAGAGCATAGCCACCATCCTCTCTGCACATGTCATTTATTACGCTCCTCCATTTTTCCGATGCTTCGACGTAGATCGACAGTAGATCCAGTGCGAGTGGTTCTAAGTGCGCAAAATCGTACTCCACCTTGATAGCGCGGCCAATTTGGAGGTGGGGTGCATTCCTGAGATCAAACCCGATAGCGTAACCCGCGCCGAAGGATCCATACGCACGCCACTGGCTCAGCAGATCGCCGTCTTCACAAAAGCTCACGCTAAATGCATCAACACGGCGCGAATCATCAGTCACTCCAGCCGCTAGATGATCAATGATTCCGGCCTCTATCGCCGTCAGCCCTCCCGTCTTATTCCTCATGAAGTCAAGTATCCGTTCGGGGAAGAGCTTTCCTTCGGACGGGTCGTTCAGGAACCTCGAATCGGTGGCCCACAAGCGGTTACTGGACAAGATACCTGCGAGTCCCGCAGCGTCAGTGTAGTGATACTGCAACCCCGTCATCTGAAATGAATATTTCGGAACGCCATAACGAGCTGCAAGGTAGCCAAGCACTGACATAGCAATGGGTAGTTCCACCGCTTTTTCGCGCGAGAACAACGTTTCTTTCAAGTCGGCCCCCTCACTTCCGATATGGCGCCACCTCGACACCCCATGGCCTCCCTATGCGCCGGTTAGGTCGACGGGGCAGCGCCGTATTCGGCCTCCTCAATGTCTCTTACGACATCGTCGGGCAGTTCGCCGACCCGCAGAACCTCGATCCATGGCCGCGGCTCTTTGCCCTCTTCAGGGTTTGAGCCCTGCTTATCCGAACGCCTCGGGGTCACAAGTCTCTCCTAGCTACAGCCAGAACCATATATAGAAGCAGCGCGGAAGGCAAAAATCATCTTTTGTTCTCACAAATATTCCTGTACAGTACATTATTTAAGGATACAAGGAGTGAATCATGCAGGAAACGGAAGCGGTGCCGCTGGCCGACCGGATCGAGGCGGTGCAGTCGGACGGGGTGCTGTCGGCGGCGGCGAAGGGGGTGATGATCCGTCTCCTGCTGCGGCATCCGGAGGCGAAGGGGCGGGACGACTGCCCGCTGCCGGCGATGCTGGCGCCGTGGCTCTGTCTCACCGAGCGGAGCGTGCGCCGCGCCTATGCCGAGTTGGAACGCTTCGGCTGGCTCGGCGGCGCGAAGGACCGTTCGCTGCAGCGGCCGGTGCTGATCGCGGGCGATCCGCTGACCCGGGAGGAGCACGTGGCCAGCCTCGAATGGCTGCGCGACCGGGCGGTGGCGGCGGGCCGGATCACCGCCGCGGTGACGGCCGAGAAGGCCGCCGGCAAGGTCATGGGCTTCTACGATCCCCCCGCCCGCGCGGACAGAAATGTCCGCCGCGAGACTTCCCTTCTCCCGAGGGGAGAAGGTGCCCCCAGCTCTTCGCAGAAGACTTGGGCGGATGAGGGGGCCGATTTCGGCGGCGTGCCGTCTGCCGCAGAAGACTCACGGGTGGACAGCGCGCCCCTCAACCGGCGCTCCGCGCCACCTTCTCCCGCTCCGGCAGGCTTGACCTGCCGGACAAGCCGGCAGGCAGGGAGAAGGGAAGAAAAGGGCTGGCCAGCTTTGGACGAATCAGGCGCCACACCGGCCGCCGCTGGCCCGGCGCCGGCCGGAATTGGCTCGAATTGGCACGAATTGGCTGACTTTGGCAGGCCCGGACCCGGTCTCCCGGACCGCGAGCGCGAGGAATCCTTCAATCGTCTCAGTGCCTTGATGGACGACCCCGAGCTCCAGGCCGAGATCGCCACCATGCCCGGGCCGGAGCCGGGCTCCGAATGGGCGCTCTGGGAGGCGGGACTGAAGCAGGCAGCGGGCCAGCATGCAGGCGGACAGAAATGTCCGGCACCGCCGCCCGCCCCGGCCGAGCCCTCGCCGCTCCGCGACTTCGTGCCCTGGAACGAACGCCCGGTCGAGAAACCCTACGATCCGCTCTCCTGGTGATGCGGACAGGAATGTCCGCCCACCCGATCCCGGGCTAGGATGCCGCCGGAGGAAGCGACCGGAACAAGGCAAGGAGCGGGCACCCATGAGCGGCATCGCGGAATACGACCGGCTGGACGGCGTCGCGCTGGCGGCCCTGATTGCCGACCGGCAGGTCACGGCGGGCGAGGTGCTGGAGGAGGCGATCGGCCGGGCCGAGCGGCTGAACCCGCAGATCAACGCCATCACCGTGCCGCTCTACGACCATGCCCGGAAGGTGGCGCAACGGCCGCTGCCGGAGTCCCCGCTCGCCGGCGTGCCCTTCCTCCTGAAGGACCTGGGCGTGCTCCTCGCCGGCACGCATACCTCCTTCTCCTGCAAGCTGTTCACGGATTTCGTGCCGAACCACGACAGCGCCATCGTGCACCGCTACCGCGCGGCGGGGCTGAACACCTTCGGCAAGTCCGCCTCGCCCGAGATGGGCATCACCGCCTCCACCGAACCCGCCATGTTCGGCCCCTGCCGCAACCCCTGGAATCTTGGCCATAGCTCGGGCGGCTCGTCGGGTGGTGCGGCGGCGGCGGTGGCGGCGCGCATCCTGCCGCTGGCACATGCGACCGACGGCGGCGGTTCCATCCGTATCCCGGCTTCCGCCTGCGGCCTCTTCGGCCTGAAGCCGACCCGTGCGCGCAATCCCTCCGGCCCCGATGTCGGCGAGGGCTGGGGCGGGCAGAGCGTCGGGCACTGCGTCAGCATCAGCGTGCGCGACAGCGCCGCCCTCCTCGACATTTCAGCCGGCCCCGACCTGGGTGATCCCTATTGGGCCCCGCCGCCGGCCGGCCCCTACCTGGCGGAAGTCGGCCGCGACCCGGGCAAGCTCCGCATCGCCCTCTGCACGAGCCCCTGGAACGGCGAGCCGGTGGATGCCGATTGCCGGCAGGCGGCCGAGGATGCGGCGGTGCTCTGCGAGAGCCTGGGGCATCACGTGAGCGAGGCCCGGCCGGAGATCAACGCCGCGCAGTTCCGCGACGCCGCCCGCATCCTGGTGGCGGCGAACGTCTTCGCCACGCTCACCAACCGCGCCGCCGCCATCGGCAAAAGCCTGGAGGAAAGCGATGTCGAGCCGATCACCTGGGCGATGGCGCAGTCGGGCCGGAAATACGGCGCCGCCGACTACGCCAATGCGATCAACGTCATCCACCATGCCGGGCGCATCGTCGCCCGCTTCTTCACCCATCACGACATACTGCTGACGCCCTCGATGTGCACCCCGCCCTGGCCGCTCGGCGTGCTGTCGCTGTCCAATCCGGACACCAATGCCTTCGGCACCGCGATCAACCGCTCGATCGCCTTCTCCTCGCTGTTCAACGCGACGGGGAATCCGGCGATGAGCGTACCACTGCACTGGACGGCACAGGGCTTGCCTGTGGGCGTGCAGTTCGTGGCCCCCTTCGGCGACGAGGCGCGGCTGTTCCGCCTCGCCGCCCAGCTGGAAGCCGCCCAACCCTGGAAGGACCGACGTCCGCCGATCGTCTGAGGTCGCCCGCATGAGTTCGCCCGCCGCCATCCGCCGCGCCACGCTCGACATCGCCACCTTGCGATCGTTGAGCGACCGTTCCGACACGGCGGGGCTCCTCCGCGCCGGCACCCATGCCGCCGCCATCGCCGCCGGCTGCACCCTCGTCTGGCTCGCGCTCGGCAGCTGGTGGCTGCTCCCCGCCATGGCCCTGCACGGCCTCACCCTGGTGACGCTGTTCGCGCCGCTGCATGAAAGCGTGCACTACACCGCCTTCAAGTCGCGCCGGATCGCCGACATCGTGGGTTTCATCGCCGGGGCGGGGATCGGCTGGAACGCGCCCTACTACAAGCACTTCCATCTCGCCCATCACCGCTGGTGCCAGGACCCCGAACGCGACCCCGAACTCACCGTGCCGGTCCCCACCGGCTGGGGCTCCTTCATCGTCCGCCTGTCGGGATGGACGCATTGGCGCGGCCGGCTGCTCGATGTCTGGGCACTGTCGCGGGGCGACTATCGCGAACGCCCCTGGGTGCCGGAAGGGGCGCGGGCCGAGGTCACCGCCTCCATGCGGCTCCAGCTCGCGCTCTATGCCGCGCTGTTGCTGGCTTCAGTGATACTGGAGAGCACGGCCCTCCTCTGGCTCTGGGTGATCCCGGTCTTCCTCGCCCAGCCGGCGCTCCGCGCCTGGCTCGTCTGCGAACACACGCTCTGCACCGACGATGCGAACCCGCTCACCAACACCCGCACGACGCTGGTGCCGGCCGCCATGCGGGTCCTCATGTGGAACATGCCCTTCCATGCCGAGCATCACCTCTATCCGCAGATCCCCTTCCACCGCCTGCCCGAGGCGCATGCGCTGATCGCCCCCAAGCTCGCGCATGTCGACCGCGGCTATGCCGGGACACTCCGGCGCATCGTCAAGAGCTTCGCGTGACGCGACCTTCACCGGTGCGCGCGGCCACATCCTTCGAGACGCGCCCGTTGGGCGCTCCTCAGGATGAGGTGGTTAGGGACACAGATTCAGTCCTCATCCTAAGGAGGCCGCAGGCCGTCTCGAAGGACGAGGTGGTTAGGGATACGGATTCAGTCCTCATCCTGAGGAGGCCGCAGGCCGTCTCGAAGGACGAGCTGGTTAGGGATACGGATTCAGTCCTCATCCTGAGGAGGCCGCAGGCCGTCTCGAAGGACGAGGGCATCACCACCCACCGGAGCATCGCATGACCGAAGGCACCGCCGGCCTCCATTCGCTGGGCAATGTCGTCCTGCAGAACGGCATCACCTTCCGCGACATGAAACTGTCCTACAAGGCGTTCGGAGAGATGAACGCGGAGAAGTCGAACGTCATCGTCTTCCCGACCTCCTATCAGGCGAAGCACGGCGATCTTGAGCACATGATCGGCCCGGGCCGCGCGCTCGACCCGTCGAAATACTTCATCGTCATCCTGGAGCTGTTCGGCAACGCCAACTCCTCCAGCCCCTCGAACGCGATCCCGCCCTTCGACAAGGACCGCTTCCCCACCATCACCGTCTACGACAACGTCATGGCGCAGAAGCGCCTGATGGCCGAGGTCTTCGGGGTCGAACGCGTCTTCGCCGCCGTCGGCTGGTCGATGGGCGCGCAGCAGTCCTATCACTGGGGCGCTCTGTTTCCGGACCAGGTCGAACGCATCGCCATCAACTGCGGCTCGGCCAGGACGGCCCCGCACAACCGCGTCTTCCTGGAAGCGATCAAGGCGATCTTGGCGGCCGACCCGCATTGGCGCGGCGGCTGGTTCGACGGCGTGCCGGAACGGGGGCTCCGCGCCGTCGCCCGCCTCTATGCCGGCTGGGCCTTGAGCCAGACCTTCTATCGCGAGGAGACGTGGAGGAGCATGGGCTATTCGTCGCTCGAAGACTTCCTCGTTCACAACTGGGAAGGCCCCTGGGTCAACCGCGACGCGGCCAATGCGCTCGCCCATGTCTGGACCTGGTCGAACGCCGATATCAGCGCCAACGATCTCTACAACGGCGATCTGCCGAAGGCGCTGTCGGCGATCAAGGCCCGCACGCTCCTGATGCCAGGCGATCACGACCTCTATTTCCAGGTCGCCGACAACGAAGCCGAGATGAAGCACCTCAGGAACGCCGAGCTGACGCCGATCCCCTCGATCTGGGGCCATCGCGCCGGCAACCCGACGCACAGCAGGGAGGACCGCGACTTCCTCGACGCCGCGCTGAAGAAGCTGTTCGCGTGGAAAGCGTAGGTCTCCTTCTCCCTGGGGGAGAAGGTGCCCGAAGGGCGGATGAGGGGCACCGCTTCCGGTGATTTACCGTAGAGCGTGGCCCCCGCCCCCCCCCGGCCGCGCCCCCCCCCCCCCCACCCGGGGGGGGAAGAGGGAATCGCCCCCC
>JALHMN010000082.1:0-9916 GCA_022844005.1 bacterium | reverse complement strand
TCCGGTGATTCACCGTAGAGCGTGCCCCTCACCCGACCGCTTCGCGGCCACCCTCTCCCCAAGGGAGAGGGAAAATCGCTATGCCCGCCACGCCATGGTGATGCGGCAGAACTCCTCGACCGACAGCGTCTCGGCCCGCCGGGTCGGATCGATGTCGAGGGCGGTGAGCAGCTTCTCCGGCTCGGGCAGCAGCGACTTGAGCGAGGCGCGCAGCATCTTGCGCCGCTGCCCGAAGGCGGCCGCCGTCACCTTCTCGAGATCGGCGCGCGCCACTTGGGCGGCGGGCGCCGGCCGCGGGATCAGTTCCACCACCGTCGACACCACTTTCGGCGGCGGCGTGAAGGCGGCGGCCGGCACATCGAACACCCGCCGCGCCACATGGCTGAAGGCGGTGATGACCGACAGCCGGCCATATGCCTCGTCGCCCGGCGCCGCATACAGCCGCTCCGCCACTTCCTTCTGGAACATCAGCGTCATCGAGGCGAAGCGGGGTTCGGCGAGCCAGCCGATCAGAAGCGGGGTGCCGACGTTGTAGGGCAGGTTGGCGACGATCCTGACCGGACGGCCCTTGGCGAACAGGGGCTCGGCATCGAAGCCGAGCGCATCGGCGAGCGTCAGTGTCAGCCGGCCAGGATAGGCGGCCACCAGGTCGGAGAGCGCCTCGACGCAGCGCGCGTCGCGCTCCACCGCCACCACCTCGGCGGCGCCTTCCTCGAGCAGGCCGCGGGTGAGGCCGCCGGGGCCGGGGCCGATCTCGAGGATGGTGGAATGCGCGATGTCGCCGGCCGACCGCGCGATGCGCCGGGTGAGGTTGAGGTCGAGAAGGAAGTGCTGGCCGAGGCCCTTCCGCGCCGTGAGCCCGGCCCGCGCGATGACGTCGCGCAGGGGAGGCAGGTCGGGGGGCGGCAGGTCAGGCACGGGCGCGGTTCTGCACCAGGGTGCGGGCCAGCTTCAGGGCGGCGATCAGGCTGTCGGGCTTCGCCTGGCCAGTGCCCGCCAACTCGAAGGCGGTGCCGTGGTCGGGCGAGGTGCGGATGATGGGAAGCCCGATGGTGACGTTCACCCCGCCCCAGATGTCCAGCGTCTTGATCGGGATCAGCACCTGGTCGTGATACATGCCGAGCGCCACGTCATAGGTCTCCCGCGCCTCGGCATGGAACAGCGTGTCGGCGGGCAGCGGGCCGCGGGCGTCGATCCCCTCGGCCCTGAGACGCTCGACGGCGGGCGCCACCACGGCGCCGTCCTCGCGGCCCAAGGCGCCGCCTTCGCCCGCATGCGGGTTGAGGCCGCAGAGCGCGAGGCGGGGATGCGGGATGCCGAAGTCGCGGGCCAGCGCGCGGTGGGTGATGCGCGCCGTCTCCACGATGAGGTCAGTGGAGAGCGTGGCGATGGCCTCGGCGAGCGACATGTGGATGGTGACGGGCACGACGCGCAGCATGGGGCTCGCCAGCAGCATCACCGGGGTGCCGCCGGCAAGCTCGCCCAGGAATTCGGTCTGGCCCGGATGCTTGAACCCGGCGCGGTAGAGGACGGCCTTGTGGATCGGGTTGGTGACGATGCCGGAGGCCTCGCCCGAGCGGCAATGCGCGACGCCGGTGCGGATGGCGCCCAGCACCGCCGCCGCGTTGGCCTCGTCGGGCTTCCCCGGTTCGCAGGCCGCCGGCAGGGGCTGGGGCAGGACCGGCAGGCCGAGATCGAAGGCCGCGGCGGTTTCCGCCGGCCCTCCGATCACCGTCAGCGGCACGGCGAGGCCGAGGCGGCCGGCGAGCGCGGCCAGCCGCTCCGGATCGTCGATCAGGTAGAAGGGCTGCAGGCCTTCCGCCTTCGCCCGGGCCCAGGCCATCAGGGCGATGTCGCCGCCGATGCCGGCGGGTTCGCCCATGGTGAGGCACAGCGGTGCGGCGGTTGAACTCACCGGTACTCGACCACCGCGTCGCGGCGGAGGTCGCGCAGCAGGCGGCGCGCGCCCTGCTCGATGCGGGCATTGGCGAGCTGGTTGCGCACCTGCTCGCGATCGGGCTCGCCGGTCGGCTCCTGGCGGTCGCAGACCATGTACATGCGGATGCCCTCCTCGAAGGGCACCGGGGTCGACAGCTTGCCGATCGGCTGCGAGGCGGCGATCCGGCGCAGCGCCGGCGGCAGGCCGCCGACCTTGCCCTTGCCCAGGTCGGTCGGCACCTTGATGTCCAGTTCCTTCGCCGCCCGTTCGAGGTCGTCGCAGCCGTTGACGGAATCATAGACGGCGCGGGCGATCGAGATGACCGAATCGGCTTCCGCCCGGCTCGCATTCTTCGGCACCGTGAACTGGAGCTGGCGCATGCTGACGACGGCATCCTCGGGCTTGCCCAGCGTCACCTTGCGGCGATCGCGCACCAGCACGATGTGATAGCCGGCGGAGGAGCGCACCGGCTCCGTGGTGATCTGCATGGGGGCCAGCGCCTCGATCGCCCGCTCCACCTCCGGCGCGAGCGTGCCCGCGCGCACCCAGCCGAGGTCGCCCGCCTGCGCCGCCGCGGTGCCCTGGCTGAACTGCCGCGCCATGGCCGAAAAGGTGCCGCCGGACTGCAGCTGCTCGATGATGCGGAGCGCGTTGCGGCGGGTCTCCTCCTCCCGATCCGGCGTGTCGACCAGCAGAAGAATCTCCGCGACCAATGTCTCCGTGCTGCCGACATCGCGCTTCATCTGCTCGATGGCGATGTTCACGTCCTCGTCGGTGACGGTCACGCTCGGCAGGATGCGGCGGCGCACGACCTTGCTCCACAGGATCTCGGTGCGGATCTGCTGGGTCAGCGCATTGATCGACATGCCCTGCGATCGCAGCGCCTCCTCCAGCCGTCCTTCCGGGATGTTGTTCTGCTGTTCCAGCGACCGGAAGCCGCGATCCAGTTCCTCCGGCTCCACCGTGATCTTCAGCCGCGCGGCCTCCTGCTGCTGCAGCCGCTCGTCGATCAGGCTGCGCAGGACCTGGTCGCGCAGGCGTCGGCGCAGTTCCGGATTGGACTGCTGGCCGGTGGAGATCACGGCGATGTCGATCTTGAGCTCGAGATCCTGCGCCGAGATGACCTCGTCGTTCACGATCGCGGCAATCCGCTGCAGGTTCTGCGCCGCGACGGGCCCGAGCCAGGACGCCGCGGCGAGCAGGACGATGAGCGCCGCGGCGAGCAGCGAAAGTCGGGCAGGCATCTGCCGGCCGGTGCGGGGAAAGCGCGTTCTGGGCGACATCGGAACAGGCGGGTAACACAGGCCGGGCGGTTCCGGCAAGCCGGCAGTCGGCTGCACCGCTCAGCGCCCCGGCGGATGTTCGGCATGCCAGTGCCGCGCCAGCGCTTCGCGGCTGCACAGCCAGACCCCTTGCTGGCCGGACACGTAGTCCAGGAAACGCTCGATTCCCTGCGAGCGGGCGGGATGCCCGGACAACCGCAGATGCAGGCTGACGGTCATCAGCTTCGGCCGCGTCTCCCCTTCCCGGTAGAGCACGTCGAAGGCATCCTTCAGGTAGGTGAAGAACTCCCCGGCGGTGGCGATCCAGCCGCGGGCGAATCGGTTGTCGTTGTGGCTGAAGGTGTGCGGGACGACCAGGTGCGGCCGTCCGGCCGACCGCACCCAATAGGGCAGGTCGTCGGCATAGGAGTTGCTGTCGTAGAGGAATCCGCCCTCCTCCACCAGCAGCCGGCGCGTATTGAGGCCCGGCGCATAGCGGCAGTACCAGCCGAGCGGCCGCCGCCCGGTCGTGCGGGTGATCGAGGCGACCGCCCGGGCGATCTGCGCCCGCTCCTCCGCCTCCTCCAACTCGTAATGCTTGGCGAAACGCCAGCCATGGCAGCAGACGTCCCAGCCCGCCTCGCGAATGGCCGATGCCGCTTCCGGATTGCGCTCCAGGGCCAGCGCGCAGCCATAGATGGTGAGCGGCAGGTCGCGTTTCCTGAACATGTCGTGGATGCGCCAGAAACCCGCCCGGCTGCCGTATTCGAACATGCTCTCGGCCGCGAGGTTGCGCGCCTTCATGCCCTGCTCGGCACCGCCCGAATCGGTCAGCGTCGCCTCCGATTGCGGATCGCCGTCGGGCACGTTCTCTTCCGCGCCCTCCTCGAAATTGGCCACCACGTTGACGGCGATACGCGCGCCGGCGGGCCAGCGCGGATCGGGCGGGTTGCGGCCGTAGCCGACAAAATCTCGGGCAAGGTCGTCGTGCATCAGCCCATTGCTTCAGCAGTTGATATTCCTGGCGCGGTGCGCGGCGGCACAACCCTTGCTCACCCTAGCACCCTGGACGTGTCGGTGCAGGGAGCGGGTGATGAAGATCGTCGTGGTCGGAGCAGGCGTGGCGGGCGGCGTCGTCGCCCGGGGCCTGCGGGATATACGGAGTGTGGAGCTCAACGTGGTCGAGCAGGTCGCGTCCAGCGATCATGCCGAGGCCGGCAACGGGCTGAACGTCGGGCCGAACGCCCTGCGCGCGGCGGCCGCCATCATGCCCTGCCTCGAGCGCGATCTGCTCGCGGCGAGCCTGCCCTGGCGGCGCTGGCGGGCGAACCTGCACACCGGCGCGGCGCTCTACGAGATCCCGCTCGAGCGGGTGGCCGACCGGCCCGGCATCCGGATCCGATGGTCCGAGCTCTACCGCATCGCCCGGCAGCCGCTCGGAACCGACATCCGCTACGAGCGGCGATACCGCCGCCTGCGCAGCGGCGCCGACGGCCGGCTGGCCCTGGATCTGGAAGACCCGGCCGGGCTGATCGAGGAAATCGGCGAAATCGACCTGCTGATCGCCTGCGACGGCCGCTACTCCCGCATCCGCGAGCAGCTCTGCGGCCCGCCCGCCATCCGCCATCTGGGTGTCGCCAACTTCCGGCTGCTGGTCGAGGACGGTGGCGCCACCGGGATCGACGACATGGAGCAGTGGTTTCACGGCCCGCATCGCCTGCTGGTCTTCCGCCTGGCCGACGGACGGCTGTATGTCAGCGGCAACCTGCCGATCGACCCGGGCGGCGAACTCGAGGACCGATGGAAGACGCCGGCCGGCCTGCGCGCGGCCTACCTGCCGCAGGCGGGCCCGGTCGACCCACGGCTGGCCTATCTGATCGAAGCGGCGGCGGCGCAGGCGGCGGCATTGCATTGGTCGCGTGCACAGGAGATCGACATGTGCTTCCTCGCCGGCGGCGGGCGGGTGCTGTTCCTGGGCGACAGTGCCCATGCCATGGCGCCCACGCTCGGCCAGGGCGCGACCCAGGCGCTGGAGGATGCCTGTGCCTTCGTCGACCTGTTCCGCAGTCGCAGCTGGCCCGATGTCGCCGCGCTCACCGCCGCCTATGACGCGCTGCGGAGGCCGCGAATGGAGTTCGTCCGCCGCTTCTCCTGGGATGCCAGCGATCCGCTCCTCAAGGGCCGGGATCCGGTGCTCAGTCACCGGGCCAAGCTCGGCGCGGACTACGAGGCGGGCCTGCGCCGGCTCTACTTGGACGGCCCGCCATACCCCTCGAAGCGGTAGCTCTTGCCGAAAACCGCGTCCAGGCGGCAGGAGAAATGATCGACCTTGTTGGTGTCGGCCAGTTCGAGATTGAAGAAATCGAGCCCCCCGCCGTCGAAGAACGGACCCGCATGCCAGGTGCTGCGATGCAGTTTCACGCCCACCGTGCCCGGCACCAGGAAGGCCGTGATGGCGGCCGGGTCGGGCCTGGCAGAAGGGTCGTCGGGTGCTTCGGGCGGCGCCACGGCGATCAGCCAGGGCCGGCCGCCGACGGAAGCGAGGCATTGGGTGACGGCGAGATGGCGGGTGATGAGGCTGAAGGCACTGGGCCGCGGCTTCAGCGAGAGGATGTAGAAGCGCGGAATGCCGCGACCCAGGTCGAGTTCCGCGTCGTCGGAGCCATAAGGTTTGCCGTCCAGGCTGGGCGCGATGACCTGTCCGAACGGGGCGAAAGCCTCCGGCGTCAGCGCGTTCACCGGCAGCGTGATCTCTTGCACGGAATCCATCGGCTCCCTCCAGGCGATTGTGGGGTCCGGCAAAGCAATCGCCGGGCCAAGCCGACGGCGTCAGTTCAGGTTGAGCAGCCGGATCCGCAGCTTGATCGAGGTATCGGGCTCGATATCGCGATCGCGGATGTTCACCCGGTCCAGTTCGAGGGCCATCGAGAAACACTCGTCGATGTAGTGAACGCCGATCAGGCCGGAGACGAAAGCCTCGCGTTCGATGTCGTAGCGGATGCCGCCATAGACGGAAACGTTCTTGGTCACCTGCACCAGACCGGACGCCGAGATCTCCTCGCGATTGCCGAAGACCAGGGTCGGATCGTCCCGCCGAAGGTCGAGATAGCCCACCCGGAAGCGCGCCCAAGCCGGGCCGAAGCCGGCGGTCACCTCGTTGCGGCGAATGTCGAAACTGCCTTGCGAGAGGCGGAAGCGGTGGGTGATATCGAACAGCGGCGAGGGGGCCACCACGATGCGGCCGACATAGTCGGAGAGTTCCTTGTCGAGACCGGTATCGGCCGGAATGCTCCCATCCGGGTCGATCCGCCAGGACTGCCCCATGAGAATTTCGCTGAAGCCGCCCGACAGGCCATGCACGGCGACGCGGGCACCGTAGTTGACGCGCGGGCCCCCTTCGTAGCGGTCGCGGCCCGGAAAGCGATTGATGGCGAACAGGTTGGTGTCGTCGAATTCGAAGTTGCGGCTGTCCTCGTTGGTGATGTTGGAGGGATTGCCGCCATAGGGCGTGAGCACGGCCGAGACGATGGGTTCCACCACCGCCTGCGCCGT
Organism: bacterium; assembly: GCA_022844005.1. Classification (GTDB taxonomy): domain Bacteria; phylum Pseudomonadota; class Alphaproteobacteria; order Ferrovibrionales; family Ferrovibrionaceae; genus Desertibaculum. The sequence goes on along the minus strand of JALHMN010000082.1, from coordinate 3,163 downwards.
GCCGAGCGGGCCCACCAGCGGGTAGCGCCATTCGACAGCGGCGAGCGGCTTGGTGCGTGAGCCGAGGGCGTTGCCGGTGACGCGTCCGCCGCCGGTCGGATCGGCACCTTCGTCGATCCAGTAGCCGTCGGCCCGAAGTTGCCCGGTGAAGGTGAGGAGATGCCCGCCCTCGGTGACCAGGGGGTTGGTGTAGCCCAGGATGGTGGAGGCACGGCGGGTGTCGACGCCTTCGGTGCGGTGGACCGCGAGGATGCTGCTATCCGCCGAAAAGTAGCCACCCCAGCCGTTCGGATCGGTCGCGTAGTAGTGCTCGAGCAAAGGCAGAACGATCGGCGAAAGGCCCGACTGGTCGGTGGAAAGCAGGCCCTGGAAGGCATAGGCGTTGGCCGCCGCATAGCCGCGGCCCTTGATCCCCTCGACGAAGGTGTTCGAGGTCAGCGTGTCGAGCGAGCTGAACTTGTAGTATTTCAGGTAGGTGTCGTCGCTGGCGCGGAAGACGTCGAATCCCCAGCGCCAGGTTTCGTCGATATTGAAGCGGCCGTTGCCGCGGATGTGGCCGCGCAGATCCTTGTCGCCGGTGCGCGCACCGGCCGCATCGGGCTTTTCCGAGGGCGTGACGCTGGCATCGAACTCGAAGCGGCCGCGCTCGGTTCGCTGGCGATACTCCCCGGTGAGGATGAGGCCTTCCTTCGTCGTTATGATCGGCGCCAGCGTCACGTCGCTGCTGGGCGAGGTGACGATGTAGACCGGCACCTTGGCCGTCAGGCCGAGGTTGCCCGACGATCCGAGGTCCGGAAACAGGATCCCGCTTTCACGCTTCACCGTCGGGTCCGGCACGCTCCAATAGGGCGTATAGGCGATCGGGGTGCCGAAGACCTCGAAGGTCGCGTCGTAGAACCGGATTTCCCGCTGCTGCTGGTCGTGTACCACTTCCCTGGCGCGGAACTGCCAGAGCGGTTCCGCCTTCGGATCCTCGGCGCAGACCTGGCAGCCGGTATAGACGCCTTCCTTCAGGATGGTTCGGTTGCCGTCCTCGCGCGTGGCGCTGTTCGCGGCCAGACGCGAATCGTCCTCGAACAGGATGCGCAGGCTGGTCAGCACGCCGTTGCGGAATTCGTCCCGCAGTTCGACATAGTCGGCGAACAGCACCTGGCCGGAGGGTTCCAGGACCACGACGTTGCCGCTGGCCGAAACGACACCAGTGCGGTCGTTGTAGGTAACCAGTTCGGCCCGCAGGATCCACTCGCCCTGCGCCGCTTCCACATTGCCCCGCGCCGTGATGGTGCCGAGATCGCCGTCGCGCTCCAGGCGGTCGGCCCGGAACTGCACGGGCTCGCTGCCCGGTGCCCGGGTCCCTTTGGGCACTTCGACCGCTCCCGCCGCCCCGGCGCCGGCCAGCGACAGGATCATGGTCATCCTCAGCGCGAGCCGGCGCACGCCTCAGACCCCTTCCACATGCAGGAGGAGCGCTGTCCCGAAACCGCCGGCGACCAGCACCGGCGCCCAGACCGCCAGGATCACCGGCAGGCCGCCGCTGGCCCCGAAGGCCACGGCCGCCTCGGAGAAGACCAGCAGCACGAATCCGGCGAGGACACCACCGAGAAGCGGCCAGGCGATTCCCGGCAGGCGCCGCCGCGGAAGGGTGAGCGGGGCTGCCAGAAGGGCGGCCGCGGCGAGCAGGAAGGGCAGTGCGTAGGCGGATTGCAGGTCGAGGCGCTGGCGCAAGGCCGGCAATCCGGCCGCCTCCAGCCCCGCGATCAGCCCCGGCAGGGCCCATACCGGGACCCGTCGCGCGGCGCCGGGGGCCGCGCGCAGATCGGCCGCTGTCAGGCTGGTCGGCACGGTCGTTGCCGACACCCGCCGGCCGGTCCCGTCGACGCCGCCGAGCAGCACGTCTTCGAGGTGCCAGCCGCCATCCAGAAGCCGACCGCGCTCAGCATCGATCCTGGCGGTGAGGCGGCCGGCGGAATCGAAGCGCAGGATGCTGAGGTCGCGCATCGCCTCGCCCGGGACGCCGGGCTGGCGGATGCGGGTGATCGACCAGCCCTCGGCCTCGGGCCAGCGCAGCCAAAGGCCGGCCGGCGGGCCCGGCTTGAAATAGCGCTGCTCGAGGTCCTGGAAGCGGCCGGTGGAGAGGCTGCTGGCGGGCTGGCCGAGCCAGGCGACGAACAGACCGAGCAGAACGGAGACCGCCAGGATGGGCGCGAGGAAGCCCCAGGCGGATTGGCCGGCCGCCCGCACCGCGATCAATTCCCTATGCCGATCAAGGCGATAGAGGGCGAGCATGGCGGCGAACAACACCGCGAAGGGCAGCAGCTTGAGCAGCAGCGCCGGCAGTTTCAGCAGGGCCATGAGGGCGACGGTGGCGAAGCCGAGTTCGGGCCGGCCGGCGGCGCGGCGGGCCAGTTCGATCAGCTCCCCGGTCAGGCCGAGGGCCAGGAAAACAGCCAGAATCAGGGCCAAAGCCCCGCCGAAGGCCCGCGCCAGATAGAGCGGCAGACGGATCGGACAGGGCATCAGCGGGCCGCCAGGGCCGGCATCCGCGCAAGCGGATAGGCCAGCGCACAGCCAGCGCTCACCATGACCACGATCGGCAACGCGTATTGCAGCGGCCACACCCCTTGAAACCGCGCCGAGAGGTAAAGAAGCCCGATCGAACCGGCAAGCACGCCGAGAGCCGCGGCCGCCGAAAGCGCGATCCGTCCGCGCCGCGAGGCCGCGGCCCGGCCCTGCAGGAAGGGGAGCACCGCGAGGAGGGCGAGCGCCGGCGCGGCGAGCGGCCCGGCCAGCCGGTAATGGCCTTCGGCCAGGAGGCGCGCGCGGTCCTTCGGCGCCACCACCTCGTCGCCGGGGGAGAAGAGCGCGCCGAGAAAGCGCTCGCGCGGCTCGACCCGCAGGGCGGGCAAGAGGGCGGCGGAGAGATCGAGTGTGTAGCGATCGAAGGCCAGGGTGGAGAAGCCGGTCCGGGCCCGGTCGACCTGCTGGTGCATGCCCTGGACCAGCAGCAGCCGGGGACCGGGCGCCAGCAGGCCGCGTTCGGCGAGGAGCGTGGCCCGGCGGTCGGGGTCGCGCTCGTCCTCGATCAGCACGCCGCGCAACTCCCCCTCCGGTCCTCGGGCGCGGACGTGAATGGTGAGGCCGGGCGCCAGCGTCTCGAACCGGC
>JALHMN010000081.1 GCA_022844005.1 bacterium | reverse complement strand
CACCTTCTCCAGCACGATCATCATCGTGAAACTGCTCTCGGACAAGCGCGAGATCGATTCGCTGCACGGGCAGATCGCGCTCGGCTTCCTGATCGTGCAGGACCTGGTGGTCGTCTTCGCCATGATCGTGCTCTCCACCGTCGGCATCGGCACGGGCGAGCACGGCGGCGCGGGCAGCATCCTGTTCGCTCTCGGCTCGGGCCTCGCCATGGTGGGGCTGGTCTATCTCTTCGTGAAGCACGTCGCCGACCCGCTCACCGAGCGTCTGGCCCGGGCGCCCGAACTCCTGGTCGTCTTCGCCATCGCCCAGGCCGCGATCTTCGCCGCGATCGGCGACTTCGCCGGCCTCGGCAAGGAGGTGGGCGGGCTCCTCGCCGGCGTCTCGCTCGCCTCCACCCCGTTCCGCGAGACCATCGCCGCGCGCCTCGCGCCCTTGCGCGACTTCCTGCTGCTGTTCTTCTTCATCGCGCTCGGCTCCGCCCTCGACCTGTCGCTGCTCGGCACCCACCTCACCGCCGCGGCCGTATTCTCGGCCTTCGTCCTCGTCGGCAACCCGCTGATCGTGCTGGCGATCATGGGGGCCATGGGCTATCGCAGCCGGACCGGGTTCCTGGCCGGCCTCACCGTGGCGCAGATCAGCGAATTCTCGCTCATCTTCGTCGCCATGGGCGTCTCGCTCGGCCATGTCATGCCCGAGGCGCTAGGCCTCGTCACCATGGTGGGGCTGATCACCATCGCCGCCTCCACCTACATGATCACCTATTCGCACCGGCTCCACGCGCTGTTCGAGCCGCTGCTCGGCGTCTTCGAGCGCAAGGGCACGCCGCGCGAGACGAGCGAGGAGCCCGAGCGCCGCGCGATCGTCTACGACGTCGTCATCTTCGGCCTCGGGCGGCTCGGGACCGCGATCGCCGTGCGGCTGCAGAAGAAGGGATTCCGGGTTCTCGGCGTGGATTTCAACCCCGTCACCGTGCGCAGCCGCCGCGGCCTCGGCCTGGACGTGGAATACGGCGACGCCACCGACCCGGAGCTCGTCGCCGGCCTGCCGCTCAAGGCGGCGCAATGGGTGGTGGCGACAATTCCCGTCCATCCCACCGGCCTCAGCCACGAGGACGCCCGGCTCACCATCCTTCAGGGCGTGCGCGCCGCCGCCTTCCGCGGAAGGATCGCGGTCACCTCCCACAGCAAGGCCGATACCGACGCGCTGATGGCGGCGGGGGCCGACAGGGTGCTGGAACCGTTCCAGGACGCCGCCGACCGCGCCGTCGAACTGCTGTCGGGCGGCGAGGTGTTCGAGCGGACGACGATTCCCGATATCGAATCGGAGCAGCGGGAGGCGCGATGAAGGCCGGCGCGCCGTGTCGGCATGCCGCGCCCGGGAATTGCGGGCGTGGCCGGGCCGGCTGATACCGGCCCGGCCTTCCGCAATCAGCTCCGCATCAGACGGTCGGTTTCTTCGACGAGGCGGGTCACGCCGGCCTCCGGCGTCATGTCGCCCCGCATGACCTGGGTGATGATCTCCTGCTGCGCGCGATGGATGCGCACGCCATTGGCGCCGTAATCCTCCCAGGGAAGGCTCCGATCGGCCTGCATCGCGGCCGACCGCGCGTTCGGATTCTTCTCATAGAAGGCGCCGAGATGTTCAGGCGCGGTCGCCAGCTTGTTGGTAGGGAGATAGCCGGTCATTTCAACCGCGACCTTCTGCGCGGCCGGACCGGCCGAAAAGCGCACGTACCGCCAGGCGGCCGCCTGCCGAGCCGGATCACGCGTCAGGATGACGGCGGCATTGCCGCCGGTCGGCAGACCTCCCTTCGCCTTGTCGGAGATCGGGAAGGGTGCCGTGCGCAGCCGGAACCGCTCGCCGACGAGGCCGGTGATCACATTCAGCCGCGCCGGGCTGTCGAAGATGATGCCGATGCCGCCCGCCGCGAACTGCTGTCGCGACTGGTCGGCACCGAGGAGGTGCATGCCGCCCTCCGTCACGCTGCGCCGGCCGATGCGAAGCGCGGCCAAGCCGGGCTCTCCGCCGAAGGCCACGGACTTCCCGTCCGCCGACAGCATGCGTCCACCGGCCTGCTGCACGAGCGCCTGGAACAGCCAATCGCTGTCGAAGCTGTTGATGTAAGTGGAGATGCCCATCGCGTCCGGCGCCGCGGCCTTGATCTTCGCGGCGAGAGCGAGCACGCCGTCCCAGCTGTCGGGGAAGCGGTCGGGATCGCCGCCGGCACGCCGTACCAGGTCGGGGTTGTAGTAGGCGATCGGCGAGGAGGCGTTGAAGGGCATGCCGTACTGTTTGCCGTCCACCTGTCCGAGAGCGAGCATCCGCGCGCTGAAATTCTTCTCCGACCAGCCGGCCTCCTCCTTGCCGATCATCGCGCCGAGATCGGCGATCTGGTTGCGGGCCGCGAGCGTGCGCGCCAGTTCCGGGAGACGATTGAAGCCCGAGAAATGCACATCGGGCAGCTGGTTGGTCAAAGCCGCCCGGAGCATTCCCTGATGTGCCTCGTCGTAGTTCGGCGCCGGCTGGCGGAAAACGATCTTCACGTCGGGATTGGCCTGCATGAAGGCCTCGGCGATCGGATTGAAGAACCGGGCGAATGAAGGGTTGGCATAGAGCACGTCCAGCATGGTCGGCGCCTGCTGCGCCTGCGCCCCGCCGAGACCGCCCGGCGTGAGCACCGACATTGCCGCAGTGGCACCGAACCCCTTGAGAAATGTGGAACGCTTCATCGTCATCTCCTGTCCCCGTTGGGCGCCTTGGATGAACGCCGGCTGCAAGGGCCGGCGCCTCGCCGCCGGCCCGCCGGCCGGCGGAAGTCCGTCATTTCAATCCCGTCATCGTGATGCCGCGGAGGAAGGTCCGGCGGGCGGCAAGGAAGGCCAGCACCATCGGTGCCGTGACGATCGCCGCACCGGCCATCAGCGCGCCGTAGTTGCCGCCGGTCTCGGTATCGCGGAAGGCCAGAATACCGAGCGGCGGCGTCGCCAGATCCCCCGATGTCACCACGATCAGCGGCCAATAGAGGTCGTTCCAGTGAGCCACGACGGAGAAGACCGAGAAGGCGGCGATGGCCGGTCGCGCCGAAGGCAGGACGATGCGCCAGACGATCTCGAACTCGCGCATGCCGTCGAGCCTCGCCGCCTGGATTATCTCGCTCGGGTAGCCGCGGAAGAACTGGCGGAAAAGGAAGATCCCGAAAACCGAGAGGAAAAACGGGGCCATCAGGGCGAAGTAGGTGTCGAGCAGCTTCGCTTCGGCCAGCGCGATATAGAGAGGCAGCGCCGGCACCTGGATCGGTATGCAGAGGCCGACCAGGACCAGCCCGAACAGCAGGCGGTTGAAGCCGAATTCGAGCTTCGCCAGGGCATAGGCGGCCGGAATGCAGACCAGCAGCTGCACAACGAGAATGCCGGCGCAGACGATCGCGCCATTCAGCATTGTCCGCGGGAGCCGCCCGACGGTGAGCGCGTGCCAGTAGTTCTCGGCGCCCCAGAAGTTGTCCGGCCAGAGACGAAAGACAGTACCGAAGACCTCGGCCGGCGGCCGGATCGATGTCAGCAGCATCCACAGGAACGGCGCCAACATCACCACCGCGCCGGTCGCGAGGACGGCGTGCGAAGCCAGGGGTAGGACCAAGCCCCGGGCTCTCATTGATAGTGTACCTTCCGGTCGAGCGCGAAGGCCTGCAGCACCGACAGGGCCACGAGGAATGCCAGCAGCACCATCGTCATCGCCGCCGCATAGCCGATGCGGAAGTACTGAAAACCTTCCAGGTAGAGCACGTAGAGCAGCGTCTCGGTCGAGCCCAGCGGACCGCCACGGGTAAGCACCACGACGGTGTCGAAAACCTTGAAGGCGGTGATCGAACTGGTGATCGTGACGAACATCGTCGTCGGTCCCAGCATCGGCCAGGTCACTGTCAGGAAGCGGTCGACGGCGCCTCCGGCCCGGTCCAGTGCCGCCGCCTCGTAGAGGTCCCGCGGGATTACCGATAGCCCGGCCATGAACAGCACCATGTTGAACCCGATCACCTGCCAGACACCGATCGCCGCCAGCGCCAGCAGCGCCAGGTCCGGATCGTTCAGGAGATCGACACGGCCGAAGCCGAGGTCGACCGAAAGCGTTCCGACCGGCCCGAGCGCGGGATGGAGCATGAACTGCCAGACGGTCGCCATGGCGACCAAGGTGGAAGTCACCGGCAGGAAATAGACGACCTCGTAGAAGCTCCGTGTGCGCGCCCGCGCCTGAACGAGAATCGCGATGAAGAGCGCCCCGAATACCGAAACCGGCAGCACGATCGCGACATAGAGGAAGGTGTTGGTGAGCGAGCGCCGGAAGACGCCGTCGGCGAAGAGCGCGGCATAATTGTCAAGGCCAACCGCCTTCATGCCAACCGCGCCGAGCCGATAGTCGGTGAAGCTGAGCACCGCCAGCACCATGAGAGGGACGATCAGAACGGCCAGGATGAGTATGGCCGCAGGCAGCGCGAAAGCGGTTCCCGCAACAGCCTCAAGGCGCGACTGCGGCGCACGGCGCCCAGCCGACCGCGCCGCGGCGGGCACGACCGCCGACATTCACGCCGCTCCCGCCGCAAGAGAGACCGCCGAAGCGGGGACGCGGCGGCCCTGCACATCGAACACATGCACATGCGGGCCGTCGATGCGCAGCAGCACGGCACTGCCCGGCCGCAGCGCGGCAGCGTTGTACGCCGCCCCCGACAACCGGGCAGCGAGCAGATCACCGCCGGCGAGAACGCACTGCAGAATCCATTCAGCGCCGAGGTTTTCCGCGCGATGCAGACGCGCCGGCAAGAGGCCGCTTTCGCCATCGGTCGCACCGGCCAGTTCCACCGCCTCCGGGCGAATGCCGAGCCGGATCGGCGTGCCGGCGGGCAGGGAGCAAGGCACCGGCAGCGCGACCGGGCCTACCGACACTCCGCCCCCGCCGTCGGCCAGGGCATCGATCACATTGATCGGCGGGCCGCCGATGAACTGCGCCACCGCGAGGCTGCCGGGGCGATCATAGAGATCGGCGGGAGTGCCGAGCTGCAGGATGCGGCCGGAGTCCATCAGCGCGATGCGATCGGACATCGTCATCGCTTCCGCCTGATCGTGCGTCACATAGACGAAGGTGGCGCCGAGACGCGCGTGCAGATCGGCGAGTTCGCCCCGCATATGTACCCGCAGCTTCGCGTCCAGATTGCTGAGGGGTTCGTCCATGAGAAACAGTCGAGGCTGCCGCACCATGGCGCGGCCGAGCGCGACGCGCTGGCGCTGCCCGCCCGAGAGTTGGCCGGGCTTGCGTTCGAGCAGGTGGTCGATCCGCAGTTGCGCCGCGACGGCCGCCACCTCGGCGCGGATGCCCCGCATGATCCGAGGCCGGCGCGGCGACAGCGACCGCAGCAGAGGCAGACGCTCGGCGAGCGTCAGGCGCTGCATCTCGAGCGGGGTGGCAATGTTCCGGCCAACCGACAAATGCGGGTAGAGCGCGTAGCTCTGGAAAACCATGGCGACGTCGCGATCGCCCGGCAGGAGGTCATCAACGGATCGATCGCCGATCTCGACGCTCCCGGCATCCTGAACCTCAAGGCCCGCAATGATGCGCAGCAGCGTGGACTTGCCGCAGCCGGAAGGGCCGACCAAGGTCAGGAATTCGCCCGCACGGACATCGAGGTCGAGCGCGTGCAGCACACCGGTCGATCCGTATGCCTTGCCGATCCCCCGCAGTCGCACGGCCGCTCCCTGCCGGACGGCCTGAGGCGGCCGGCGGGAGCAGTCGAGGTGCGAAGGATCTCTCTGGGGCAAGGCCGAACCCATATTGCTTTTCGAACACAAGATGATCGAAAAACAACATGACGATTCTCAGTGATCGTTTTATGACATCCAAGCCCCTCGACGAAGCGAGGCTCGCCGGGATCTCTTCACTCCAGCGCGAGAATGCGGCGGCCAGTGCGATCGATCGCCTCGTCGATGCCGGTGCAGGCCACGGCGCCGGTGACGGGCGGCGCATCGGCGAGGGTCAGGACAAGGCGTCCAAAGTGCAGACCCAGCGCCATCTCCGACAACGTGCCGTACTCGCCGCCGATGGCGATCAGAACCAGCGCTGCGCGAGCGATGATGGCATTCCGAGCAGGCCCGATGCCCGTGGCCAGCGGAATGGTGACATAGGCATTGGCGCCATCCCATTCGTCGTCCGGCAACAGTCCGATCGGCTGGCCACCCGCCTGGAAGCAGCCTTTGCTGGCTGCTTCCATGACACCGCCGCGCCCGCCGCATAGCAGCGGCAGTCCGAGTTCCCCCATGCGGCGCCCGAGCGATTCGGCTATCTCACAATGCGTCGGCGTCGCCCGTTTCGGCCCGATCACCGCCACCGGCACACGCCGGCCCCGTCCCGGGCCGTAGAGCCAGGCCAATGCCTCCGCAACACCTACGGCGTCGGCGGAAGCCGGGGCGTCCGCCGCCTGCCACGCGAGCGCCCAGGGATCGAACCGCCCGCGGTTCGAGTGAAGGGAATTGGTCGATCTGGAAAGTTCGAGCATCGCGACCGTCTGAAGCTCCTGTTCATTCTATTCTGTAATATATATAACGCGACATGTAATTTATCACTCACCGATGCTTCCAGGAGAGGGCCGATGGGGTCCATGCAGTCGGCGTCCTTCGCCATGGCGACAGGAGAACCGCTGAGCGAGCGACAGCAGGACCTCCTGCGCATCGTCAAGGCGCAGGGCTTTGCGACCGTAGAGGCGCTGTCGCGACATTTTAATGTCAGCACGCAGACAATTCGCCGCGACATCATCCGTCTGGACGAAGCGCGGCTGCTGCAGCGCTTCCACGGCGGCGCAGGCATGCTCGAATCGACCGTGCGGCTGGGCTACGAACAGAAGCTGGCGCTGCAGGCGGACGCCAAGGAGCGGATCGGCCTGCTGGCGGCCGAACTCGTACCGGATGGCGCGGCGATCTACCTCGATGTCGGCACCACGGTCGAAGCAGTGGCTCGCGCCCTGGCGTTCAGGAGCGATCTCCGCGTCTTCACCAACAGCCTTCAGGCAGCCGCGATCATGGCCCGCGGCGGCAAGGCCGAGATATTCGTGACGGGCGGGTTCGTGCGCGGGCGCGACGGTTCGCTGGTCGGCGAAAGCGCGACCGCGACCATGCGCGGCCTACGGCTGGATATCGCAATTCTCGGATTCTCGGGGTTTGACGCCGACGGGTCTCTGATGGATTTCGACCTGCAGAAAGTGGCGGTGAAGCAAGCCGTGCTGACCAACGCCCGGATGGTCGTCGCGGTCGGCGATTCCAGCAAATTCGGTCGTCAGGCGATCGTGCAGATAGCGTCGACGACAGCGTTTCACGCCGTGGTCACCGACAGGGCGCCGCCGCAAGCCCTGGCCGAGCGGCTCGCCGCCGCGGGTGTCCGCGTCATATATCCGCTGACGGCCTGCTGAAATCGCACCTGCCCGCAGCAACAGACCGAACGCGCATTCCGCTCCTCGCAGGAGTTCGCCGGTCACGACCGTCGGACCGCTTCCCCACTCAGCCGACTTCCCGAATCATCGCCTGGGCGGCGGCCGGGTTCCGGACCTTGGCCCCGGCAATGAAATAGGCGAAGACGTCGCCCCGCTTCGCCCAGGCCTTTGCCTGCTTCGCATAGCCCTTGATGTCGGCGGCGGTGACGCCCTCGGGGAGGTCCTCCCGGCTCGACATCAGCCGGGCATAGGTGAAATCGGCGGTGGGCTCGTCGATCTCGGGGAAGTCCTCGTCCTTGGCATGGACGATGGCGACATTGTGCCGGTGCGCCAATTCGTAGAAGGCGGGGGTGGCGAAGGTCGGGCTGCGCACCTCGATCGCATGCCGCAGCGAAAGCCCGTCCTTCTCACGCGGCAGGAGGTCGAGGAAAGCGGCGAAATCCTCCGGGTCGAACTTCTTCGTCGCCATGAACTGCCAATTGATGGGCCCGAGCTTGGGGCCGAGTTCGGTCAGCCCCTGATCCATGAACTTCTCGATCGAGGGCCCCGCCTCGGCCAGGACCTTCCGGTTGGTGCAGAAGCGCGAGGCCTTGACCGAAAAGACGAAACCCTCCGGCGTCTCGTCGCGCCACTTCCGCCAGCTGTCGGGCTTGAAGGTCGAATAATAGGTGCCGTTGATCTCGATCGAGGTGAGCGCGCGCGAGGCGAATTCCAGCTCGCGCTTCTGCGTCAGGTCGGCCGGATAGAACACCCCCCGCCAGGGCTCGAAGGTCCAGCCGCCGATGCCGACCCTGATCTTTCCGCTCATGATTCTTCCCATCCGTCGCACCGGCGAAGTCTAGGGGGCTTCGGCGGCGATGTTCCAGGTGGCTATGCCGCCCGTCGCGAGATCGAGGGAGAGGATATGGGCATCGAGCCGGCCGCGGCCTGCCGCCGCCGGCGCCTCGCCCAGAAGGAGGAGCCGGCCCGGAAGCTCCCAGCGGTTGGTGAGTTCGGCGATCGGCAGCGGCGTCGACCACAGCGCGGCGAGGTCGCCGTCCAGCCGGGTCGCCAGCAGGCGTCCCTCCTCGTCGATCCGGGTGCGGTGCAGGAGCAGCCAGCCGGCCGGCCCTTCGAGCGCGAGCGCCTCGGGCCGCCCCCCCGCTTCATCAGCCCCCCGGCGAGATGGGCCTGCCCGTCGCCGGCCGGTCGCAGCGCCGTCAGTCGGGGGTGCGACCCCTCGCTGAACTCCCGGGTGCGGCCGGCTTCCGCCCGCCACCAGCGGCGCCGCGTCGCGGCGCCCTCGTCCAGCACCGCGGCGTCGCTTCGGAACTTGTCGCCGAAGGCGTCATTGGCTGCGTCGGCCGCCTCGCGCTCCGTATAGAGCCCGTGCCAGCGGTCGGCGGCGACAGCCCGCCGGGTGAGAAATTCCCTGGTGCGGAACCGGCCGTGCCACTGGCTGTCGCGGCCGATGGCCGAGCGATCCGGCGGCGCGTCGTAGGGGCCGAGGGACATGCCGGCCAGGGTCAGCCGCAGCGGTTCGGCATCGGCGGTCATGAAGACGAGGCCGGCATCGAAACCATAGCCGCGCGGTTCCGCCGGCAGGCGGTCGCGCAACCGCGGGAACTGCCGTTCCAGCAGCGCGCGGCTGGCCGCCAGCCGGCCGTCGGTGACGCGGATGGCGAGCGCCTCGTCGCGCAGGAACAGCCAGAGGAATTCCCGCTCCTGGCCGATGACGCGGAGCTGGGCCTCCCGGCCGCCATCGAGATCCGGAATGATCGCCAGCGGATGGGTCGCGAGCGGCCGCGCGGTCACGGGATCATGGCAGCGGATGCTGAAATGATGGAAGGCACGCGAGCGCAGCGTGGGAAAGCGGGAACTGCGGTAGTCGAAAACCGTCCTCGTCTCCTCCTGGCGCAGCGGCAGGCACAGGCGATCGCCCCCCTCGTGGCGGATGAAGGCGGCGGGGCCCACCCAGGCCGGCGGGTGGAAGGTGGATCGGTTCATCACCAGCGCCAGCGCGCCGAAGCCGATCGAGACGAGCAGCACGGCGGCGGTGGTCCAGCCGATGATCGAGCGCCTCATTTCGCGCCCCCCTTCCCTCCGGCCGGTAAGGCGGCCTCAGCGCAGCCGCTGGATCTGGATCGCATCGAGGAGGCCCGGATCGGTCAGCGGCCGCGCGGCGTCGCGCTGGACCACGGTGCCGCCCGCGGCGACCGCCACGGTCTCGTCCGCCCCGACATCGGCGATCGCGCCGCCCGACAGCGGCCGCACGGTGATGGCCCCCTCGGTCACCCAGATCGTGGTGCGTCCGTCGGGCTCGACCCAGACGGAGAAATCGGTGCCGCGCACGCCGATCTCCACGCTCGGCGTCCGCACAGCGAACTGTTCCTTGCGCATGCGGCCGGTCACGAAACGCGCGATCCCCCGGCTCACCGCCAGCGTCGCCTTGCCGGTTCCCGCCTTCGGATCGTAGACATATTCATCGAGCCTGAGCGTGGCGTTGGAGCCGACCCGAAGCTCGGTCCGGTCGGCCAGGGTGAGGTGGAGCGCGCCCCCTTCGGTCGTGGCCACCGTTTCCCGGGCCTCGACCGGGTTGCCGACGAACTTCGCCGTGGTGCGCCCGCCTTCCGGCGTGCCGGTGGCCCAGACCTCGACCAAGTCGACCTGCCCGATCCGCTCCGCCGCCTGCAGCGGCCCGAGGGCCGGGAGGGCCAGCAGGGTGGCAATCAGAAGAGACTGTTTCAGCTTCATCGCGCATTCTTTCCACTGGGCGGGCACCGGCCCGCGTCCAGGCCAATTGCTGGCGTGGACAACATTGCGTATTTTGCCTCCGGGAGAGGCACGCCCGGGACGATGCCCGGGCCATGTCCAAGCCAGGGGAGGCAGCATTGAACACTCGCTTGTTGGCGACCGCCATGGCCTTTGCGCTCGCCGCCGTGCCGGCGGCGGCGCAGCAGAAGGTCAAGATCGGGTTCCTGAACACCGCGACGGGGCCGCAGGCCGCCATCGGCCAGGACTTCAGGCGGTCGGCCGATCTCGCCGTCGAGCATCTGGGCGGCAAGATGGGCGATCTCGCGATCGAGATGATCTACGAGGACGACGGCTTCAAGCCCGATGTCGGCAAGCAGAAGACCGAGAAGATGATCGAGTCGGACAAGGTCAATTTCCTCACCGGCTATCTGTGGTCCAACATCCTGCTCGCCTCCTACAAGCCGGCGATCGACAGCGAAACCTACATCATCAGCGCGAATGCCGGCCCCTCCCAGATCGCCGGCGAGCAGTGCTCGCCCTATTTCTTCTCGACCTCCTGGCAGAACGACCAGACGCCAATGGCGATGGGCGAGGTGCTGAACCAGAAGGGCGTCAAGAAGCTCTACGTCATCGCGCCGAATTATCCCGCCGGCCGCGACATGGTCGCCGGCGTGAAGCGCACCTACAAGGGCGAGGTGATCGGCGAGGACATGACGAAATGGCCCGACCAGCTCGACTTCGCCGCCGAGCTGTCGAAGGCCAAGGCCGCCAAGGCCGACGCCATCTTCACCTTCTTCCCCGGCGCGCATGGGGTGCAGTTCATCACCCAGTACGCCCAGGCCGGCCTGAAGGACACGGTTCCGCTCTACACCACCTATACGATCGACGCGCTGTCGCTGCCGCTGATCAAGGACCTGGCGCTCGGCATCCCCGGCACCCAGTTCTGGGTCAACGACCTGCCGAACGAAGCGAACAAGAAGTTCGTCGGCGACTTCAAGAAGAAGTACGGCACCTATCCGTCCTTCTACGGCGCGCAGGCCTATGACGCGATCATGCTGATCGACAGCGCCGTCCGCGCGGTGAAGGGCGACCTGAAGAACAAGGCCGCGATCGGCGCCGCCCTGAAGAAGGCGGAGTTCAACTCGGTGCGGGGTTCCTACAAGTACGGCAACAACAATTTCCCGATCCAGAACTTCTACCTGCAGACCGTGGTGAAGGATGCCGAAGGCATGCTGACGCTCAAGAACGAGGGCGCCGTGCTGAAGGACCACCAGGACACCTATGCCGCCAAGTGCCCGATGAAGTGAAGCCGGGCGAGGTGACGGGAACAAGGGGACGCCGGCAGAGGATGCCCGGCGTCCCCGCCATCGCGACCGGCGAAGAGCGCGCATGCTTCTCCTGATCGAGCAGAGCCTGAACGGGCTGCAGTTCGGGCTGCTCCTCTTCCTGCTGGCGGCCGGTCTGACCTTGGTTTTCGGGATCATGGATCTCGTCAATCTGGCGCATGGATCGCTCTACATGATGGGCGCCTATTTCGCCGCGACGTTCATCACATGGACCGACAGCTTCGTGCTGGGCGCCGTGCTGGCGCTGGGCGCCGCTTTCCTGCTCGGCGTCGCGATAGAACTGGTCGCGGTGCGCACGCTCTATGCCCGCGACCATCTGGACCATGTGCTCGCGACCTTCGGTCTGCTGCTCTTCTTCAACGAGCTGGTCCGCCTGGTCTGGGGCCCGGCGGGCAGGACCATCCAGCTGCCGGGCATCCTGAACACCAGCGTCGAGCTGCTGCCCGGTCTCTCCTACCCGACCTATCGGCTGGTGGTGATCCTCGTCGGCGGGCTGGTCGCCTTCGGCCTCTACTGGCTGGTTGCCCGCACCCGCACCGGCATGAGGATCAGGGCCGGCGCCTCGGACCGGGAAATGGTCGGCGCACTCGGAATCGATATCCGCAAGCTCTACACCCTGGTCTTCGGGCTGGGCGCCGTGCTGGCGGCGCTGGCCGGGATCATGGCCGCGCCGATCACCACGGTCTCGATCGGCATGGGCGAGCGCATCCTGATCGTCGCCTTCGTCGTCATCGTCATCGGCGGCATCGGCTCGATCAGGGGCGCCTTCGTCGCCGCCCTGATGGTGGGCATGATCGACACCGTCGGCCGGGCCTTCCTGCCCGAAATCCTGCGCGGCTTCATGTCGGTCCCCGCCGCCAACACGCTCGCCCCCGCGCTCGCCTCCATGCTGGTCTACATCCTGATGGCGCTGATCCTCTTCCTGCGGCCGCAGGGGTTGTTCCCGGCGAGAAGCGGCTGATGCGGGTAACGCCGCGGCTGGTGGTCTACGGGCTGTTCATGCTCGCCCTGGCCATGGTTCCGACCCTGGCCCAGGTGCTGGCCGAACCCTTCCTGGTCACCCTGTTCACGCGGATGATCATCCTGGCGGTGGCGGCGGTCAGCCTGAACCTGATCCTGGGCTATGGCGGCATGGTCAGCTTCGGGCATGCCGTCTATCTGGGCATCGGTGGCTATACCGTCGGTATCCTGGCCGAGCACGGCACCACCAACGGATTCGTGCAATGGCCGCTCGCCATCGGCATATCCGCACTCTATGCAACCGTGGTCGGCGCCATCTGCCTGCGCACGCGGGGCGTCTATTTCATCATGATCACGCTCGCCTTCGCGCAGCTGGTCTATTTCGTCGGCGTCGGCCTCTATGCCTATGGCGGTGACGACGGCCTCACCATTTATACCCGCAGCGACTTCGCCGGCCTGATCCGGATGAGCCACAAGCCCAGCTTCTACTACCTGTGCTTCGCCATTCTCTGCATCGAGATCCTGATCATCCACCGCATCGTCCATTCCCGCTTCGGACTGGTGATCCGCGCCTCCAAGTCGAACGACCGCCGCGCCAATGCCATCGGCATCCCGACCTTCCGCTATCGCCTCGCCGCCTTCGTGATCGCGGGATCGTTCTGCGGCCTCGCCGGCGCCATGCTGGCCACCCAGGCCGACTACATCAGCCCCGCGGTCATGCACTGGACGCGCTCGGGCGACCTCATCGTCAGCGTCGTCCTCGGCGGCATGGGCAGCCTGTTCGGGCCCGCGGTGGGCACCATCGTCTTCCTGCTTCTCGAGGAAGTGCTGTCTTCGCTGACCGAATACTGGCAGCTCGTTTTCGGCCCGATGCTGCTTCTCCTGGTGCTGTTCGCCAAACGGGGGATCGACGGCCTGCTGCCGGGTGGCGACCGTGGCTGAACCGATCCTCGCCACCCGCGGCCTGATCAAGCGCTTCGGCGGCCTCGTCGCCACGGACCAGATCGACCTCGACGTGGCGGCCGGCAGCGTGCACGCCCTGATCGGCCCGAACGGTGCGGGCAAGACGACGCTGATCGGCCAGCTGTCGGGCGAGATCCGCCCCGACAGCGGTTCGATCCGGCTCGAAGGACGCGACATCACCGCGGCGCCGGTGCACAAGCGCTGCCGCCTCGGCCTCGCCCGATCGTTCCAGATCACGTCGATCTTTCCCGATTTCACCGCGCGCGAGAACGTGGCCATGGCGGTTCAGTCCCGCCTCGGTCATTCCTTCCGCTTCTGGCGGCGGGCAAAGAGCGATCCGGCGAGGACCGGACCGGCCGATGCGCTTCTGGCCGAGGTCGGGTTGGAGGACCGCGGCAACATGCCGGCGGCCGCGCTCAGCCATGGCGAACATCGCCAGCTCGAGATCGCGATGGCGCTCGCCACCGCGCCACGGCTTCTGCTTCTGGACGAGCCGATGGCGGGAATGGGGGTTGAGGAATCCGTCCGCATGGTGGAGACGCTGCAGCGGCTGAAGGGGCGGATCAGCATCCTGCTCGTCGAGCACGACATGGACGCGGTCTTCGCGCTGGCCGATCGCATCACCGTCCTGGTCTACGGCCGCGCCATCGCCACCGGCACGCCCGCAGAGATCCGCGCCAATCAGGAGGTGCGCGCCGCCTATCTCGGTGCCGACGAGGAAGAAGGCTGAGACGATGTCCGATCCCCTCCTCGTCGTCGAAGCGATCGAAACCGCCTATGGCCAGAGCCGGGTCCTGCACGGCCTGTCGCTGACCGTGGACGAAGGCGAGGTCGTTACCCTCATGGGCCGCAACGGCATGGGCAAGACCACCACCATCCGTTCGATCATGGGATTGACCCCCGCCGCGGGCGGTTCAATCCGCTTCCGCGGCCGGGAGATCCGCACATTGCCCGCCTATCGCACCGCCCGCCTCGGCCTGGGGCTGGTGCCGGAAGGACGGCGCGTCTTCCCCAACCTGACGGTGAAGGAGAACCTGATCGCGACGGCCGCGCCGGCCGCCGCCGGGATGCGCGATGCCTGGACGCTGGAGCGCACACTCGCCATGTTTCCGCGGCTTGCCGAAAGGGCCGAGAACATGGGCAACCAGCTTTCCGGGGGCGAGCAGCAGATGCTGGCGATCGCCCGCGCGCTGATGACCAATCCGGCGCTCCTGATCCTCGACGAGGCGACGGAGGGGCTCGCCCCGCTGATCCGGCGGGAAATCTGGGACTGCCTGAAGACGCTGAAAGGCGCCGGGCAGTCCATCCTGGTAATCGACAAGGATATACGGGCGCTCGGCCGCATCGCCGACCGGCATTATATCGTCGAGAAGGGTCGCATCGCCTGGTCGGGCGACGCCCGGACGCTCGCCGCCGATCCCCTGCTTCACGCGAGGTATCTCGGTGTCTGAGGCTTGCAGGAATGGCTCGCACCGCCCTAGTGTCCGCCACCGCTGGGCGAGGAGGTGATGGTGCTGCGGGAACACAGTCTGGCCCAAGCTCTCGAATATGCACGCGCAGCGCTCGCTTTGGCGACCGAACGAGGCGTACCACCGTCGCCCGAGAATTTCGCCGTTTGGTATGAATACGCCGTCGGTGACAACCCCGACTTGAAGAAGGCCGTCGAAATACTGGAGTCGAACGGCAAAGCCTTCACCACCGAAGTCAGCCGCGAGTTGTACGAACGCTTCCTCGGCCTTGAGCGCCAGGACCGGACGCTGCGCAGCGCGAGCGACCGACTGGGCAGCACCATCCGCGAGGTCGCGGCACTGGTGAACGATGCCGGCGCGGGCGCCAAGACCTACGGCCGGGCCCTGGTCGATCTGACGGGTGAAGTCCAGGCCGACGCCAGTCCCGACACCCTGCAGACGACCATCCGCCGACTGCTGATAGAAACCCAGTCGGCGATCCAGCGGAACACCGTGCTGGAAGGCCGCCTGAAGCAGTCTGCCGAGCAGATCGACCAGTTGAAGCAGGACCTGGACGAGGTGCGCAAGCAGGCGAGCACCGATCCCCTGACCGGCCTCGCGAACCGCAAATCCTTCGACGACCGGCTGCTGGGGGCCGCCACCGAGGCCATGGAGACGGGAAGCGAATTTTGCCTCCTGCTCTGCGACATCGATCGCTTCAAGACATTCAACGACAACCACGGACACCAGTTCGGCGACCAGGTCCTGAAACTGGTTGCCCGGTGCCTGCGTGACGGTATCAAGGGATCCGATCTCGCCGCGCGCTACGGCGGCGAGGAATTCGCCGTCCTGCTGCCCGGTTGCACGCTGCAGAACGCGCTCGCCATCGCCGACCGCCTGCGCGAAACCATCGCCACCCGCCGACTGGTGCGCCGATCGACCGGCGAGGACGTCGGCGCCGTCACAATGTCGGTCGGCGTGGCCCGGTTCGAGGAGGGCGAGCCGATCACCGACCTGATCGGCCGGGCCGACAGGGCGCTCTACATGGCGAAGCGGGAAGGGCGGAACCGCGTCGTGTCACAAACCGCCCTGGAGGAATCAGTGTGAGCTTCGAGACCATCATCTTCGACATCGCGGGCCCGGTCGCCACCCTGACGCTCAACCGGCCGGAACGGCTGAACGCCTTCACCAGCGGCATGCATGTCGAACTGCGCCAGGTGCTGGACCAGTTGGAGAAGCCCGGCGCGGCGCGCGCGCTGGTCATCACCGGAGCCGGGCGCGGCTTCTGCGCCGGCGCCGATCTCTCCGCCCCCCGCGCGCCTTCCGCCGATGGCGGGCCGCCCGATCTCGGCCAGTCGCTCGACGAATACTACAACCCCTTCATCAAGCGGCTGCGGGCCCTCGAAATGCCCATCGTAGCGGCGGTGAATGGCCCCTGCGCCGGGGCCGGCATGTCGCTGGCACTGGCCTGCGACATCGTGCTGGCGGGCAAATCGGCGAGTTTCCTGCAGGCCTTCTGCAACATCGGCCTGGTGCCGGATGCGGGCTCCACCTTCTTCCTGCCGCGCCTCGCCGGGCGCCAGCGCGCCGCCGGCATGATGCTGCTGGGCGAGAAAATTTCGGCCGAGACGGCGCTCGACTGGGGTCTGGTCTGGAAGGTGGTGGACGACGCGGCCTTGCCCGAGGAGGCGAAGGCCGTCGCGGCCAAGCTCGCCGCCGGGCCGACCAAGGGCCTCAGCCTGATCCGCCAGGCGCTGGAGAAGTCCTGGGAGAACACGCTGCCGGCGCAACTCGACCTCGAGCGCGACCTGCAGCGGCAGGCCGGCCGGACCTTCGACTTCGGCGAAGGCGTGCAGGCCTTCCTGCAGAAGCGGCCGGCGAAGTTCCAGGGCCGCTGAGCCCATGACTGCCGAGTCCATGGCCGACGAGGCCCGCGCCCGGCGGATCGCCGAGGCCGTCGGGCGCGGCATGATGGAGCGCGACCGGGCGGCGCTGGCGCTCGGCATCGCGCTCGAGGCCGTGCGGCCGGGTTTCGCCCGGCTCGGCATGAGCGTGCGCGAGGACATGCTGAACGGGCACGACATGTGCCATGGCGGCATGATCTTCACGCTGGCCGACACCGCTTTCGCCTATGCCTGCAATTCCTACAACACGGTCGCGGTGGCGCAGACGGCGCAGGTCACCTTCTGCCTCGCCGCCAGGAAGGGCGACCGGCTGACGGCGGAGGCGGAAATGCGCCAGCAAGGCGGCCGCACCGGCGTCTACGACGTCAAGGTCACCGACCAGGAGGGGCGCGTCGTGGCGCTGTTCCGCGGCAATTCCTACCGCCTCCAGGGCGAGGTGGTACCGGATCCCGGCTGATGGCCTACGCCTATCGCAGCCATCCCTGGAGAAGCTGCCCGGAGGCGGAGGGCCGCGCCCTGCGCCACCCGGTGCTGATCGCCGGCGGCGGGCCGGTCGGCCTCACCACCGCGCTGGAACTGGCGGCCTACGGCATCCCCTCGGTCGTGTTCGAGGATGGCGACCGGGTGAGCGAGGGCAGCCGGGGGCTGTGCTGGGCCAAGCGGAGCCTCGAGATCCTGGACCGGCACGGCGTCGCCAAGCGCCTGATCGACAAGGGATATACCTGGAACACGGGACGACTGTTCCACGGTGAGCAGGAGATCTACCATTTTGTGCTGCAAGAACAGGGCAGCCACAAGTTCCCGGCCTTCGTCAACGTGCAGCAGTATTACGCCGAGGAGTTCCTGGTCGAGGCGGTGGAGCGGCAGCCGCTGATCGATCTGCGCTGGCGGAGCAAGGTGGTGGATGTCCGCCCCGGCCCCGACGGCGTGGTTCTGGAGGTCGAAACGCCGCACGGCCGCTATAGCGCCGAGGGCGACTGGCTGGTCGCCGCCGACGGGACGCGGAGCGCCGCCCGCCGCGCATTGGGCCTGGATTTTCAAGGGGATACCTACGAGGACTGTTTCCTGATCGCCGATGTGAAGGTGCATGCGAGCCTGCCCAAGGCCGACCGGCGCTTCTGGTTCCACCCGAGTTTTCATGCCGGCGACACCGCGCTCTGCCACAAGCAGGCGGACGATCAGTGGCGGGTCGATTTCCAGCTCGGTCCCGAGGTCGATCGCGAGGCCGAGAAGGCGCCCGAGAAGGTCATCGCCCGCGTCCGGAAAATGCTGGGCGATCATCCGGTTAGCGTCGAATGGGCCAGCATCTACACGTTCCAGGGGCGGCGGCTGGAGCGCTTCCGCCACGGCCGGGTGCTGTTCGCTGGCGACAGCGCCCACCAGGTCTCGCCCTTCGGTGCCAGGGGCGGCAATTCCGGCATCCAGGACGCCGAGAACCTGGCCTGGAAGCTCGCCTTCGTCATCCAGGGCAAGGCCTTGGAAGACCTGCTCGATTCCTACGACGTCGAGCGCGGGCAGGCGGCCGCCGAGAACATCCGGCTGACCGGCCGGTCGACCCGCTTCCTGACGCCGAAGTCGCCGGCCGAGCGGATCTTCCGCGACGCGGTGCTGCACCTCGCCGAAAAGCACTTGTTCGCCAGGGGCTTGGTGAACAGCGGGCGGCTTTCGGTGCCGACCGTCCATGAGGGCTCGCCGCTCAATACCGAGACCGATTTCGAGGGCGGCGTGCTGCCGGGCGAGCCCTGCCCCAACCTGTTGATGGAGCACGGCTATCTGCTGGACCGGCTGCCGCGCGACTTCGTGGGCCTCGCCTTCGGGCCGGCGCCGGACCTGCCCTTCCCCGTCATCGCAATGCCGATGCAGGCGGCGTCCGCCTTCGCCGCCGCCCCCGGCACCTTCTACCTGCTCAGGCCCGACCAGCATGTCGTCGCCCGGTGGCAAGACCCTGATCTGAAAGAGATTCTGGCGGCGCATGCCCGCGCGCTCGGAGGCTAGGATGGCGCTCGTCACCACCCCCAACCTGCGCGACCCGGACGGATTCTACGAGGCGCTGATGGAGTTGCACGAGGGCCTGTCGCCGGAGGAAAGTGCGGCGCTGAACGCCCGGCTGGTGCTGCTGCTGGCCAATCACATCGGCGACGAGGCCGTGCTCGAGGAAGCCTTCCGGGCCGCGCGCCGACCAGCACTCGTCCAGCATTCACCGTGACCACGCTTTAGACTGCGGCGATGGATTCGCACGCCGCCGGCATTCCGAGCGAACTGGTCACCTTCCTCGTCTGCGCCGGCGTGGTCGTGCCGGTGTTCCACCGGCTGCGCCTGTCGCCGGTGCTGGGCTTTCTCCTCGCCGGTCTCGTGGTCGGGCCGGCGGGCGCCGCCCGCCTGTTCGAGGAAGGCGGCATCGTCGACTGGATCGTCATCCGCGATGTCGCGGAGGTGCGCGGCATCGCCGAGTTCGGGGTGGCCTTCCTGCTGTTCGTGATCGGCCTGGAACTGTCGCCGGTCAGGCTGTGGTCGATGCGCCGGCTGGTGCTGGGCCTGGGCGGGGCGCAGGTGCTGGTGACCGGCGCGGCACTGGCCGGCATCGCCATCCTGTTCGGCAACCCGCCGGTCGCGGCCGTCGTGCTGGGCGCTTGCCTCGCACTCTCCTCGACCGCGATCGTGCTGCAGCTCTTGACCGAGGAGGGCCGGCTCGGCAGCGAGGCCGGGCGGGCCAGTTTCGCCGTGCTGCTGTTCCAGGATCTGGCGGTGATTCCGATCCTCTTCGCCGTCACCCTGATGAGCGCGCATGGCGGGGAGGATGCCGCCGGCAGCCTGCCGGTCCTGCTGGCCAAGGCGGGGGCGGCGATCGCGCTGGTGCTGGTTGCCGGCCGGCTGCTGCTGGCGCGGCTGTTCCGCCTGGTGGGCGCCACGAAGAGCCCGGAACTGTTCATGGCGACGACGCTGCTGGTCATCCTAGGCACCGGCGCCCTGATGCAGCTGGCCGGGCTGACGCTGACACTGGGCGCCTTCCTCGCCGGGCTGCTGCTGGCCGAGACCGAATACCGCCACGAGATCGCGACCGTGATCGAGCCCTTCAAGGGCCTGTTGCTCGGCCTGTTCTTCATGTCGGTGGGCATGGGGCTCGACCCCGCCGCGATGGGCCGGGCCTGGCTGTGGCTGCTGCCCTCCATCCTGGGGCTGATCGCGGTCAAGGCGGCGATCTTCTTCGGCCTCGCCCGCGCCTTCGGCCTCGGCATCCCGGCCGCGGCCGAATCGGCGCTGCTGTTCGGGCCGGCCGGCGAATTCGCCTTCGTGGTGATCGGCATGGCGGCGGCGGGCGGGCTGATGGAGGAATCGATCGCCCAGTTCATGCTGACGGTGGCCGGCGCCAGCATGTTCCTGACGCCCTTCGCCTCCTTCGCCGGGCGGCGCCTGGGCAGGCGCCTCGCCCGCGAGGCCGAGGCCGCCCGCGGACCGGAGAGCGAGACGATCCCCGAGCTCGAAGGCCATTACGTGCTGGGCGGCTTCGGCCGCGTCGGCCGGCTGCTGCGCGAGGTGCTGCAGGGCGAGGGCCTCGCCTGCCTCGCCGTCGACCGGCATACGGCGACGGTCACCGGGGCGCGTGCGGAAGGCATCGAGATCTATTTCGGCGATGCCGCCCGGATCGAGTTCCTGAAGAAGCTCCGCCTCGACCGCGCCCAGGCGCTGATCCTCACCATGGACGACCACGCCGCGATCGAGCGCATCGTCAAGGCGGTGAGGAGCGACTGGCCGGTCATCCCGATCTTCGCCCGCGCCCGCGACGAGGCGCATGCGAGGACGCTGATGCGGATCGGTGCCACCGGCGTGGTGCCGGAAGCGCTGGAGGCGGGACTGGAACTGGCCGAACTGGCGCTGCGCGGCGGCGGCTATCCCGACGAGGCGGCGCGCCAGGCGGTGCATCGCCGCCGCTTACGCGCCTTCGAGGCGCTGGGGGCGACGGAAGCGCGGACGAGCGGGAGGCGGCCGGAATGACATCGGCCGAAGGCGGGCCCCGATCCCCACAGGAGGCTTTCGAGCAGGCACGCCGGCTCGCCGAACAGGGGCAGCATGCCGAGGCGGAAGCCCTGCTGCGCGCGGCCCTGCAGAACCGCAAGCGGGACTTCCGCCTGACCAACCTTCTCGGCGTCGTACTGCGGCGGAGCGGCCGGCCGGCCGAGGCGATCCTCATGTTCGAAGCGGCGCGGCGGCTGGATCCGAAATCGGCGTCGCCGCTGGTCAACCTCGCCAACACGCATATGGCCGCGCATGACGGGAAGAAGGCGGCCCAGGCCGCGCTCCTCGCCACCCGGCTCGACCCGAAGCGGGCCGGCAACTGGCACCTGCTGGGCCAGGCCCAGAGACTGGCGGGACAGAACGGCGAGGCGGTGCGGAGCCTTTCCCGCGCCCTCTTCCTCGATCCGTCCCATGTCGACGCGGTGATCGACCTCGCCGGCACGCATCTCGACCTCGGCCGGACCGAACAGGCGATGGGGGTGGTGGTCGAGGCGCTGCAGCGTCTCCCCGACAACGGCCGCCTGCGCGCCGTCGAGGTGCGCCTCCTGCTGCAGGCGGGCCTCGTCGATGCGGCCAAGGCCAAGATCGCCGCCGTGCTGGAGGCGGAGCCCGGCAATCTCGACGCGCTGCTGGCGGCCGCGCGGATCGCGGGCCGCCAGGACCGGCGGGGCGCCAATGCCTATCTGCAG
>JALHMN010000080.1 GCA_022844005.1 bacterium | reverse complement strand
GGTGAAACCGCTCGGCCCGCCGGAGCGTTGCGCCAACGCCAGGTGAGCGGTTTGCAGAGGAGTGGGCCGATGCAGAGACGGTTGGATGGGATGAGCCTCTCCTTGTGGCTCCTCGGCTTCTCTCTCGGCGGCTTCTTCGATGGCATCCTGCTGCACCAGATCCTGCAATGGCACCATCTGCTCAGCACTCTGAACCCCGATGATGCGAGTTTCCAGATCGCGGCGGACGGCCTTTTCCATCTCCTGATGTATGTCCTGGCCCTCATCGGGCTCGTCGGCTTCTGGATGGCCGCCCGCCGCGGCGGGCTTCCGTCCGGCCGGCGGAGTCTGAGCCTGCTCCTGGTCGGATTCGGGGTATGGCACGTGGTCGATGCGATCGGCTCGCACTGGATCCTCGGCATCCATCGCATCCGCATGGACAGCGGCCAGCCGTTGCTCTGGGACCTGATCTGGGTCTTTGGCTTCGGGCTGCTGCCGATCGCCCTCGGCATGGCTTTGCGGATGCGGGGACCGCCATCCCGGCCGAAGGGCCGCCTCGTCGCTCTGGCACTGCCGCTGTGCACTGTGGCGGCGGGGTGGCAGGCGCTGCAGCCGCCGGCCGGCAACGGCTATACCGCGGTGCTGTTCGCGCCCGGCATCTCGGGCGAGCAGGCTTTCGCGGCGGCGGCGCTCAGTGGCGGCAAGCCGGTCTGGATCGATGCGACCGGAAGGATGATCGTACTCACGGATATGGACCCCGACGCCTCGTTCCGGCTCTTCACCAGAGGCGCCTTGCTGGTGACCGGCAGCGGCCTCCCGCCGGGATGCTTCAGCAACCTGGGACGCGGTCCGTCAGCATCGGTCATCTGAACTCGAACGGAAAGGCTAGGCACCATCCTTCGGTGGCGGGAGGGTCGGTTCCTCGGTCGCCGGCGGCGGACCGCCGGCGATGCCGGTCCCGGCGGCGGCATCCGCCTCCGGCATTTCGCTCGCCGCCCGGAACCAATGGTCCCGCTCCCGGCCTTCCGGGCGTCCTTCCGACTCCCAGATCTGATGGGCGCGCGTTCTGATGGCGTCTTCCAACTCGCTCATATCCTCTCCCTTTCGATGCGCGGCGGGGGCCACCGTGCAGGTGCTCGGTCCCGCGGGTTGCTGTCCCTTGCGATCCCGGAACCAACCGGAGGAGAGAGGGAATCGTTCCTGTGCTCGAGTTGGCCGCGCGTTAGCCGATCTCG
The DNA here is from genome assembly GCA_022844005.1 of bacterium. Lineage (GTDB taxonomy): Bacteria > Pseudomonadota > Alphaproteobacteria > Ferrovibrionales > Ferrovibrionaceae > Desertibaculum. The sequence continues at coordinate 20,440 of JALHMN010000080.1, read as the reverse complement.
GCCTCGCCCTGCATGTAGAAGACGCAAGTCCCGGCGAGCTCCACCCGGTCGCCGTCGAGGCGGCAGTCGAGCAGGCCGCCGCGCGGGCTCGCCTGCCAAGCGCGGATGCGGGGCTTGCCGAGCCGCGCCGCCCAGTAGGGGACCAGCGTGCAATGCGCCGAGCCGGTCACCGGGTCCTCGTCGATCCCGGCGCCGGGGGCGAAATAGCGGCTGACGCAGTCGTAGCTCTCGTCGCCCGGGGCGGTGGCGATGATGCCGGGGGTGTCGAGCTTCCTGATCGCCGCGAAGTCGGGGGCGAGCGCCCGCACCTCGGTCGCCGTCTCGAACACGGCGACATAGTTCCGCGCCTTCAGCACGCTGGCGGGCGTCCGGCCGAGTGCCGCACCCGTGGTCACGGTGAATGCTGGATCAAGGACGGTCGCCGGCTGGGCCGGGAAGTCCATCGCGAGGCCCCCTTCGGTGCCGGCGCGGCGCACGGTGAGCGGGCCGGACAGCGTCTGGAAGGTGACAATATCGCGCTTTGGATCGAGACAATTCAGCACCACCCAGCCCGAAGCTAGCGTGGCATGGCCGCAGAGCGGCACCTCGATCTTGGGCGTGAACCAGCGCAGGCGCCAATCCTCGCCCTCCCGTACCAGAAAGGCGGTTTCGGCCAGATTGTTTTCCGCCGCAACGGCTTGCAGCGTCCGGTCGTCGACGAAACGGGGGAGCGGCATCACCGCGGCCGGGTTGCCGCGGAAACGCTCCCCCGTGAAGGCGTCGATCTGGAAGATCGGCACACGCATGGGCGGGCTCCGTTCAGCTGATCCAGAAGGGTTTGCTGGATTCGCGCAGCGTATCGGCGCGCGACAGGCCGACATCCCGCAGCATGCGGTCGTCCAGCGCGGCGAGGTGCTTTCGCTCGCGCGCCCGCACCTGCCAGGCAAGTACATGGGCGAACAGCGCTTTCGCGTCACACCACAGCAGGCCGGCGATATCGGTCATCCGCGCGAGCGCGGAAAGCCGACCGATTGTGTCGATCCTTTCCCGCATTTGTCATACTCCTCTGATGAAGCAATTGCTTCAATTGTCACCATGAACTTGACATTGATTGGGTGTCAATGTAGGAATTGTCACCATGACAATTTGGGTGCCGAATCTCACAGCCCGCGAGGGCCCGGTCTATCGGGCGCTCGCCACCGCCATCGTCGAGGCGATCGAGAAGGGCGAGTTGCCGGTGGGTGGCAAGCTGCCGCCGCAGCGCGAGCTGGCCTGGAAGCTCGGCGTCACAGTCGGAACGATTTCAAGGGGTTACCTGGAGGCGGAGCGGCAGGGCTATCTCTCCGGCGAGGTCGGCCGCGGCACCTTCGCCCGCCGCCCGCCGCGCCCCGGCCTGCGCGCCCGCGATCCCGGCGCCCCGCTCGACCTCTCCCACAACGAACTCGCCACCGCCGAGGCGCGCAAGGCGCTGGGTGCCGCGCTTCGCGCGCTCGCCGACCGCGCCGATGTCGCCGATCTCGTCGGCTACGCCCCCGCCGGCGGCCACCGGGCGCATCGCGAGGCGGTGTCGCAATGGGTCAGGCGAATCGGCCTCGTGGCCCCGCCGGAACACATCGTCCTCACCGTCGGCGCCCAGCAGGCGCTGGGGGTGGCGCTGGCGCTGTTCGGCCGCGGCGACAAGCCGATCCTGTTCGAGGACTACACCTATTCCTGCCTCCTCGACATGGCCCGCCTCGCCGACCGGCAGGCGTTCCCCGTCGCCATGGACGCCGAGGGGCTGCTGCCGGAAGCCCTTGATTCTGCTGTCGAAAGCACCGGCGCCAGGTTGCTGATGATCCAGCCGACACTGCAGAACCCGACCAATTCGACCATGAGCCTCGCGCGCCGGAAGGCGGTGGTGGCGGTGGCCCGCGCCCGCGACCTCGTCATCGTCGAGGACGACGTCTACGGCGCGCTCCCTGAGGATTGTCCGCCCCCCATCGCCACCCTGGCGCCCGAGCGCACCGTCTATATCGGCAGCGCCTCCAAATGCTTCCTCCCCGGTCTCCGCGTGGGCTGGATCGTGGCGCCCGGCCCGGAGGTGGCGCGCCTCGCCGGCGCCGTGCATTCCCGCTCGCTCGGCCCCGCGCCGCTGATGGTCGAGATCATGGCCCGCTGGATCGCCGACGGCACCGCCGACCGGCTGCTGGCGGCCCAGCGCGGCGAACTCCGCGCCCGCCAGGCGATCGCCGTCGAAGTCCTGCAAGGCCTTGATATCGCTGCCGATCCGCAGAGCATGCACGTGCTGCTGCGGCTGCCCCGGCCCTGGGGGGCGAATTCCTTCGCCGCCGCCGCCGAGGCGCGGGGCGTCATCGTGGTGCCGGTGAACCGCTTCGCCGTCGATCCCGGCAGCGCGCCGGCCGGCGTGCGCATCTCGCTGGGCGGCGCCCCGGACCGCGAGATCCTGCGCCAGACGCTGCAGGCTCTCGCCGACATGGTCCGCCAGCCGCCGATCTTCCAGCGCGCCATCGTCTGAGCCGCATCCGGCCACATTGCCGCCATCGCCGGCGCCAAGCCTGTCCTCGCGCCGGCGTGACGGCGGTTACCATCCCTTGGTGATCGCTGTCACCGGCCCGCAACGGGCGGGGTCTATAGGCTTCGCGACATGGATAGGCGAAACAACCCGGGTGAGGCGGTCATGCGCAGGATTTCAACGCCGATAGCCATTTTCCTCGGCCTGCTCGCGGGCGTGGCACTGGCACTCGTGGTGCTCGGCATGGCCCCCGATCTCGGTGCCAAGCGGGCGATGGTCGATGCGGCGGGCCCCTTCGCGCTCGCCGCGACGGGGGCGGCGCTGCTGGCGCTAGTGACCCGTCCAGCGGGCTCTTCTTCCCCTTCGGCCGCGCGGCGGCGCAGTTGACCCGCGCCGCCGGCCCGGCTCAGCGCCGCGACTGCAGGCCCAGCGGGCTGGCGCGATACCCGGTCAAGGTCTTGTCGGCATAGCGCAGCCGCCAATCCAGCATCTTCTGGGCATAGTCGCGGACCACGGTCGCATAGTCCGGATCCGCCGCGACATTGCGGAACTGCGCCGGATCGGCCTTGAGGTCGAACAGAAGCGGCGGCAGGGCGGCGAAATGGACGTATTTGAACGCCTCGTCCTGGACCACCGCCAGCGAGCACTGATCCATATGCAGTCCGAGCTTCGATTCGGGCTGTGAATAGAAGACATCGCGGAAATCGAACTCGTAGTGCACCTCGGTCCGCCAGTCGCGCGGCGGCTCGCCGTGCACGAAACCGAGCAGGGACCGCCCGTCGCACTGGCGCGGGATATCGGCACCCAGCCAGTCAAGGATCGTCGGCATTGTGTCGATCGTCTCGGTGAATCGGTCGACGATGCTGCCGCGGGTGACATCGGCTTCCGGTGCCGGATCGTGGACGATCATCGGAATCCGGAAGCTGCCGTCGAAGTAACCCATCTTGCCGAGGAGGTAGTGGTCGCCCAACTGCTCGCCGTGGTCGCAGGTGAAAATGATCATCGTGTCGTTCCACTGGCCGGACTCTTCCAGGAAGTCGAATACCCGGCCGAGCTGGGCGTCGATTTCGCTCATCAGGCCGAAATACGTGGCCCGCATGGTGCGGACCTCGTCCTCGCTCATCGCCGAGCCCAGGCCCCTGCCGCCCTGGAAGAAGCTCGCCTGCGCCACATGCTCGATGTAGTAGCGATGCAGCGGATGTTGCTCCGCCTCGTCGGCCGGACTGGCGGCGCGGACCGGCGGCTCCATCTCAGCCGGGTCGTACATGCTGTTGTAGGGCTCGGGCGCCACGAAGGGCGGATGCGGCCGGTAGTAGCCGAGGTGCAGGAACCAGTTCCGGTTTGCGGCCCCCTTCAGATACGAGAGGGCCCGCTCGGTGAACCAGGCTGTGTCGGAAAGTTCGGCCGGAATGCGCGACGGCGACCGCGTCGGGCCGGGTTCGCCCTCGCGCGGCAGCCATATTTCGTCGCGGTTGGCCGGCAGTTCGTAGCCGTTCGCCGCCATCCAGCCGAAATAGGCTTCGCGATAGGGCTCGAAGGTTCCGACGGGGCGGAAGCCGTCCATGATGTCGCCCAGCACGAGGAAACGCGGATCCTGGGGGCCGGTGGTGCGGGGGTCCGGCGTCGTCGTGGTGTAGCCGATCAGGGCCGGGTCGTAGCCGAACCGGCGCAGCTCGTGGCCCAGATTGGTGAAGCGCCGGTCCAGCGGCACGGTATTCTGCACCGCCCGGTGCGTCATCTGATAGAGCCCGGTCAGGAGCGATGCCCGGGCGGGTCCGCAGGGCACCGCCTGGGTGAAGTGATTCCTGAAGGTGACGCCTTCGCGGCACAGCCGGTCGAGGTTCGGTGTCTTCAACCCGGGCGTGCCGAGCCAGGACAGCATGTCGCCGCGCCACTGGTCGACCACGATGAGAAGAACGTTCTTGCGTCGTTGCGTCACGATTGCTGCTTCCTCTGTGTGGCGATTTCGAGCGCCCGGTCCGGCCGGTCGGTGGTGAAGACATCCACGCCGAGTTCGAACATCTTGCGCATCTCCGGGCTTTCCTTGCAGCCCCAGCCGCCGATCCCGATGCCCCGGCGGCGTACCCGCGCGACGGTCTCGGCATCGATCGTGCCGTGGTGCAGGCCGATGGCGGGGATCATCCGATGCTCGGCCAGCCGCGCGGCGTTTTCGGCGCCACCGATGTCGCGCAGCACGGTCGGCGCCACCAGCCAGACGGCGCCCTTCAGCGAAGCAAGGCCGGCCGCTTCCGCGACGGTCGCCAGCTGGAAACTGGTGACGATGCTGCGCTCGATCATTCCCGCCTGCGTCAGCGCGTCGACCACCATGGCGGGAAGCCCCGGATAGGGATCGCCCTTGGCATCGACCTTGACCTCGCAACGCAGCGCGATGTCGGTGGGGCGGAAGATCTCGATCAGCTCCTCCAGCAGCAGCGGCCGCTGCCCGCCGGTGCCTTTCAGGACGACGGCCTCGATCTCGGCCCAGCTTCGGCCGGCCACCGGCCCGCTCGCCTCGGCGGTCCGATCGAAGGTGGGGTCGTGGATCACCACCAGCTTTCCGTCGGCCGAAGGGTGAACGTCGAACTCGACCTGCTGCACGGGGAGCCGCGCCGTATTCTCGAAAGCGATGCGGCTGTTCTCGGGCCAGAGCAGGGCTCCGCCCCGGTGGGAGGCTATCTCGGTCATGCCGTCAGCGTAGCGTGGGATCGAGGCGGTCGCGAAGCCAGTCGCCCAGCATGCTGATTGACAGCGTCGTCATCACGATCACGAAACTCGGCGCCAGCATGATCCAGGGCGCCCGCGTGATGTATTCGCGACCATAGCCCACCATGTTGCCGAGGCTGGTGAGCGGGGGTTGTACGCCCAGGCCCAGGAAGGAAAGGCCGCTCTCCAGCAGGATGATCTCCGGAAAGGTGAGCGTCATCGACACGATCAGCGTCGAGGCGATGTTGGGCAGGATGTGCAGCCCGTAGATGCGCCCGGGCTTCGCCCCCAACTGGCGTACCGCGGCGGCATAGCCCTGCTCATTGGCGGCCAATGTCAGCCCCCGGGTGATCCGGGCGTAGCGCTCCCAGGAGTGGAAACCCATCAGGCAGATGAACAGGATCAGGCTGTTGCCGAAGAAGGCCAGCACCGACAGCGCGATGATCATGAACGGCATGCTGGCCTGGAAATCGATCGCCATCAGCACCACCTGCTCGATCCGGCCGCGGAAATGGGCGGCGAGGAAGCCGAGGACGGTGCCGAGGGAGGCTGCAATCAGCGTCCCGAAGAAGGCGATCAGCAGGCTCATGCGGATCGAACTGATCAGCCGCGACAGCACGTCGCGCCCCAGTTCGTCGGTGCCGAGGGGATGGGCGAAGTCGCCGCCCATCAGAAGCGGCACGCTGAGACGGGCCTTCAGATCCATGGCCGTGAAGGGATAGGGGGCAAGCCACTCGGCGCCGGCCGCCGTGATCACCATCAGGATCAGCCAGGCGGCCGAGATCACCACCACCGGCGGCCAGGCGACGAGCGCGCGACGGGTGCGCCGAAGGAACGAGGGCGGGGCGGGCGGTGTGGCCGCCACACTGTCCTGTACCGTCATCGCGCGCCGCTCCGCACGCGCGGGTCGAGCCAGCCATAGGCGAGGTCGACACAGAGGTTGGCCAGTACCATCCAGGCCGCGATCACCATCAGCAGCGCCTGCACCACCGCGAGGTCACGGTTGGCGACGGCGGAAACCAGCAACCGGCCGATCCCCGGCCAGGCGAAGACGCTTTCCACGATCACGGCGCCCGCAACCAGGCTGCCGACCATGAAGCCGATGATGGTGACGGTAGGGATGGCGGCGTTGGGCAGCGCATGCTTCGCCACCACCAGCCACCAGGCGAGGCCCTTGGCGGAAGCGGCGCGGATATAGGGCTGCCCCAGCACTTCCAGCATGGCCGATCGAGTGAAACGCGCCATGATCGCGGCACCCGCCGTCCCCAGCGTGACGATCGGCAGGACGGCGTGCCAGACGCTGTCGGCGCCGCTCGCCGGCAACCAGCCCAGGGTGACGCCGAAGATCAGCACCAGAACCAGCGCCAGCACGAAGCTCGGCATGGTGAAGCCCGCCACCGACACCATCATGGTCAGCCGGTCGGCCAGCGAGTTGCGATGCAGCGCCGCATAGATGCCGGCCGGTATGCCGATGCCGAGCTTAAGCGCCAGCGCCGGCAGCGTGATCGCAAGCGTCGCCGGCAGGCGCTCCAGCACGAGGTCGATCGCCGGCCGGCCGTCACGCATGGACTTGCCGAAGTCGCCCGTCAGCGCATGCCAAGCATAGGCGAGGTACTGCTCCCAGATCGGCCGGTCCAGCCCCCAGGCCTTGCGGAAGGCTTCGATCGCCTCGGGTGGCGCATCGACCGACATGATGAGCAATGCCGGATCGCCCGAAAGGCGCAGCACGATGAAGGCGAAGGTGACCACGAACAGGATGGTGATCGCGGCGCGGGCGAGGCGGGAGAGTGCGAAAGCCAGCATGACGGATTTCAGGCTGCCAGAGCGATGGCGTCGTCGTCGGCCCGGTGACAGGCCACCGCGCGGCCGTCGGGCTGCCGCCGCAACGCCGGAGCCTCGCTTCGGCAGCGCGCGATGGCGAAGGGGCAGCGCGGATGGAAGGCGCAGCCCGCCGGCACATCGACCGGGTTGGGCGGATCGCCGCTCAGGATGAGCCGCTCGCGCTTCTCTCCCAAGCTCGGGATGGCCGAGACCAGCGCCCGCGTATAGGGATGCGCCGGCGCCCGGAACAGTGCCTCCGCCTGGCCGGTTTCGACGATGCGCCCCAGATACATCACCGCCACGTCGTGGCTGACCTGGCGGACGACCTTGAGATCGTGGCTGATGAACAGATAGGTGAGGCCGAGGCGATCCTGCAGGTCGAGCAGCAGGTTCACCACCTGCGCCTGGATGGAAACGTCGAGTGCCGAGATCGGTTCGTCGCAGACGATCAGCTTGGGTTCGGTGATCAGCGCCCTGGCCAGCACCACCCGTTGGCGCTGCCCGCCCGAAAGTTCGTGCGGATAGCGCTCGAAATGGTGCTTCTGCAGGCCGACGGAGGCCATGGTGGCGTATGCGCGCTCGCGCCGCTCGGCCGGGGTGCCGATGTCGTGAATGATGAGCGGCTCGGCGATCTGCGGGCCGACCTGAAGCCGGCGGTCGAGCGAGCCCAGCGGATCCTGGTAGACCATCTGCATGCGCCGGCGCATGTCGCGCCAGGCCGCGCTGCCGATCGCGGGCAGGGTGCTGCCGACAAATCGGATCTCGCCCGAGGAGGGCGGGATGAGGCCGAGAGCCAGCTTTCCGGTGGTCGACTTGCCGCAGCCCGATTCGCCGACCAGGCCGAGCGTGCGGCCCATATCGATCCTGAAGGAAACGCCGGCGACCGCCTGCAGCACCGCCTTCCGACCGAACACCCCTCCGGCCGTACGAACATTGTACTGGCGCCGGATGTCGATCGCCTCGAGCAGTGGGGAACTCATTCCGCGGCTTCCTGGGCCGGCCACACGGACTGTCCCGCCACGTCGAAGTGACAGGCGGCCTGGTGCGCCGGCGCGATGACCCGGCGGGGCGGCGCCTCATGCCGGCAGCGCTCCTCGGCGGCCGGGCAACGGGGCGCGAAACGGCAGCCGACCGGCAGGTTCCAGGGTTCCGGCACGCTGCCTGGAATGGCGGCGAGCCGGCGCCTTGGGCCGGTCAGCGTCGGCAGGGCTGCGAGGAGGCCCTGCGTGTAGGGATGGTGCGGTGTGTCGAACAGCGCCTCTCCCGGCGCCTGTTCCACGATGCGGCCGGCATACATGACGCAGACGCGGTCGACATTCTCGGCGACGACGCCGAGATCGTGGCTGATCAACACCATCGCCATGCCGGTTTCCCGGCGGATGCGTGACAGCAACAGCAGGATCTGCGCCTGGATGGTGGCGTCCAGCGCTGTCGTGGGCTCGTCGGCGATCAGCAGTTCCGGCTGTCCGGCGAGGGCGATGGCGATCATCACCCGCTGGTTCAATCCGCCAGACAACTGGTGGGGATAGTCCGACAGCCGCCGTTTCGCATCGGCGATGCCGACCTGGTCGAACAGGCGCAGCGCCTCCGCCTCGGCAGCCCGCCCATCCATTCCGCGGTGCAGGCGCAGCGCCTCGGTAACCTGGCGGCCGATCCTGTGCACCGGGTTCAGGCAGCTGGACGGGTCCTGGAAGATCATGGCGATGCGCTTGCCGCGCACGCCTTCCAGCACCCGCCGCTCGGCCCCGATCAGGTTCATGCCGCCGATCCGCACCTCCCCCGATACCCGCGCGCGGTTCGGCAGCAGGCCGAGCGCGGCGAGCCAGGTGACGGACTTGCCCGACCCGGATTCGCCGACCAGCCCGACCGCTTCCCCGGCGGCGATGTCGGCGTCGACACCGTCGACGGCGCGGGCCGCCCTGCGGCCGTCGTCGAAATCGACGCTGAGGCCGCGGATCGAGACCAGCGGGGCGGCCATGACCGCGCCCTCAGCTCATCGCGAAGTTGTTCGCCCTGAACTCCATGGCGAAGGCGGGGGACGCCTTCCAGCGGATGTCCTTACGTTTCGCCGTGAAGGTCGCGTTCTGGTGCAGCACGGTATAGGCGGGGTCCTCACGCTCGCAGATCTCGAGCATGCGGCGGAACATGGCGCGGCGCTTGGTGATATCGCCCTCGGTCTCCAGGCTGACCGACAGCTTGTTCATCTCCTCGTTGGTCCATTCGCCCACCTGTTGCTGCTGACCCTGTGGTCCATGCTGGTTGACGATGGAGGAGATCGGGTCGTCGTACTGGGCGCTGTTCGACCAGTCGCGCACGGCGCGCGGGCTGTTCTTGTCGAAGATCTGCTGCCAGTTCTCCTTCATCTCGATCGGCACGTTCAACCCGACCTGCCGCCACATCTCGACCAGCACCTGCGCCGTCGCGGTCTGGTTGGTGTAGTAGTTGTTGAGCAGGCGGTAGGGGATCGGATCGCCCTTGTACCCGGCCGCCTTCAGAAGCTCCTTCGCCTTCGCTGGATTGTACTCCGGCACGGCCCAGTCCTTGATGAACATGGGCCCGTAGAATTCCCATTGCAGGCCGGCGGGCACAGCGGTGCGGCCGGACCACAGCGAATCGACGATCGCCTTGCGGTCGATCGCATGCGTGAAGGCCTGGCGTACGCGGGGATCGATCAGTTGCGGGTGGTTCTTGTCGAACACCGTCAGCCGGTGGTTCGAGATGGTGCTGCCCAGCACCTCGAACTTCGCGTTCTTCTCGATCCCGGGAATCTGGTCCGGCGGCATGTCGCAGATGAAGTCGAACTGGCCGGCGAAGAGCCCGTTGATGCGGGTCGCCACCTCGGGCACGACCAACAGCCGAACGCTCTTCAGCGGCGGGCGGCCGCCCCAATACTCGTCATGCGCGTCCAGGGTCAGGCTCTGGTCGGGCTTGAACTCGCGCACCTTGTAGGGGCCGGTGGAGATCGGCACGCGGGCCCAGTCCAGCCAGTTCTTCGCCTCGGTGAAGGCGCGGCGCGAGATGATCGAGCTGCCCGATACCATGCGTCCTTCCATGGTGGGGTCCGGTCGGCGATTGACGAAGCGTACCGTGTACTTGTCGACCGGCTCGACCTTCTCCAGTGCCGGCCACAGCCGCTTGGCGACGGCCGGCACTTCCGGCGGCAGGGTCATGCCCTGGACGTTGTCACGGATGAGGACGTTGGTGAACAGCGTCTTGTTGCTGGCGATGTCGTAGTCCGGCCCGAACATGCGCTCGCGGCTGAAAGTGAAGGCGACATCGTCGGCGGTCATCTCGTCGCCGTTATGGAACTTCACGCCCTTGCGGAGCGTCACCTCGACCGTCTTGTCGTCGATGCGGCGCCAGCTCTCGGCGAGGCCCGGCACCGATTCCAGCTTGCCGAGCAGGTTCTGCGTGATCAGCGACTCGTAGATGAAGGAGAAGGTGCGGGCGCCGACGTTGGAGCGTTCGCGCAGGATTTCCAGCGAGGCCGAATTGGCGATCTGCTGCACCGCGATGGTGATGGAGGGGCGGTTGTCCGCCTGTCCGATGGCGAAGCGCGGCAGGATCAGTGCGCCCGCGGCGGCGGTGCTGCCGGCCAGAAAGCTGCGGCGATGGAAGCCCATGGCGATCCCCTCAAAACGATCAATTTTGCCGAGGAGGGGGACGCTAGAAGGCCGCCATGACTCTCCGATGACGCTTAGGTGACGTGTTTCTTGCGTTACTACCTGCCGAGGGGGATCAGCGCGCTGCCGGGGTCGGCGGCGGCCAGCGCCACGACGATGGAAACGGTGACCACACCGAGCGCGGTCGACATCAGCACCACGGCGGAGGCCCGCCGTGGCCTCTTTCCATAGGCGGTGGCGATGACGAAGACGTTCGCCGCCGTCGGCAGCGAGGCTTCGATCACCACCAGATGCACCAGCCGCGGTTCGAGCTCGAGGAGCGTTCCGGCGAAGAGGCCGGCGAGAAAGGGATGCATGACCAGCTTGAGGAAGACGAGGTAGGAGACCTCGGCCCGGTCCTCGCTCTTCGGCTGACCGACCAGCGTGGCGCCGAGAGCGAAGAGCGCGCAGGGCGCCGCCGCCGAAGCCAGCATGTCGAGGAGGCCGGCCGCGGGCAGGGGAATCGGCAGGGCGAACTGCCACCAGACGATGCCCAGCAGTGCGGCGACGATCATCGGGTTGCGCCCAAGCCCGACGACCACGCGCCTGAGCGTTGCGCCCACCGTCTGGCCGCGGCCGCTGTCGGCCTCCAGCATCAACGTCGTCAGCGTGAAGAGGATCAGCGTGTCGGCCAGCATGATGACCACCGCCGGCACCAGGATCGCGTCACCCCAGATCTGCAGGACCAGCGGCAGGCCCATGTAGCCGACGTTGGGATAGGCAGCGGCCATTCCGGCGACGCCGCTTTCCCCCATCCCCGCCTTGAAGAAGAAGCGAACGCCGAACGCCCCCAGCGCATAGACGATAAGCCCGGCGCCGGAATAGGCGATCAGCAGATTGGGATCGAACTGCGTGACCTCCGGCGTGGTGGCCAGCTTGTAGAAGAGGAGGGCGGGGAGCGCGAACCAGAAGACGAAGGCATTCAACCCGACGACCGCCTCCTGTGGCAGCAGGTTCCAGCGCCGAGCGCCCCAGCCGCAGAAGATGAGCCCGAAGAAGGGAATGGAGATGGAGAGGATGGCCTGCATGTGCGGGCCGGCCTAGCGGGCCGGGTCGCGCCGCGGGCGGGCCGGCGGCGCGACGGCGGCCAGTTCGTTCGCCGCCATCGGCCGTTCGGTCAGGCAGGCCAGCATTGCCTCGGCCAACGCCATGGCGGTCGCTCTCGGATGCACGAATCTGATTTCCACTCTACCCGCCGGGCCGTTCGATACCATACGCGGTTGATCGCTCGTGACGCTCGCTGGCGCGGCGGCGTTGACGCCGGCGGGGCGCGCCTGCTTTCCTTGCGCCGCGGCGGGAGGAAGAATCATCGTGAAAGCCTTGCAGTGCGTTGCCTACGGGGAACCCTCCGGCCTGGTGCTTGCCGACCTGCCCGAGCCGGTTCCGGCACCGGGCGAGGTTCTGCTGCGGGTCGAGGCGGCCGGCCTCGGATTCGTCGACGCGCTTCATGTCCGCGGTGCCTATCAGGTCAAGCGCCCGTTGCCCTTCATCCCCGGGACCGAGGTCGTCGGCCGCGTCGTTTCCGTCGGTGCCGGCGTCGATCCCGCATTGATCGGCGGCCGGCTGATGGCCCTGTCACCGGCAGGTGCGCTGGCCGAGAGGATCGCCTTGCCTGCCGCGATCTGCACCCCGGTGCCGGCAGGCATGTCGCCGGAAGTCGCCGCCGGGTTCATCGTTTCCTACTGCACGGCCCTCTATGGCTTCCAGGATTGCGGTGCGCTCCGGCCGGGCGAATGCGTGCTGGTGCTGGGCGCCGGCGGCAGTGTCGGCGTCGCCGCCATCGATGTCGCCAAGGCGATGGGCGCCCATGTCGTCGCCGCGGCCTCCAGTGAGCGGAAGCGGGACGCGGCAAAGGCCCAGGGTGCCGACCAGGTGCTCGACTATTCGGTTCCGGACTGGCGCCGGGCGCTCGCGGCCCTGCTCGCCGGGCGCGCCCTCGACCTCGTCTATGATCCCGTCGGCGGCGGCTTCTCGGAGACGGCCTTCCGCTGCCTCGCCCCGCGCGGCCGGCACCTCGTCGTCGGTTTCGCGGCAGGCGAGATCCCGAAGCTTCCGCTCAACCTCGCACTCCTCAAGCGCGCCTCGCTCGTCGGCGTCGACTGGGGCGGCTACATCCGGGCGCATCCGGCCGAGCAGCCGCGCCTTCTAGGCCGGCTCTGCGCCATGTTCGAGGCCGGCGAACTGCATCCCGTCGCCACGCCAGGGGTGGGCCTGGCGGAGGCGGCGTCGGTGCTGCAGGCGCTGCTCGACCGCCGCAGCGTCGGAAAGCCGGTCATTCGACTGTCCTCTTGACCCGCTTCTCGCGGGCCGATGAATTTGTTATTGTCATCAACAATTCGTCTGCGTGCCCCGCACGGACGTCAAATCGGGAGGTTGGGGAATATGGAACGACTTTCTTCACGCACTTCGCGCCGCTCGGTCCTGGCCGGTGGCGCCGCCGCGATCGCCACGAGCATCGCGCCCTTCAGCATCGGCCGGGCCCAGGCCAGCAAGCTCAAGGTCGGCGTGCTCCTGCCGCGCTCCGGCCCGCAGGCGCAGATCGGCATCGACTGCCAGCGCGGCGCCGATGTCGCCATCAACGTGCTCAAGGCCAAGGGCTTCCCCGAGCTGGAATTCGTCCTCGGCGACACCGAGACGAACCCGCAGATCGCGCGCGCGCAGGCCGAAAAGCTGATCGACCAGGGCATCCACGTGCTGACCGGTTGCTTCGATTCGGGCCAGACGCTGGCCGCCGCCCAGGTCTGCGAGCAGAAGGGCATCCCGCTCGTCGTCAATATCGCCGCCGTGCCCTCGCTCACCGACCAGGGCTACAAGACGGTGTTCCGGAATTTTCCGACCGGGCCGATGATCGCGACCGACGCCTTCCAGCTTCAGAAGGAACTCTACACCGCCGCCGGCAAGGCGCCGAAGACCGTCGTGATGATCCATGCCAACGACACGTTCGGCGCCTCGCAGGCGGATGCCGCCTTCGGCCTGCTGCCGAAGATGGACATGCCCTACACCTTCGTCGAACGTATCTCGTACGACCCGACGGCCCGCGATCTGTCGGCCGAGATCCGCAAGGGCAAGGGCACCAACGCGGATGCGGTCTGGTTCATCAGCCGCCTGAACGACGCCATGGCGCTCTGCCGCGAGATGGTGAAGCAGCGCTGGGAGCCGATGGGCATCCTGTCGAGCGGCCCGGGCTGGTACGAAGGCCAGTTCCTGCAGAACCTGGGCAAGCACGGTGACGACGTCGTCAGCTTCATCCCCTGGTACGATCCGAACAAGGCGATGTCGAAGGCGATGACGGCGGAATTCACCAAGCAGTTCCCCAACCTGCAGCTCAACACCAACCACGCCCACACCTTCGAGGCGCTGCTGATCGCCTCCGATGCCTACAAGCGGGCGGGCGCGACCGATCCGGCCAAGCTGATCGAGGCGCTGCAGAAGACCGACATCAAGGACAACGTCACCGTCGGCCCCGGCGTGAAGTTCAACGAGAAGGGCCAGAACACGGCGACCCGCTGTTCGGCGATCCAGAACCGGGGTGGTAAGACGCCGACCATCTTCCCGGCGGCGGCGGCCGAAGTGAAGCCGACCTGGCCGATGCGCGGCTGGGACAAGCGGGCCTGAGCGTGCGGCAGTCGGTCTGATCTCTACTGCGGCCGCCGCCGGCGGGGGAAGCCGGCGGCGGCCGTTGCCTATCGGGGAGATGGCGTGGATACGGTAACATTGCTGAACGTGCTGGTGGCCGGCCTTCTGACCGGCTGCGTCTACGGGCTCAGCGCGCTCGGCCTCTCGGTGATCTTCGGCGTCATCCGCATCGTGAACTTCGCCCATGGCGAGATCCTGGTCGTCGGCATGTTCATGGCCCTGGTCCTGTTCCGCTGGATCGGGCTCGATCCGCTGCTCTCCATTCCCGTCGTCGCGGCCGTCCTCTTCGCTTTCGGCTATCTCCTGCAGGCGAGCGTGATCCAGCGGGTGGCCCACCTGCCCGAGCACATGCAGTTCCTGCTCCTGGCCGCCATCGCCATCGCCATGGTCAGCGGCTGCTTGATCGTCTTCGGTCCCGACGCGCAGAACGTGCAGCTCGACTACGCACTCGACTCCTTCGCCGTCGGCGGCCTGATCATCGACAAGACGCGGGCCTATGCGGCGGTCGCGGCGGTGGCACTGGCGGCGGCGCTGCTGGCCTTCTTCCGCTTCTCCGGCACCGGCCGGGCCATCCGTGCCTGCGCCGACAACTACCTCGGCGCCCAGGTGGTGGGGCTGAACGTCTCGCGTCTCTATGCTTTCACCTTCGGCATCGGTTCCGCCTGCATCGGGGCGGCGGGCTGCATCATCCTGCTCCTGGTCGACGTACATCCCTACCTCGCGCCCGGCTATACGCTGCTCGCCTTCGTCGTCGTCATCATCGGCGGCATGGGCAGCCTGTTCGGCGCGCTGCTGGGCGGCATCCTGATCGGTGTGGCCGAAGCCCTGGCGGCGGAGATGATCCAGCCGTCGCTGAAATCCGCCTTCAGCTTCGCGCTCCTCATCCTGGTCCTGCTGTTCCGACCGCAGGGCCTGCTCGGAAAGGCCGGCCGATGATCGACCGGCTGTTCGGCGATCTCACCCGCGCCGGCCTCGCGGCCCTCGCGGCCTTCGTCCTGCTGCTGCTGGTGCTGCCGGGATTCGCCACCGGCTATATCCTCTCGGTCACCACCATCATCCTCTACCTCGCCTTCGTCGGGCAGGCTTGGAACCTGATGCTGGGCTTCGCCGGTCTTCTCTCCATCGGTCATGCGCTGTTCATGGGGATCGGCGCCTATGCCTCGGCCTACCTCTTCGCCCGGCACGGCCTGCCGCCGATCGTCGGGCTCATCGTCGGCGGCGGCCTCGCCGTGGCCGTGGGCGCGGCAATCAGCGCTCTCGCCTTCCGCTTCGCCATCGGCGGGGTCTATTTCGCGCTTCTGACCATCGCCTTCGCCGAATTCACCCGCATCATGGTCGATCACGCCCGCTTCCTCGGCGGGACGGAGGGATTGTTCCTGCCGGTCAGCGCCGAAAGCCGGCAGGGGTTCGACCTGTTCCATCTGCGCGGCCGGCCGGAGATGTTCTACTACGTCATCATGCTGCTCTGCCTCGGCGCGCATGCGCTCTGCCGCTGGCTCCTGACCAGCCGCGCGGGCTACTACTGGCGCGCCGTGCGTGACAATCCCCAGGCGGCCGAGGCGCTCGGCGTCAACATCTTCCGCTACCGGATGTATGCGGTGATGGTGTCCTCGGGCATGGCGGCGACCGCAGGCGTCTTCTACGCCTTCTTCTACAACAACCTCTTCCCCGAGCAGATCTTCAGCGTCGAACGCTCGATCGAGATGACGCTCGCCCCCATCGTCGGCGGGGTCGGAACGCTGTTCGGGCCGATCTTCGGCGCCTTCGTGCTGACGCCGCTGGGCGAGGTGCTCACCTGGGCGATCGAATGGCTGCAGCACGAGGAGATCATCGGCAAGCAGGTGAAGGTCGATGGGGTGAAGCTCCTGTTCTGGGGCATCGCCGTCGCCGCTATCGTGCTGCTGCAGCCGCGCGGCCTGTGGCCCTGGGCCTGCAAGAGGCTCGGCCTGATCCGCGCCCCGGAAGACCGGGAGGAGGGGCGATGAGCACCCTTCTCGACGTCGCCGGCGTGGGCAAGAGCTTCAAGGGCCTCCGCGCCGTGCACGACGTCTCCTTCCAGGTGTCGGAGAAGGAGATTTTCGCCCTGATCGGTCCGAACGGTGCCGGCAAGACCACCACCTTCAACCTGATCGCCGGTGCCATCCGCACCGATACGGGTGGCATCCGGTTCGCCGGCCGGGACATCGTCGGGCTGCGCCCCGACCAGATCTGCGATGCCGGCATCGGCCGCACCTTCCAGATCGTCATGCCCTTCCCCGACCTCACCGTGCTCGAGAACGTGATGGTGGGGGCGCTGCATGGCGAGACCGACGTGGCCGCTGCGCGCCGCCGCGCGCTCGACTGCTTGGCGCTGCTCGAACTCGACACGCGCCGGCATGTCTATGCCGCGAATCTGACCCTGCCGGACAGGAAGCGCCTGGAAGTGGCGCGCGCCCTCGCCACCCGGCCCCGGCTCCTCCTGCTGGACGAGGTGATGGCCGGGCTGCGACCGACGGAGACCGACCGCATGGTCGCCATCCTGAAGCGGCTGCGCGCCGAGACCGGCCTCACCATTCTCCTGATCGAGCACGTGATGCGCGCGGTCATGGCCCTCTCAGACCGCGTCCTCGTGCTGCATCACGGCGAGCGCATCGCCGAGGGCACCCCCGAAGAGGTGACGGCCGATCCCGCCGTGCTAGAATGCTATCTGGGGAGCGCGCCGGTATGACCGAATCCCTCCTCGGCATCCGCGATCTCGACCTCTATTACGGTGACGCCGCCGCTCTCGAGGATGTGGCGATCGACGTGCCCCTGGGCGCCATCGTCTGCATCGTCGGCGCCAATGGCGCCGGCAAGTCCTCGCTCATCCGCACCATCCAGGGGATCGAGAAGCCGCGCCGCGGCAGTATCGTCTTCAAGGGCCAGGACATCACCGGCTGGCCCAGCCACAAGGTGACCGACCTCGGCATCGGCCAGGTGGCCGAGGGCCGGCAGATTTTCGCCGGCCTGAGCGTGGACGAGAACCTCGAGGTCGGCGCCTTCCTGCCGCGCGGCCGCGCCGGCAAGGCGGCGGCGAAGGACCGCGTCTACCAGATGTTCCCCAAACTCGCCGAGCGCCGTGGCCAGATCGCCGGCACCATGTCGGGGGGCGAACAGCAGATGCTCGCCATCGGCCGCTGCCTGATGGGACGCCCTGAACTGGTGATGTTCGACGAACCCTCGCTCGGCCTCGCGCCGGCCATCGTGCAGGAGGTCTTCGGCATCATCGAGAAGCTGAATGCCGAGGGCATCACCGTCATTCTGGTCGAGCAGAACGTCGCCGTCTCGCTGACGCTGGCCTCCTCGGCCTATGTGCTGGAGAATGGGCGCATCGTGCTCTCGGGCTCCGGCCGGGAACTGCTGCACCACGAGGGCGTGAAACAGGCCTATCTCGGCATGTAAGGAGCAAGTGCATGGTCGCACCCAGCAAATTCGCCCATGTCGTCTATCAGACGCACCGCTTCGAGGAGATGATCGCCTGGTATGCGAAGGTGTTCGAGGCGCGGGTCCAGCACCGCGACGATCGCTTGGCCTTCCTCACCTATGACGACGAGCATCACCGTTTCGCTTTCCTGAACCTGGGCCCGGCACCCGCCGGCGGGTCCGAGAAGCCGATGGAGGCGCCGGGCGTCCACCACCTCGCCTATACCTGGAGGGATCTGGGCGAGCTGGTCGATACCTACAAGCGCCTGAAGTCCTACGGTGTCCTGCCCTTCCGGCCGATCCGCCACGGCATGACGCTCTCGATGTACTACCGCGATCCCGACCAGAACGGCCTCGAGTTCCAGATCGACCTGATGAGCGCCGACGCGGCCAACGCCTTCATGGCCTCGCCCGCCTTTGCCGCAAATTCCATCGGCGAGGTCTTCGATCCCGAGGAGCTGCTCGCCCGCTACGAGGGCGGCGGGGCGGTACAGGACCTCATCTTCCGCTCCGACCAGAAGGAAAGCGTGCCGGCCTGAGCTACTTCGCCCAGAAGCCGGCCACGTCGTCGCCGTAGCCGAGCGCGCGATAGGTGGCATCGACCAGCGCCTGGCCGCGTGGGTTCAGCAGCAGACCGGCGCCCATCCGGTTCATGCTGTAGCCGAAGGAAAGCCCCGCTTCCGGGTCGGCGAAGCCGAGGCTGCCGCCCGCGCCCACATGCCCGAAGGCGCGCCGGCCCAGGATGACGCTCGCGTTCTGCTCTCCGGTGCGCCGGCGGTTGTCCATCGACACCATGAAACCCTGCGCGAAGCGCGTGGGGATGAGGAGCGTGGCGTCGTCATGTGTCGCCATCGACACTTCGCCCATGGCATCGCGTGTCCGCCGGTCGACCAGCGACCCGCCGTCGAGGCTGAGCGGCGCATACATCCCCGCCAGCCCGCGCGCATTGGTGATGCCGTTGGCCGAGCCGATCTCGGCCGCATGCCCCTCGCGGGTATTGGCGCCGCCCTGGCCGAAGCCGCCCGAATTGGTGAGAAAGAGGGAGGAGAGCGACTGCGGCTCTTCCATCACCGTGCGCATGAACCGGGTCATCGGCGCGTCGGCCGGCGGAATATAGGGGATCATCGGCGCCACGCGCGGTTCGATCTCCTCCGGCAGGCCGATCCAGAAATCGAGGCCGAGCGGGCCCGCCACCTCGTCGCGGAAGAACTGCCCCAGCGGCTTTTTCGCCGCCAGCCGCACCATCTGGCCCACCGTCCAGGCGAAGGTGAGGCCGTGATAGCCGTTGCGTGTTCCCGGCACCCAGGCCGGTTCCTCGGCGGCCAAGAGCGCGGTGATGTAGTCCCAGTCGTACAGCCCGCCCTTCTTCACCGGCTGGCGGAAGACCGGCACGGCGGCCGAATGGTCCAGCATCATCCGCGTGCTGACGCCCGCCTTGCCCTGCGCCGCGAAGGCGGGCCACAGTTCGGCAACCGGCGCATCGAGGTCGAGCAGCCCGCGCGATTTCAGCATGTGCGCGCAGATCGCGGTGGCGCCCTTGGTGCAGGAATAGACGACCGACACGGTATCCCGCGTCCACGGGCTCTGCTCCTTCAGGCGCGCGAACCCGCCCCACAGGTCGACCACCGTCTCGCCGTCCTTCGTCAGGCAGACCGAGGCGCCGACTTCCTCGCGGGCGATGAAGTTCTCGACGAAGGCATCCGCCACGCCCCTGAACTTCGGCGCGACGAAGCCCTCGACCTTGCCCGCGGGCAGCTTGATTTCGACTGCTTCCATCATGTCAGTTCCACAATGCCTTTCGGGGTGGCGAGGCGCGCCTTCAGGCCGAAGGCGCCGGATGTGACGCGCGGCAGATCGAAGCCGCAAGCCGCGTAGAGGTCGCTCAGGCGCCCTGCCGCGGGATGGCTGATCGACAGCGCGAGGAGTTCCGCCCCCCTCGGCGTCTGCGTCGAGGGATGCGGCGTGTCCATCCAGTCGATGCAGAAGGGAAGCGCGGGGCCGAAATCATGCCCGCCGATGGCGATGCCGCGCCAGCGCACCACGCCGCCCTCCGGCGTCTCGCGGCTGCGCGCGTTGATCGTCCCCGGTTCGAGGCCCGCCGCCCTGGCCCGGGCCTGCACGGCGGCGAGGTCGGAACCGCGCAGCGCGAAGCTGATCAGTCCCGGCTTCGCCAGCCCCTTCACCTGCTCGAGGCGCGGTGAACTCACGCCCCGCTGCGCCGGGTCGGGCCCAAGGATCTCCAGATAGACTTTCCGCCCCAGCGACATCAGCGCGTTGCGGGTGCCGTATCCCGGATGGCTGCCGCCGATCTGCGGCGCGACACCGGTCAGCGTCTCCATCGCCGCCATTCCGGCCTCGAGATCGGGACAGCCCCAAAGAAGATGGTCCAGCGCCGGCATGCGTTTCTCCCCGCGGATTCATTGCATTATGCTGCGTGCGGTATTGGGAAGGAAACAGTCGATGAACGATGTCACGGTGACGGCGAAGCCCCCGTTCCGCGCGGTCAACTTCGCCCCCCGCGCGGTGGATGTGGAACGCCGCCCCGACGGCACCGTCATCCTGCGGAACGCCCGCCCCCTCGGCGATTTCCCCAGGAACATCGTCGCCCATCTGCGCCGCTGGTCGCAGGAGGCGCCCGGCCGCGTCTTCATGGCCGAGCGGCGGCCCGACCGCTCCTGGCGCCGCA
>JALHMN010000079.1 GCA_022844005.1 bacterium | reverse complement strand
GAGCGTGGTCAGCAGTCCCGCGCGGGTGCCGCGCGTGATCGAGGCGCGCACCACGGCGACGAAATCCGGTCCCGGCAGCATCAGCGCCGGAATGAAGATCCCGAACACGCTCAACAGAACGATCGTCACGTCCATCTCGCTCATCCCGCTCCCGAGGCCGCGGATCGCCGCGCCTTTCGATTCCTACAACGCGCCGCCGCCCCGATCCAGGCGCGATCCGCCGCCCCCTTCGTGCTAAGCTGGAACCGGCATCAGCTTTGCCGCTTGTCACCCTGTCGACGTCATCCGCGCCCGGCGAGCCGGCCGCCGGATGGGGCGTTTCCACGCCGGCCTGAAGGGAGACCGCCATGCCTGAGAGCGTCTACAAGATCGTCGAGGTGGTCGGATCGAGCCCGAAATCCTGGGAGGATGCCGCCGCCACGGCGGTGAAGCGCGCCAGCGCCTCGCTCCGCGACCTGCGTGTCGCCGAGGTGATCGCTCAGGACCTGCACATCGAGGCGGGCAAGGTGACGTCCTACCGCACCAAGCTGAAGCTGTCCTTCAAGATGGAAGGCTGACGGCCGCCACCGGGAATGCGTGCCGGCCGGCGCGCATTCCCGGACGGCTATCGACCCGGCAGCGCCAAGAGTGCCAGCAATGCCGAAGCCGCATCTTCCGCGCTCCGCCCGGCGGTATCCACCACGATCGGCGGGCGCAGCCAGCCCTCGTAAGGCATGCCCTGAACCTCTTCCCAGCTCGGCAGCCGATGCCCCTTGATATCCGGGCGGCGCGTCTCGACCCGGCGGCGGTGCTCGACCGGGTCGGAGCAGACGATTTCCACCTCGATCGTCGGCGCCCGCGCCTCGGCGGCGATCTGCAGCCAGGTGTCGCGCGTCACCATCAGCGGATTGACGCAATCGGCAATGACGATGTGGCCGAGCCGCAGGTTGTCCCGGGCCAGCGCATAGGCGACCAGGTACCCGACCGGGCCAACGACGCCTTTCAGCGCCTCCCAGGTCAGGACGGCCTGCTCGATGCTGTCGATGCGCAGGTGCACGGCGCGCAGTTCGACCGCCAGCAGGCGCGCCAGAGCCGTTTTTCCCGTCCCAGGCAGACCCGCGAGCGAGATCAGCGTACCGGGCCCAGGCGTCACGAAGCCAAGTCCCGCATCACCCGGATCAGGTCGGACTTTCCCTCGAAACCGATGCCCGGCAGTTCCGGCATGACGATATGGCTGTCCTCCACCCGGACGGAGTCGGGAAAGCCGCCATAGGGCTGGAACAGGTCGGGATAGCTCTCGTTGCCGCCGAGGCCGAGGCCGGCGGCGATGTTGAGAGACATCTGATGCCCGCCATGCGGGATGCAGCGCGAGGGCGACCAGCCGGCCGCTTTCACGGCTTCGATCGTGCGCTGGTATTCGCAGAGGCCATAGGACAGCGCGCAGTCGAACTGCAGCCAGTCGCGGTCGGGCCGCATGCCGCCGTAGCGGAGCAGGTTGCGGGCGTCCTGGTGACTGAACAGATTCTCGCCGGTCGCCATGGGCCCGGGATAGAATTCGGCCAGCGCGGCCTGCAGCGCATAGTCGAGCGGATCGCCCGCTTCCTCGTACCAGAACAGCGGATAGTCGCGGAGCATCTTCGCATAGGCGACCGCCTGCTCGAGGTTCAGTCGGCCGTTGGCATCGACCGCGAGGCGCGCCTTGCCGTCCAGTTCCTTCTGCACGCCCTCGATGCGGGCCCGGTCTTCCTCGATGCCGTTGCCGATCTTCATCTTCACGACGCTGTAACCACGGTCGAGATAGCTGCGCATCTCGGCGCGGAGCTGCCCGATCCCCTTGCCCGGATAGTAGTATCCGCCCGCCGCATAGACGAAGACCCGCGGGTTCGCCTCGCGGCCGTGGCGTTCGGCCAGCAGGCGGAACAGGGGCTTGCCGGCGATCTTCGCCACCGCGTCCCAGACCGCCATGTCGATGGTGCCGACCGCCACCGAGCGTTCACCATGGCCACCCGGCTTCTCGTTCTTCATCAGGCAGGCCCAGACACGGTCGGGGTCGAGGTTGTCTTCCGCCTCGTTCACGAGCGTCTTCGGGTCCGCCTCCCGCAGCCGCGGCGCGAAGCGCTCGCGGATCAGCCCGCCCTGCCCATAGCGCCCGTTCGAGTTGAAGCCGTAGCCGATCACCGGCCGGCCATCGCGGACCACGTCGGTGACCACGGCGACCAGCGACAGGGTCATCTTGGAGAAGTCGATATAGGCATTGGCGATCGAGGAGGCGATCGGCGCCGTCACCTCGCGAATATCCACGATCCGCATCACATCACTCCGGGGCTCTGGGGTGGCGGAGTATGGAGCGGCGGCGGTGCGGAAAAAAGATTTGACCTCCGCCGCGGAAAGGCAATCATGCCGGCATGCACCGCGAAGCACGCATCGGCCTGCGAATTACGGTCCCGGCGTCTCTCTAGACGTCGGGCAAGTCCCGTTTCGCCTATCCGATCGCTCGAGCTTCGAGGCATTCCATGCCCTCCGCCTATCCGTCAAACTGCTGCGTGCCGCTCGTCTTCCGGGTCGAAGCGGCCGTCGATCCCGGGCTCCTGGCCCGCACCCTCGGCCTGTTCGCCAAACTCGACATGATTCCCGACCGGGTGGTCGCGGACCGTTGCGGCGACCGCCTCGACATCGAGATCCGGATCGCCACGCTCGAAGCCGACCGGGCCGACCATGTGGCGAAAGTGATCGCCGGCCTGATCCCGGTCCTGCGGGTTTCGCTGGACCCGGCCGGCTGACACTTGCCTCGCTAGGGCCTGTGGGGGTTTTTCCGCAGGAAGTCGAAGTCGCAGCCTTCATCGGCCTGCAGAACCTCGCGCTTGTAGAGGCGGGCATAGCCGCGCGGCGGATTGTACGAAGGCGGCGGCAGCGCCGCCTGACGGCGCGCGAGTTCCGCCTCGTCGACCAGCAGATCGATGCGCCGATGCTTCACCGACAGCCGGATGCGGTCGCCGTTGCGGACCAGGCCGAGCGGCCCTCCCGATGCGGCATCCGGGCTGACATGCAGCACGATGGTGCCGTAGGCTGTGCCGCTCATGCGCGCATCCGAGATGCGAACGATGTCCTTCACCCCGGCACGTCCGAGCTTCGCGGGGATCGGCAGATAGCCCGCCTCCGGCATCCCCGAAGGACTGAGCGGGCCGGCATGCTGCAGCACCATGAAGTCGTCGGCGTCGATATCGAGATCGGGATCGTCGATACGCGCCGCCAGGTCTTCCAGCGAGGTGAAGACCACCGCCCTGCCCTCGCGCTCGAACAGGGCGGGATCGGCGGCGGCGCGTTTCAGGATGGCGCCACGTGGCGCAAGGCTGCCGAACAGCGCCACCAAGCCGCCCACCGGCTGCAGCGGTTCCTCCAGTGTCTTCACCACGGCACGGTCGATGTACGGCGCGGGCTCCTCCAGCCGCTCTCCCAAGGTCTGACCGGAGACGGTGAGGCAGTCGAGATGCAGCAGCGGCTTCAACTCGCGCAGAATGGCACCGATCCCACCCGCCGCATTCAGGTCCTCCATATAGAAGGGGCCGGTCGGCTTCAGGTCGACCAATACCGGCGTCGTATCCGACAACGCGTTCAGCCGATTGAGGTCGACCTTGATCCCGGCCCGTCCGGCGATGGCCGTGAGATGCACGATGGCGTTGGTCGACCCGCCGATGGCAAGCAGCACCCGCAGCGCATTCTCGACCGACTTTTCCGTGACGATCTGCTCCGGCGTCACCTGGTTCGCGGCCAGTCGCATCGCGGCCATTCCGGTGGCTTCCGCCGCGCGCAGGCGATCGGCATGCACGGCGGGGATGGCGGCGGTACCGGGCAGCATCATGCCGAGCGTCTCGGTCAGCGCCGCCATGGTGCTGGCAGTGCCCATCACCGCGCAGGTGCCGGCGGTGGTGGCGAGGTTGCCTTCCACCTCCGCGATCGTCGCGGCATCCACGTCGCCGGCGCGGTAGCGGGCCCAGAAACGGCGGCAATCGGTGCAGGCCCCCAGCCGCTCGCCGCGCCAACGCCCGGTCATCATCGGCCCCGTGACCAGTTGTATGGCCGGTACGTTGGCACTGATGGCGCCCATCAGCTGCGCCGGCACCGTCTTGTCGCAGCCGCCGACCAGCACCACCGCATCCATCGGCTGGCCCCGGATCATCTCCTCGGTGTCCATCGCCATCAGGTTGCGGAAGAACAGACTGGTGGGACTGAGGAACGCCTCGCCCAGCGAGGTGGTCGGAAATTCCAGCGGCAGCCCTCCGGCAGCCAGCACTCCGCGCTTCACCGCCGCCACCAACTCGGGCACTAGGCGGTGGCAGTTGTTGAATTCACTGAAGGTACCGGCGATCCCGATCACGGGCTTGGCCAGCATCGCGGTCGAATGCCCCATCGAGCGGGCGAAGGAAAGCCGCAGGTATCGCGCGAAATCGCGGTCGCCATAGTTGGTCAGGCCGCGCGCCAGCCCGACCGGCTTCGTCTCTTCGCTCATCAGCAATCTCCCTCCGCCTGGGAGAGCCTACACTAGGCGCTGGCGCGTTCGGGCACGAAGGCTTCGGAGCGCGTGCGGGCCGGCGGAAAGTCCAGGATCACGGTCGTCCCGCTCCCTTTTACGCTATCGATCGTCAGCCAGCCGCCATGCAGGTCGATCAACGACTGGACCAGAGTCAGGCCCAGCCCTGTGCCGTTGTGCCGGCGGCTGAGTTCGCTATCGACCTGCCCGAAGGGGTGCAGAGCCCGCTCTACTTCGGCGGGCGACATGCCGATCCCCGTATCGGCCACGCTGAACCGAATGCCACCGTCGCGGTGCAGGCACACCCCGACGGAGACGCGACCGCCGGCAGGGGTAAACTTGATCGCATTCGAGAGAAGGTTCAGCAGCATCTGCCTGAGCGCGCGCTCGTCGGCCAGCAGCCGCGGCAAGGCAGCGTCGCTTTCCACCAGCATCCGAATGCTGCCGAGCCGTGCCTGTTCAGCGACGATCCGGAGAGTCGACGCAATCGCATCGGCAGGTTGCAGCCAGCCCTCCCGCAGCTCCATCCGCCCCGCCTCGATCTTCGCCATGTCCAGAATGTCGTTGATGATGGAGAGCAGGTGCTGGCCGCTGGAGTAAATGTCAGATGCATAGTCGACATACCGCGCGACACCCGCAGGCCCATACAGCTCGCCGCGGATGATCTCGGCAAAGCCGATGATGGCGTTGAGCGGTGTCCGCAATTCGTGGCTCATATTGGCGAGGAACTGCGACTTGCTTCGGCTTGCCGCCACCGCTTCCTGGCGCGCCGCCTCGATCTCCCGGTTGCGCCGCTCGGACCTCAACACGGTGAGGCGCAGCAGCGAGTGAGCGGTACAGACGCCGAGATAGCGTCCCTCACGCGTCACGACGAAGCCGCGCACCAGCGCATCGACATTGTCGGCCAGGATCTGGCTCTGCAGCAGATCGACGTCCAACCCTTCGTCCGCGGACAGGAACTCCCGCTGCATCAGCTTAGTAATGGGCTTGCGTGCATAGAGCGCCCGCGCGAATTCCGAAGCCCAGGCGAACAAAAACTCATAGCGGTTGATCAGCCCGACGGCGCGCCCGTCCGCCACCACGGCAAGCGTCGCCAGATGCGGATCGGCGATGAAGCGATCGTAGACCGCGCCGCAGGACTCGGTCTCGACGACCGGCGGCAGGAGTTCCGCGACACGTCCGATCTGTTCGGGCACGATCCTGCTCTCGTTGAATGAATTTCGCAGATGCAGTTATCGCGACAGAAAGTTAACGAGGCGCAAATATCAATAAGATGAAGAGTGTCAATATTTGAAACAATACTGTCACATACTAGAAATATTCATTGAGATTCTAGAATTTTCTCAATGTATTCTTTCCCCGCCGCATCGGCATAGTCCACCGCGATCAGGCACAGACCACAGGCGGGAGCGGTCGGACCCGCCGCCCGGCGATCACGCGCGTCGCGGGCAGTGACGAGTTCGCGGGCGGACCATCTCCCTTCCCCCACCAGTTTGAGCGTGCCGACCATGGCGCGCACCTGGTTGTGCAGGAACGATCGCGACGAGGCCTCGACGATCACCTCATGCCCCGCCCGGCGGACATCGAGCCGGTCGAGCGTCTTCATCGGCGACTTCGCCTGGCATTCGGCGGCGCGAAAGCTGGAGAAGTCGTAGTGGCCGACGAGGTTCTGGGCGGCCGCATGCATCGCATCCGAATCTAGCGGCTTGATGACGTGCCAGGATCTGAGGCGGTCCAGCATCGGCGGACCGAGGCGGTTGACGATGCGATAGCGATAGTGCCGCCGCGTTGCCGAGAAACGTGCGTGGAAGCCCGGCGGCGCCGTGGCCGCATCCAGTACGGCAATGGGATGCGGACGAAGATGCACATTCAGCGCGCGGACGATCGTATGCACCGGCCAGTCGCGGGCGAGATCGAAATGCGCCACCTGGCCGGACGCATGCACGCCGGCATCCGTGCGGCCGGCCCCGTAGACTTCGACATGTTCGCCGCTGAGCGCGGTCACCGCTGCTTCCAGCGCGCCCTGGACGGAGATGCCGTCGCCCTGCTTCTGCCAGCCGACCAACTCGGTTCCGTCGTATTCGACGGTGATACGATAGCGCGGCATCAGCTGAGCTGCATTCCCGGCACCAGCCGGAAGCCGCGCAGAAACTCGGATATCGGAAGAGCCTTGGCCCCGGGCTTCTGCAGCACCGACAGGCGGATGGCGCCGTCGCCGCAGGCAACCAGACCGTTCGCGTCCAGAACCGTGCCGGCAGGCCCCGCGCCTTCCGCCAGTTCGGCGGCATGCACTTTTATGCGAACCCCTTCGCACTCGAAAAACACGCCCGGGGCTGGGCTCAATGCACGCACCTGGCGGTCGATGGCCGCGGCGGGGCGCTGCCAGTCGATTGCTCCCTCGGCCTTGTCGATCTTGCGGGCATAGGTGATGCCCTCCTCGCCCTGCCGCTGCTCCACGATGCTGCCGGCGATCAACCCCTCGAGGCCACGCACCATCAGCCCGGCACCCAGCATGCCCAGCCGCTCGCGCAGGATGGCCGTCGTGTCCCGCGGCCCGATGGGCACACGACTTTCCAGAAGGATGGGGCCGGTATCCAAGCCGGCCTCCATGCGCATCATCGCAACGCCGGTCTCGGCATCGCCCGCCAATATCGCGCGCTCGATCGGCGCGGCGCCGCGCCAGCGCGGGAGCAGAGAGGCGTGCAGATTGAAGCATCCGAGCCGTGGCGCCTCCAGCACGCCCCGGGGCAGCAGGAGCCCGTAGGCCACGACAATGGCCGCGTCGGCGCCGAGTGCGGCGAAGGCTGCCTGGTCCTCCGGATGCTTCAGGGTCGGCGGATGCTTCACCTCGAGGCCAAGTGCCGCAGCGCGTTCGTGCACTGCCGAGCGCTGCTCCTTGTGGCCCCGTCCCGCGGGGCGGGGCGGCTGGGTATAGACCGCGCGAATACGATGCCCAGCGGCAACCAGGGCGTCGAGGGTGGGCACCGCGATCGGCGGCGTGCCCATGAAAATCAGATCGAGCGGCATGGCGGCGGACCATAGCGGCGGCGGCGCTGACAGCCCAGGGGCGATCTGTTATAGCCGACAACCATTTTTGCAGTTGGAGATGGAGGGAACGATGGATCTCAAGGGGCTGGTCGCGATCGTCACCGGCGGGGCTTCGGGGCTCGGCGCGGCGACCGCGCGTGAGTTGACTTCGGCAGGCGCCAAATGCGCCCTGTTCGACATGAACGGCGATCTGGCCGAGAAGGTCGGCGCCGAGATCGGCGGCATTGGGCTGAAGGTCGACGTCTCCAACGCGGAGAGCGTCAAGGCCGGCATCGAAGCGGTGGTGAGCAAGCTCGGCGCCCCGCGCGTCCTGGTCAACTGCGCGGGCATCGGCCGCGCCGGCCGCACCGTGGGTCGCGAAGGCGCCCTGCCGCTGGAACAGTTCGCCAACGTCATCAACGTCAACCTGATCGGCACCTTCAATTGCATCCGCCTGTTCGCGGCGGAAGCCTCGCGCAGCCAGCCGGTCAACGAGGATGGCGAGCGCGGCGTCATCATCAACACCGCCTCGGTCGCAGCCTTCGACGGCCAGATCGGCCAGGCGGCCTATTCCGCCTCCAAGGGCGGCGTGGTCGGCATGACGCTGCCAATCGCCCGCGACCTCATGGATGTCGGCATCCGCGTCTGCACCATCGCGCCGGGGCTGTTCCACACCCCGATGATGGCCGGCCTGCCCGAGCCGATCCAGAAGTCGCTCGGCGCCAGCGTGCCCTTCCCCAAGCGACTCGGCAGCCCGACCGAATACGGCAAGCTCGCCCGCCACATCATCGAGAATCCGATGCTGAACGGCGAAACCATTCGTCTCGACGGTGCGCTGCGCATGGCACCCAAGTGACCTGAGCGGGGCCGGAAATCCCGCATCTTTCAGGACGCTGCTAGTATCCCCCGGAATTGCGCGGCCCTCCCGGGCCGCTGCTTCCGGGGGATTTTTGTTCAATGGCCTCGAACAAGCTCCGTCTCGCCGTGATCGAAGGCCGCTGGTGGGAAGACTACAACACCAGCGTGCGCGGCCTGTTCGATGTTCTATCGGATATCCTGATCCGGTCGCCGCACGGCTATCATTACGAGATGTTCAACAACAAGGACGGCTTCCGCGATGTGGTCACGCGCATCGGCGAGAAGTGGGGCTTTCACTACCTCTACGTCGCCGCACACGGATTCCGGGACGGCATTCTCGGCAGCGACGGCGAGCTGATCCAGCGCTTCGTCATCCGCAACACCTTGCGCCGGGTTTGTCAGAAAGAAGGCTCGAAGATCGTCGGTGTGTTCTTCGGCTCCTGCGACTTCATGACTCATGAGAATGCCGAGTTTCTTTTTGATTCCGACGAAGGCGGCATCCCTTCCATCAAATGGATCGTCGGCTATTCCACGCCGGTCCATTGGCTCGATTCGTTCGTGGTCGATCTCTTCTTCT
The DNA here is from genome assembly GCA_022844005.1 of bacterium. Lineage (GTDB taxonomy): Bacteria > Pseudomonadota > Alphaproteobacteria > Ferrovibrionales > Ferrovibrionaceae > Desertibaculum. The sequence continues at coordinate 12,834 of JALHMN010000079.1, read as the reverse complement.
GGAACAAATATTTCCGTCGCCGACGAGGAACAGACCTCGAGCGTATCGAATACGTCGCGAAGACATTCGAATCTTTCATGCCCGGCGCGGCCGAGAAGCTCGGCTTCAACATATACGTGCGCCGCCAGGGCGCGTTCGGCGGGATCCGCGCCCTGCTTTGAGCCCGCTCTGGCCACGGCGCGGGCGGCCGTGGCATCTTCCGCGAACGGAGGAATCGCACATGACCTGGGACAAGGAGCTGCACGAGCTCCGGCTGCGGAAGAAATTTGCCTATGGCCTCGGTGGCGCCGACAAGATCGCGCGCCAGCACAACCAGGGCCGCCTCACCATACGCGAGCGCATCGAGAAACTTCTCGACCCCGGCAGCTTCCGGGAGATCGGCACAATCGCCGGGAAGGCCGAGTATGACGCGGCGAACGAACTGACGAACCTGCAGGCATCGAATTTCGTCTGCGGCCGGGGGATGGTCGACGGGCGTACCGTCGTGGTCGGCGGCGACGACTTCACCGTGCGCGGCGGCTCCGCCGATGCGACGATCAAGGAAAAGCACACCTACGCGGAACGGATGGCGCACCAGTTGCGCCTCCCCATGCTGCGGCTGATCGAAGGGTCAGGCGGCGGCGGGTCGGTGAAGACGATCGAGACCACCGGGCGCTCCAATGTCCCGGGCGTCTCCGGATGGGAATGGGTTGTCCGCAACATGGAGACGGTACCGCGCGTGGCGCTCGGTCTCGGCTCCGTGGCCGGTCTCGGTGCGGCGCATCTCACCGCCAGCCACTATTCGGTGATGGTGAAGGAACTGTCGGCCATGTTCGTCGCCGGACCGCCGGTGGTGGCGCGCCTCGGCGACCCGGTCACCAAGCAGGAACTGGGCGGCTGGGAAATCCAGTGCAGGGCCGGCGCCGTGGACGATGCGGCGGAAACCGAGGAGGAGGCCTTCGCCATGGCGCGGCGCTTCCTGTCCTACCTTCCCTCCTCGATCTACGACCTGCCGCCGCGCGGACCGCAGACCGACCCGGCCGATCGCAGGGACGAAAAGCTCTTCACCGCCGTGCCGAAGGGCACGCGCAAGACCTACCGCATGCGCCCGATCATCGAGACGCTGGTCGACCGCGGCAGCTTCTTCGAAATGGGGAAGCACTTCGGCAAGTCCATCATCACCGGCCTTGCCCGGATCGACGGCTGGCCGGTCGCGCTGATGGCGGGCGACCCGATGATCTATGGCGGCGCCTGGACGGCGGATGCCTGCCAGAAGATCGTCCGCTTCGTCGACCTGGCACAGACCTTCCACCTGCCCGTCGTGCACCTGGTCGACTGCCCCGGCTTTCTGATCGGCCGCCAGGCGGAGCAGACGGCGACGATCCGGCATGGCGCGCGCGCCATGTCGGCGATCTGGCAATCCACCACGCCCTGGTGCGCCATCATCGTGCGCAATGTCTTCGGTGTCGCCGGGGCGGCGCACCAGAACGGCAGCCGCCTCTCCTATCGCTATGCTTGGCCCAGCGGGCGCTGGGGTTCGCTGCCGCTGGAAGGCGGAATCGAAGCCGCCTATGCCGCCGATCTCGATGCGGCGCCGGACCGTGCAGCGAAACTCGGCGAGATCGAGGAGCGGCTGGAGAAGCTGCGCTCGCCGTTCCGCTCGGCGGAGAGCTTCTGGATCGAGGAGATGATCGATCCGCGCGACACCCGCCCGCTGCTTTGCGAATTCGTCAACCTGGCCGCGCCGCTCCGCGAAGCCGGCCCCTCCAAGTTCGGAATGCGACCCTGATGATCGAGACGCCACTCACCACCCATCGCGCCGTCGTCGAGCGCGCCTGGATCGACCACAACGACCACATGAACATGGGCTACTACATGGTCGTCTTCGACGAGGCGACCAGTGGCTTCTTCCCGGCCTGCGGCCTGACCCGGGAACACCGGCGGAAGTACAACGTCACCACATTCTCGCTGGAAGGCCACATCACCTACAATCGCGAGGTCGGCCTCGGTGATCCGCTGGTGATGACGACGCGGCTCATCGGCTTCGATGCCAAGCGCATCCACTACCTGCACGAGATGCATCACGAGAAGGCAGGCTATCTCGCTGCGACCAACGAGCTGATCACGCTGCATGTCAGCCAGGAGACCCGCCGTTCCACCGCCATGGAGCCGCATATCCTGGAGCGGCTGGCCGAGATCAAGGCCGCGCACGCCGCCCTGCCTCCGTCGCCCTATGTGGGACGGGTGATCGGCCTCAAGGCATCGAAGACCACGGCGACGGCTTAGCGATCCGGGTCCTTGCGGCGGCGGAAACGCACGCCCCCGTGGACATGCGGGACCGGCGGGATCGGCTTGCCGAGCGCCGAGACCGGGCGTTCGGCGAAGCGGCCGAGCGAGATGGTGCGGTCGTAGAGCACGATCGCCGCCGCCGTCGCCAGGTTGATGCAGAAGGACGTCGGGATCTTGACCAGGTGGTCGCAACGCGCCACCAGGGCCGGCGACAGCGAGGCGCGTTCCGGCCCGAACACGTAGGCCGCCTGCAGCGGATGCCGGAAGCTCGGCAGTTGCACCGCCTCGTCCAGCAGTTCCACGCCGACCAGTTGGCAGCCGGCCGGCAGCGTCAGCTCGTCGGGTGAGGCGTAGTTGTACCAGGGCAGGTTCTCCTGCGCCCGGCTGGTATCGGCTGGCGACTGCGCGATCTTCGGGTTGGCGTTGATGGTGAAGACGAAACCTGCCCCGAAGGCATGCGCGGAGCGGAACAGGTTGCCCGCGTTCATCACCTTCGAGAGGCCTTCGACCCCGACACCGAAATAGCCGCGCAAACCAGCACCTCCGCCTTCCGCCGAAGGGCGTGTATATAGCGGCAATGTCTGCCTCCGCACCCCTTTCCGTCGAAGTCACCCGCGGCGCCATCGTCGAAAGCCGCCACCTCGTCCATGTCGTCGCCGTCGACGGGGGCGGACGCGTGATCCGCCAATGGGGTGATGGCGAACAGGCGGTCTTCCCGCGCTCGGCCATCAAGATGATCCAGGCGCTGCCTCTGATCGAGACCGGCGCGGCGGACGCTTACGGCCTGGCACCTGACGAACTGGCGCTGGCCTGCGCCTCCCACAGCGGCGAGCCGAAGCATGTGTCCGCCGTGGCGAAATGGCTCGAGCGGATCGGCCTCGATCACACCGCGCTCGAATGCGGTTCGCACTGGCCGACCAACGAAGAGGCCACACGCGGCATGGCGGCCCGCGGCGAGACACCCTCGGCGCTGCACAACAACTGCTCGGGAAAGCACACCTCGATGCTGACCCATTGCCGCCACTTGCAGGAGGATACGAAAGGCTACGTCAGGGCCGAGCATGCCGTGCAGCGGCGCGTGGCCGCGGCCATCGGCGATCTCACCGGCGTGCGGATGCCGGATGCGCCGGTCGGCATCGACGGCTGTGCCATACCGACATTCGCCCTGCCGCTCCGTGCCTTCGCCCATGGTCTGGCACGCATGGCGACCGGCGCGGGACTTTCGGCCGACCGGGCCACGGCGGCACGCCGTCTCCTCTCCGCCATGGCGGCGCATCCCGACATGGTCGCCGGTACCGGCCGCTTCGATACCGTATTCATGGCCGCGATGAAGGGCCGGTTCACCACCAAGGGCGGCGCCGAGGGCGTCTGGGCCGCGGCCCTCCCCGATCACGGCATCGGCATCGCATTGAAGACCGCGGACGGCACCGGCCGCGCCGGCGAGATCGCGCTGATCGAAGCGCTCAGGGCACTCGATCTCCTGCGCCCGGAGGAGAGCGATGCCGTCGCCGGCCTCGCCCGCCCCACCTTGCGCAACCGCAACGGAATGGCGGTCGGTGAAATCCGCCCAGGCGCGCCGGTCTTCTGATCCCCCGTTTGACCGCGCTTTCGCTTTCGCGCTATCTGCCACCGCGAGACATAAGGATTTGGAGGGAAACCCCGTGAAGGCAGTGTTGTGCAAGGCCTATGGGCCGCCGGAATCGCTGGTTCTGGAAGACGTCCCGAGCGCGCCGCTGGGACCGAAGGACGTGCGCGTGGCCGTGCACTCGGCCGGTCTCAATTTCCCGGATACGCTGATCATCGCCGGTACCTACCAGTTCAAGCCGGCCTTCCCCTTCAGTCCCGGCATGGAAGCCGGCGGCGTGGTGCTCGAGGTCGGCCCCGAAGTGAAGTCGATCAAGGTCGGCCAGCGGGTGATGGCGAGCGGCGGGCACGGCGCCTTCGCCGAGGAAGTCGTGGTCCCGGAAAGCAAGGTCTACGCCCTCCCCGACAAGGTGACCTACGATCAGGCCGCCGCCTTCCCGGTCACCTATGGCACCACCTACCATGCCCTGGTCGATCGCGGGCACCTGAAGAAGGGCGAATGGCTGCTGGTGCACGGCGCCACCGGCGGCGTCGGTCTGAACGCGGTCGAACTCGGCAAGCTGCTCGGCGCCAGGGTGATCGCCACCGGCGGCTCCGACGAGAAACTCGAGATCGCCAAGAAGTACGGCGCCGAGTTCGTCATCAACTACAGCAAGGAGAAGATCCGGGACCGGGTGAAGGAGATCACCGACGGCCATTGCGCCGACGTGATCTATGATCCGGTCGGCGGCGATGTCTTCGATGAATCCCTGCGCTCCATCGCCTGGGACGGCCGGCTGCTGGTGATCGGCTTCGCTTCCGGCCGCATCCCGGAGGCCAAGGCCAACCTCATCCTGCTGAAGAGCTGCCAGGTCGTCGGCGTGTTCTGGGGCGCCTTCGCGGCGCGCGAGCCGGAGACGGCGCGCAAGGAATTCGAGATGCTGCTGAACTGGTGCGCCGAGGGGAAGCTCAATCCCCACATTTCGCACACCTTTCCCCTCGACAAGGTGCCGGAGGCGATGAAGACGCTGCTGGCGCGCAAGGTCGTCGGCAAGGCGGTCATCAAGGTCCGATGACCACAGATCCCGTCCGGGCCCAGTACGAGACCTACCCCTACCCGGCTCGGGATCCGAAGGAAGAAGCACACCGCCTCGTCGAGGGCTCGCCCAGCCATCTCGACGAGGTGGACCATTTCTGTTTCGCCGGCCGCCTGCGGTCCAGATCATCCTTCAACGTCCTCGTCGCCGGCGGCGGCACGGGCGATGCGACGGTGATGATCGCCCAGCACGCGAAGGATCGCGGCCTCACCGCGAACGTCACCTATCTCGACCTTTCGACCGCCTCCCGTCGCATCGCGGAGGACCGCGTCGCGGCGCGCGGGCTCGACAACGTACGCTTCATTTCCGGATCGCTGCTCGATGTCGCCGACATCGCGCCCGGCCCTTACGACTACATCGACTGCTGCGGTGTGCTGCATCACCTGGAAGACCCCGCCGCCGGCCTCGCCGCCCTCGCCTCGGTGCTCGCGGCCGGCGGCGCGCTCGGGCTCATGGTCTACGGCACGTTGGGCCGCACCGGCGTGTATCCGCTGCAGGCCGCGCTGCGGGCGATGGCGCCGGAGAGCGATCTGTCGCTGCGGCTGTCTGTGGCACGCCGGCTGGTTCGCGACCTTCCGGCCAGCAACTGGTATCGCCGCAACCCGTTGCTGGAAGGCTGGGACGTCGGTACCGACGCCGGATTGTACGACCTGCTGCTGCACCCGCGCGATCGGGCCTACTCGGTGCCGGAATTGTGCGGGTTGCTGGACGGGGCCAACCTCGCTCCGATCGCCTTCATGGAGCCTGCACGGTACGACCCGGCCAATTGGCTGGCCGATCCGGCATTGATACGGCGCGTGCGCAGCCTTCGGCCTGTGGATGCATGGGCGCTCGCGGAGAATCTGTCGGGCACGATGAAGACCCATGTCGTCTATGCGGCTCGCCGCGACGAGGCCATCGGCCGCGTCGCCGAACCTGCGGGCGCGGACGGCATCCCGATGGCGAGGCCCGCCGCCAAACACCTCGTACCGGCGCTCGCCAAGGGCGGCGTGCTCAAGATGGACCTGGACGGACATGCGATCCGGCGCGAGATCGCGCCCGGTCTCGCACCGCTCCTGGAACGCGTCAACGGCGAGCGGACGCTCGGTCAGATCGGCCGCGACCTCGGCTGGGACCCTGGCACGACGGCGAAGCGGTTCGAGAAACTCTACGAGCTCCTCAATCCGATCGCGCTGCTGACCTTGCGATTCTGACGGGCCGCTCCAGCACCTCGCGCCCGGACGGCAGGGGTGCAGCCTGATCGCTCATCCAGGACAGCACATCCCGCCAGACCACCTCGCCGCGCAGATCCCGGAACAGCAGATGATAGCCGTCGGGATAGAGCGCCAGCCGAAACGGCGCCGTGAATCGCCTCAGCATCAACTCGACCGACTGCCGCGGCACGATATCGTCGTTCTCGCCATAGAGGACGAGCGTCGGGACATTGATCCTGGACGCGGCCGCCAGTCCGGCATCCATCATGTCGACCAGCCCCCATATGGCATCCGCGCGGGTTGCCTTGATCACCAGCGGGTCACGGCCGAGCGCGCGCAGCATCTCGATATTGTCGGAAGGGTGCACGCGGATGCCCCGGCCGGTAGCCAGGTTCCAGGGCATCGCGTGGGCGGCGACCCACAGCGCGGAGCGATAGATCCAGGGCATCGTTTCGCGGCCCCAGACCCCTGGCGCTGACAATACGAGCCCGTCCGGACGCCCTTCCAACCAGGACGTCGTGGCGACCATGGCCACCGCCGCGCCCATGCTCTCGCCCAGGAGGAACAACGGCAATCCCGGATGCGCCCGCCGGAGGGCCGCCGCCACCTCTTGCACGTCGTGAACCATCGCATCCGAACCACCCCAGATCCCCGGGTCCGGCGCCTCGCCGAATCCGCGCTGGTCGAGCGCATAGGTGACGACACCCTGCCTTGCCCACCAGGCCGCCGGCTCCGCCCAGGCCGAGCCGTAGTCGTTGAAACCGTGCAATGCCAGGACGACGACCTTGGCTTCGACTGCTTCGTCCCGCCACGAACGCAGTGGCAGCCGCGCGCCGTCCGTCGTGACGAAGCCATCGCGCGCGAGGGCCGCTCCGCCGACCGGCGGGCCCAATCCCTGTTCGCGTGGGCCACACGCGGCCAGAGAAATGAGGAACAGGAACGCCAAGGCGCGCAGCATCACAGGCGTCGCGCCACTTCCGCCCGCAGGCAAGGCAACAAGTCGCGCTCGAACCACGGATTGCGCCTGATCCAGCCGGTATTGCGCCATGAAGGATGCGGCAATGGCAGCATGTCGGGCAGGTAGTCGCGAAAGGAACGCACGGTCTCGGTAAGGTTCGGCTTGCGTTTGGGACCCATATGATAGGCCATGGCATAGAGCCCGATCACCACAATCAGATCGACCCGCAGCAAAGGGAACAGTCTCGCATGCCATAGACGTGCGCATTCGGGCCGCGGCGGAAGATCACCCCCGCGCCGGTTCACTCCGGGATAGCAGAAGCCCATCGGCACGATGGCGATCCGGCTTTCGTCGTAGAATGTGGCGCGGTCGATGCCGAGCCAGTCGCGCAGGCGGTCGCCAGATCGGTCGTTGAACGGCAGGCCGGTCTCGTGCACTCGGGTACCCGGCGCCTGGCTGCAGATCGCGATCCTGGCCGTCGGGCTGGCGCGCAGCACCGGCCGGGGACCGAGCGGCAGCACCGCCGCGCAGGCCCGGCACGCCCCGACCTCGGCCAGAAGTGTCTCCAAAGCGGATCCATCCGTCATGTGCATACAGTGATTCACCGACCCTTGTTCGGCAACAGGGCTTGACGCCCAGCGTTCCGCCCAACACCATCCTCGCCATGAACAAAGGTCTCGTCGTCCTCTGCCTTTTCGTTGCCGGGGCACTGCCCGCTCTGGCGCAGCAGAAGGTCATGATCGCCGACCCCACAAGCAATTGCGCCACGTCCAATCCCTTCCCCAAGGGCAACGAGCGCATCACCTGGACCGGCGGCTGCCAGAACGGCCTGCTCGACGGGGACGGCGTGCTGACCTGGTATCGTGACGACCGCATGACGGAACGCAATGAAGGCAACTTCCGCGGCGGTGAGATGCACGGCGAAGCCACGACCACCTTCCCGGACGGCAGCAGCGTCGTCGGCGTCTACAGCGAGGGAAGGCGCAATGGTGAGTTCATCGTCATCCGCGGCGACGGCGCCTATATCCGCGCTCTCTACCAGAACGACCGGCTGGTCAGCGAACGCGAGCTTTCGCGCCGCCAGGTCCGCGCCCTGATCGACGAGCGGCGCAGCCAACCGGCCCAGGCCCGCCCGCGGGAGTCAGCGCAATCCACGCAGGCGCCCGCGCCCGTCTACCAGGCCCCGCTCGCCTATGCAGCTCCCGCGCCGCCCGCACCGCCCTCCCCGGCACCGATGGCAGCTTCACCCGTCTTGGCGGCGCCCACAGCCGCGGTGCCGGCGGTCGGTGTGCCGGTCCCATCGCCGCCCGGCATTGCTTCAAGCTACATTCCGCCCTGGTCGCCGACAGCGAACGCAGCGGCCGTTGCCGGGCGGCCCCCGGCATATGCGGCACCCGCAGCGCCGGTTCCGGCCTACCCGCAACCGGCCAGTCGGGCATCGGCCTATCAACCGTCGGTCTACGCCGCCGCGCCTGTCGTACCCCAAACGCCTTACCAGCAGGTCTACAACCCCTACGCCGGGACGGTGGCGGCCCCACCGCCTCAGGTCACCGCGACAGCGCCGCCGGCGGTCGCGGCTCCCGTCGCCCAGCCGAGTGCGGTGGCAGCGCCGCAGGGAATGGTTTCGCGCCGCGTCTGCACTGCTCCCGGCCTCTATCCGAACAATGCCGGCTGGTGCGGGATCGTGCGTGCCGAACAACCCGGCGAGGTGCAGGTCGAAGTCACGGACGTCCGCGTGAACAGCATCTTCGCCATCGGCATATCGCCCGGCGAATGCACCGGGAGCGAATTCATCGGCTCCGGCAGCAAGGGCAGCAGGGTCTGGGTGCCCGCCCGCTGCATGCGCTGACGGCCCCCTTTCTCGATCCCCTTGGAATCGGCTAGAATCCCTTCAGTCACAGGGGGTTTCGATATGGCGATGCAGGCAATGCGTGGGGCGGCGATCGTCGTGGGTGGCATCTTGCTTGCCGGCCAGGTGTCCGCCGGCACCGTCGGCGGAAACGACGCATCCGCGGTAGCGGCGTTCCAGAACCAGATCGGTGGCCTGCTCGCCGGTCTCCGCACCGTCACCGCGGAAGCGCAAACCGCTCCAGGCACCGGGGCATCGATCTGGGTCGACACCACCGGAAGTTCAGGTTCACTTCTCGGCACAGGCGGATCGCCGGGCGATATCGCCTGGGCCAGGACGGCACTTCTGGTCAGTGATCTCGCCAAGTCTTTCGGCGCCAACGGCAATTCGCGAATTTTGATGCAGCGCGACCAGGACCGGTTCTACAGCGGAATCGAAGGCGTCGGCGGCAACTGGTTTGCCAGCGCCGCCGCGGCTGAAGCCTTCCTGTTCCGGCTTCTCCTGGCGGATAACGTCGCGGCTCCGCCGCAGGTTCGCGCAGCGGTGGAGACCGCGTCGGTAGATGACGTGGCGAATGCGGTCGCCGCGGCAGCCCAGGCCGTTCAGGAGGCGCGCAAGCTGGTCACGGCAGGCGGCAGCACGACACTGACCTTGTCGAGCCCGAAATTCGATCCGGCGGTCTTGCCCGCGATCTATGCGCGGCCCGATATCCGGATCGCGCGTATCGAACGGCTGACGGCCAGCGATGTCGCGGTGACGTTCGACGTTGCCGGCACGGTGAAGCCGGGCGCCTTGCAGGTGCGTGCCTATAAGCCGAACACGGGCTTCGTTCCGATCGACACGTTCGAGCTGTTTGTATCTGCGGGCGGCAGCGGCCTGCCCCTGCCCGAGGATGATCACGGCGGGACGATCGCGACGGCAACCGTCGTAACCGGCAGCGACGACGGCGAAATCGCGGTCGGCGGCGACGAGGACCTGTTCATGGCCAACCTCAGCGCCAAGGGAATGCTCACCCTGTCGACCAGCGGACCGAGCGATGTCGTCCTGCAACTCGAGGATGCCTCGGGCACCCCGATCGTCACTGATGACGACAGCGGCGGCTGGTACAACGCCAAGCTGGCGCGGCAGGTGAATGCCGGAACCTATTTCGTTCGCATTCGGCATGCCGCCGGTGGAACCGGCCGCTACACGCTGAAAAGCGACTTCGCACCCAACTAACGCCGGATCGCCTCACGAAAAGCTGAGAGCGGTCCGCGCCGGACGGCGCGGACCGGATCCCTGCCGAGGAGCAACCGGCGGTGCTGTTCCGTTAGTTGAACAGACTGAGCACGGACTGCTCGGACTGACCGGCGAAGGCGAGCGCCTGGATGCCGAGCTGCTGACGTGTCTGCAGCGCGACGAGGTTGGCACCTTCCTCGTTGATGTCGGCCAGCGTGAGCTTGCCCGCACCTTCGGTCAGGTTGTTGGTGTACTGCTTGGTGAAGTCCAGGCGGGTCTGCAGGAACGTGATGTTCGAGGACAGCGCCTTGGACGCACCGCGCAGCTTGTCGATGCCGATCTCCAGGTAGTTGATCAGATCATCGATCGCGCTCACCGTCGTGCCGGCCGTCGAGAAGCCGACCAGCGCCGCGCCGAAGGAGGTGAAGCTCGACTGCACATCGCCGGCCGCCGCGCCGCCGCCGGTGAACAGACCGGAGACCAGCAGGTTTCGGCCGTAGATCGAGAGCACCGAAGTCGATGCCGTCGAGAATTCGACCGTCAGATGCGCCGCCGTCGAGTTCAGGAGGTTGAGGCCCTGATAGCTCGCATCGTTGGAGATCTGGTCGAGCTGATTGGCCAGTTCCTTGAACTGCGCCGTCAGGTCGACCGCCTCGGTCACCGTCGCGGTCTTGGCGCTCTGGGCGATACCCTTGAGCTGGCGAACCGTCTTGTCGAGGGCATCGATACCGTTCGATGCCGCCTTCAGGGTCGAGATCGCCTGATCGATGCCGTCCTTCTTCTCCGACAGGTCGGAAGCGCGATTGGTGAGCGCCTGGGCCTGGAAGAAGGAGATGGCGTCATCGATCGCCGAAGCGACTTTCAGGCCCGTCGACAGACGGTCCTGGGTGCGCGAGATCAGGCTGGTGGTGTTCTGCAACGACAGCAGGTTGCTGCGTGACGTCGCACTGAGCTGGACTAGAGAATTTGCCATGGGACACCCGTCATGTTGCTCCTCGGGTGAGGCGACATTCCGCCTCGCAGGTCCTAGAGCAACCGGTGTGCCAAACCCTTATTTGACTGCTTTATGTCGCATTCTCAATTGGTTACGCCGCATGTTCATAAATTGAGGAGGCGGCGTCCGACCGGCAAAATTTACCTTGAATTGTTCCTATCGTGCCGCGGCCTGAGAAATTCCTGCCGACTTCGTCCCTGCGCTCACATCTTCGGCGGCAGTTCGATGTTGATCTCCAGCACCGCGCTGTGGCTGTTGCGCTGAACCGATACGGCGAGATGGTCCTCACGGATCGCCACGTACTTGCCGATCACGGCCAGCAGGTCCTTCTGCAGGCGTGGCAGGAATTCGGGATCGTCCCTGCCCGCTCGCTCATGCTGCAGGATCAGCTGCAGCCGCTCCTTGGCGATGGACGCCGAAGCCTCGGGCCGTCGCCGGAAGATGTCGAGGAAGCTCATGATGCCGCCGCTCCGAACAGCTTCTGGAACAGCCCCTTCTTGGGGACATCCATGAACCGGAAGGCGCGCTGCTCGCCGACGAAGCGGCCGACGGCGTCCTTGTAGGCCATCCCGGCCTCGCTCTCCTCGTCCAGGATCACCGGCGTTCCGGTATTCGACGCCTTCAGGACCGCGGTGCTCTCCGGAATCACCCCCATCAGCGGGATGGCGAGAATGTCCTGCACATCCTTCACCGTCAGCATCTCACCCCGCTCGACCCGGGCGGGAGAGTAGCGGGTGATCAGCAGATGTTCCTTTACCGGCGCCTCGCCCCGCACCGCGCGGCGCGACTTCGAGGCGAGGATGCCGAGGATGCGATCGCTGTCGCGGACCGAGGACACCTCCGGATTGGTGACCACGACCGCTTCGTCGGCGAAATAGAGCGCGGTGACCGCGCCGTGCTCGATGCCGGCGGGGCTGTCGCAGATGATGTATTCGAAACCCTGGCCTTTCAGGTCGTTCAGGACCTTCTCAACCCCCTGAACCGTCAGCACGTCCTTGTCACGGGTCTGCGAGGTCGGGAATATGAAGAGATTCTCGACCCGCTTGTCCTTGATCAGCGCCTGGCTGAGATTGGCCTCGCCATTGATCACGTTGACGAAGTCGAAGACCACGCGACGCTCGCAACCCATGATCAGGTCGAGGTTCCGCAGGCCGACGTCGAAATCGATGATCACCGTCTTGTGGCCGCGCATCGCAAGGCCCGTACCGATCGCGGCACTGGACGTCGTCTTGCCGACGCCACCTTTTCCTGAAGTCACCGTTACGACCGTTGCCACCGTCTAGTCTCCTTGCAGATCGGGAAATCGCCGCTCAGGTCTCGCGAATTGCGAGACGTTCATCCTCGAGCATCACGCCGACAGGCTTGCCCCGGACCGAACCCGGAATGTCGTCGTGGACCATGTAACGCCCCGCCACCGCAATCAGTTCGGCATCCAGCGCGCGGCAGAAGATGCGCGCCTCCTTGTCGCCCGACGCACCCGCGATCGCACGCCCGCGCAAGGGTCCATAGATATGGACATGCCCGTCGGCGATCACCTCGGCCCCCGCCGCCACCGCGCCCAGCACGATCAGGTCCGTGCCCTTGGCATAGACCTGCGCGCCGGAGCGGACATTCTGCGCCACCAGGCGGGTACGGGCGCCCTCCCCCGTCACCGCCGGCGGTTGCGGCGGTGGCGGCTCCGCGGGGCGCGGCTC